>CAZEPK010000195.1:0-9557 GCA_964514085.1 uncultured Nocardioides sp.
GGGGGTCATGTGCCCCTCCTACCTCGCCACCCGCAACGAGAAGGACTCCACGCGGGGCCGGGCGCGTGTGCTGCAGGAGGCGATCGACGGGAGCCTGGTCCGGGGCTTCGCCGACCCCGCCGTCACCGCGGCGCTCGACCTCTGCCTGGCCTGCAAGGGCTGCGCGTCCGACTGCCCGACCGGCGTGGACATGGCGACGTACAAGTCCGAGGCCCTGCACCAGAAGCACGACGTCGAGGGCGTACGCCGCCCGCGCAGCCACCGCCTCCTCGGCCGGCTGCCGGCGTGGGCCGACCGGGCCGCCCCCATGGCCTCGCTGGCCAACCGGATGATGCGCCTGGGCCCGGTCGCCCGCCTGGCCAAGGCGACGGCCGGCATCGACCAGCGCCGCTCCATCCCGGCGTTCGCGCCCAGGACGCTGCAGCGGTCGGCGCCGACCGGGGGCACCCCGGACGTGTGGATCTGGGCCGACTCCTTCACCGACCACTTCTTCCCGGGCAACGGGCTGGCGGCCATCCGCTACCTGGAGTCGGTCGGGCTGACCGCTCGCGTCATCCCGGACGACGCCTGCTGCGGGCTGACCTGGATCACGACCGGCCAGCTCGACCAGGCCCGGCGGATCATGACGGCCACTCTGGCCACACTCGAGCCCTACGTGCGGTCCGGCGTGCCCGTGATCGGCCTGGAGCCGTCCTGCCTGGCCACGCTGCGCAGCGACGGCGCCGAGCTGGCCGGCGAGGCGGCGGCCTTCACCGATGAGATCCTCAGCCTGGCCGAGCTGGTCGAGCGGCGCGACCTGCCGCTGCCGGACCTCAGCGAGGTGGAGGTCGTCGCGCAGCCGCACTGCCACCACCACGCCGTGATCGGCTGGGGCGCCGACCAGCGCCTCCTCGAGCGGGCCGGGGCCACGGTCACCCGGGTGGCCGGCTGCTGCGGCCTGGCCGGGAACTTCGGGATGGAGAAGGGTCACTACGACGTCTCGGTCGCCGTGGCCGAGACCCACCTGCTGCCTGCCGTCCGGGCCCACCCCGGCGCGGTGGTGCTGGCCGACGGCATGTCCTGCCGGGTCCAGCTCGACGACCTGGCCGGCGTACGGACCCTCCACCTGGCCGAGCTGCTGGCCCCGAAGCGCTAGCCGGGGCCGGCCTGGGCGGGCGTGTAGCGGCCGTCGAAGGCCACCGACCAGCTGGCGCCGTCGTCCCTGGTCGTCTCCCACAGCTGCCGGACGCCGGGACCGTCGACCGACCAGGTGATCCGCTGGCGGGCGTCGGCGTCGATCCCGACCAGCACCATCGCGCCGTCCTCGACCCCGCCGTCGAGGAGCAGGATCCCGCCGGAGGAGTCCAGCCAGGTCTGGTGCCAGCAGCCGCGCTCCGGGTCCCAGGAGCTGAGGCTGCGCCCCTCGACGCCGCCGTCACCGCGCCAGTGCTCGGCCACGGCGCCGGTGCCGAACAGCGGCGTGATCGAGCTCCGCCCGACGTGCGCGCCGTCCTGGTCGTGCACCTCCCACTCCCCGAGCCAGAAGTCGAAGGCGTGCGCGCGCTCCTGCGCGGTGGTGGTCACCCTCCGACGGTGGCACCCGCGGCGGCCGCGGCGCGAGCGTGCGCGACGACTCGTGACCAGACTGCGACCGCGTCGTGACCGGACCGGATGGCCCGTCCGGGCCAGCCCGAACGGGCCAGTGCCCGGTCGGGGGGTCCGGTCCTAAGGTCGGGCGAAGCGTCCACGTGGCTCGGGCACTCGGTCTTCTGGGGGGTAGACCAATGGTTCCGACTCGACTGCTCGCGCGCGCCGCCGTCCTCGGCGCGTCCACCGCAGCCGCCCTGCTCGGCGCCGGACCGGCGCCGGGTGCCTGGGCGGCCGACGACGGGGCCGTGGTCCAGGGCCCGTGGACGGTGCAGGTCACGGTGCAGGACCACCTGCCGGACTTCAGCACCACGAGCGGCACGTGGAGCTTCCAGTTCGGCGCGGGGTGCGCGGTCGGGCAGGCGTGCTCGGTGACGACGCAGACCGAGGACGAGGAGCCGAGCGCCATCGACCTCGACAGCACCTCCGGCGGGTTCACCCGCACGCGCGACGAGCCCCTCGACTGCCAGGACGAGGTCACCGGTGAGCTGAGCACCAAGCACGGTGCCGACTACCGCGCGGTCAGCCACTACAAGATCACCGCCACCGAGGTCCGCGACGGCGTCACCTACGCGACGGCGATGACCGGGACGTACGTCGAGACCATCGTCATCACCGCAGCCGGGCAGGCCGACGACTGCCGCACCAGCACGGGTGGCTCGCGCGTCACCCAGCGCTCGACGCTGGTGGCCACCGCCGACCCGCTGCCGGCGCCGACGCCCGGGACGTCGGCGGACCCGCTCGGCGTGGAGCCGGCCGCCGTGGCTGCCACCGGCACCATCGGCGCGTTCGCGCTGCCGATGAGCGACACGGAGGCGGACAGCGCCCGGGCGGTGGCCAGCGGCCGGCGGTCGTCGGTGCCGGGGGCGATCACCGTCCCGTCCGACGCCCTGGACTCACTGACCGACCGGCTGCCGCAGGACCTCGTCCTCGTCGCGCTGGTGGGCCTGCTGATGGTCTTCCCGGCCCAGATCTTCAACAGCACCTACGAGGAGAACCACGACCGGATCACCCGCAGGCTGCGACGGCGCCGGGCCGGCGCGGTCGAGGCCGCGGAGCCGGCCGTGCCGGGCCGGGCCCGCAGGGTCGCGGTCTTCCTGGGCTGTGCCGTGGTCGGGACCGCCCTCGGTGGGCTCCTCGACCCGGACGCGGGGGTCGACCGGGCCACCGGCGCGCTCCTCGCTGGCGTCTTCCTCGCCCTGGTCGTCGCCGTGCTCGTCACGGCCGCCGCGGGATGGCTCTTCCGCGGTGCCCGCCACCAGGACCGGCACTGGCACCTGCGCGCCATCCCGAGCGCCCTCCTGGTGGCCGTGCTCTGCGTGCTGGTCTCGAGGCTGACGCACTTCCAGCCCGGCTACCTCTACGGCGTGCTCGGCGGCGCCGTCTTCGCCGGAGCACTGGCCCGCAAGACCGAGGGCAGGGCCGAGGCCGTCACCCTGCTGGCGGGCCTGCTCGTGGCGATCGGGGCCTGGGTGGCCTTCGAGCCGGTGGCCGAGGCGGCCAACCGGACGGATGCGGGGCTGGTCGTCCTGGTCGGGGACTCCTTCCTCGGCAGCCTGTTCATCGGCGGTATCGAGGGCCTGCTCTTCTCCCTGGTGCCGCTGCGGTTCCTGCCCGGCTACCGGGTGCGCCAGTGGGGCTGGCTGCCGTGGGGCGCCCTGACGCTGCTGACGGCGTTCGTCTTCGTCCACGTCCTGCTGGTCCCGCAGTCGGGCTACCTGGGCCGGTCGACGACCGTGTCGGCCACCGTCACGGTGGCGCTGTTCGGCGCCTTCGGGGTCGGCTCGCTGCTCTTCTGGGCCTGGTTCCGCTTCCGGCCCGCTCCGGTGGCGGCGAGCGAGGCCGACGACGGACCCGACCTCGATCCGGTCCCCGAGCCGGCCCGGCCCGTCGAGGCGCCGGTGGTGGTGTCGCCGTGAACCGCCGAGGAGCACGCCGAGGAGCACGCCGGCTGGCGGCGTACGTCGCCGCCGCGGTCGTCCTGGGGGCGGGACTCACCGCGTGCGGCGACGAGCCGGGGTGGGACCCGACCGCCGTGGAGGGCTACCTGCAGCAGAGCCAGGCGCAGAGCTTCCCGGACCTGGAGGTCGGCGCCGCCACCTGCCCCGGCCACCACGCGCTGGCCGCGACGATGACCGTCCGCTGCACGCTGGCGGTGGCGGACGCGGACGTGCCCTACCGGGTGCGGCTGCGCCACGCGCGGGAGGACGAGGTCTCCGTCGACGTGACCCTCGACTCGGTCGTGCTCCGCGGCTCCGACATCGAGTCCTACGTCCGCTCGACCATGCCCGAGGACTTCGCGCAGGCGCAGGTCGACTGCGGGCACGACCTCGTGGTCGCCCAGGTCGGGGAGGACCTGGACTGCACGCTGGCCTCCGGCGCCCAGACCACGCCCCTCTCGCTGAGGGTCGAGGACGCCGCCGGCCACCTGGCCGTGTCCTGACCCCTCCTAGACTTCCGGGGTGAACCCCCGCCACCGCCGCCTGGTCATCCCCGCGGCCCTCGTGGCGCTGCTGCTCATCGTGGTCATCGCCTCGGTGTTCTGATGGCCGAGAACCTCCTGCGTGCGCTCGCGCAGCTCCGCGGCCGGCTCCTCGACCCCGAGGCGCTGGTGCGCGCCGTCGCGTCCGGCAAGCAGCGGACCGGGACGCCGAGGTGGCGCCGGGTCGAGCTGCGATACGTCGACCTCAAGGCCGGGCGGCACCTCCAGGTCACGGCGTACGACGAGACGCAGGCGCACACCTCGAACCACCCGGTGGGCGGCGCGGCGCGCGACGCCGTCGACGACCTGCTCGACCTCCCGTTCGGGAGCTGGCATGCCGACACCCTGGCGCCCGACGGCGGCGTCGAGACCGTCCAGCTGCAGGTGACCCGCAAGGGCGAGGCGCTGGTGCACACCAGCACCCGCACCGCCCCCGCGGAGGTCGACCGCGGCCACGACCGCGACAAGGAGCGGCTGCTCGCCGAGGACGACCCGCTCTTCCGCGCGCTGGGGCTGGCCGACGCGGAGGGCCGGCTCAAGCCGAGCCGGCGCGACAAGTACCGCCAGGTCGAGGAGTTCCTGCGGCTCCTGGACACCGCCGTCACCGACGCCGTGGAGAAGGGGCAGCTGCGCCGCCCGACGCCCGAGGCGCCGCTGCGGGTGGCCGACCTCGGGTGCGGCAACGCCTACCTCACCTTCGCGGCCGAGCGCTACCTCGCCGGCGTGCGCGGGCTGCCCGTCGCGCTGGTCGGCGTCGACGTCAAGGAGCAGTCGAAGGAGCACAACGAGCGGGTCGCCCGCGAGCTCGGCCTCGACGCCACCTTCGTGGTGGGCAGCATCGGCGCGGCCGAGCTGGACCCGGCTCCCGAGGTGGTGCTGGCCCTGCACGCCTGCGACACGGCCACCGACGAGGCGCTGGCGCGCGCGGTCGAGTGGGAGGCCGCCCTGGTGCTGGCCGCGCCGTGCTGCCACCACGACGTGGCGGCCCAGCTGCGCAAGGCGCCCACGCCGGCGCCGTACGCGATGCTCACCCGGCACGGCATCCTCCGCGAGCGGCTGGCCGAGACCCTGACCGATGCGCTGCGGGCCACGCTGATGCGGCTCCAGGGCTACCGCGTCGACGTGGTGCAGTTCGTCGAGAGCAAGCACACGCCGCGCAACACCCTGCTCCGCGCCACCCGGACCGGTGCGCCGGTCCGGGGCGGCTCGCTGCGCCGCGAGTACGACGAGCTGGTCGAGGGCTGGGGCATCCGCCCCCGGCTGGCCGAGCTGCTGGACCGCGCCGATGCGTGAGCGCGTCCTGGCCGGCCTGGTGGTGGTGCCGTTCCTCCTCGGCGCCGCGGCCGCACCGGTCGGGCGGGCCCAGGTGGTCTTCTCCTTCCAGGATCCGGCGATCATCGAGTCGAGCGGCCTGGTGGTGGTCGACGGGCTCGTGGTGACCACCAACGACTCCGGCGACTCCGGACGGGTCTTCAGCGTCGACCCCGCCACCGGCCGCACGGTCGGGATCTCCGACTGGGCCGAGGACCCGCAGGACGTCGAGGCGCTGGCCCCGCTGGACGACGGGCACGTCTGGGTCGGCGACATCGGCGACAACGGCGAGTCGCGCGAGACCATCCAGGTCGCGGCAGTGCCGGTCGGGCGGGACGACGACGACACGGACTCGCCGGTCTACGACCTGGCCTACCCCGACGGTCCGCACGACGCCGAGACCCTGATGACCGACCCCACCACCGGCCGGCTCTACGTCGCCACCAAGGGCGTCCTGGGCGGCACGCTGTACGCCGCCCCCGAGACCCTGTCGCGCGACGGCGTCAACCGGCTCGAGCCCGTGGGCGAGGTGCTGCCGATCGCCACGGACGGCGCCTTCCTGCCCGACGGGAAGCACGTGGTGGTGCGCAACTACGCCGCGGCCGCGGTCTACGACTTCCCGTCGCTGCAGAAGGTCGACCAGCTCCAGCTGCCCGAGCAGCCGCAGGGCGAGGGGCTGGCCGTGGACAGCGACGGCAGCCTGCTGCTCAGCTCCGAGGGGCTCCGCTCCGACGTGCTGCGCGTCGCGCTGCCCTCCCTCGAGCCGTCGCAGACCGCGTCGGCCACGCAGGCGCCGTCCGCCACGGCCAGCCCTGCGCCCAGCCCCACGTCCAGCCCCACCAACCGCACCGAGTCCCGCGAGGACTCCGAGCTGCCGGAGAGCACGTCCAGCCAGCGCCCGGAGTGGCCGTGGTTCCTCACCGGGCTGCTCGGCATCGGCTTCATCCTCGTGCTGACCCGGTCGCTGCGCCGGCGCTGAGGAGCTGCCGGACAAAAGTGCCGCCGTTCGGATAGCGCTCGGAGGGTTCTGGCTACTGTCCCGCCATGCCTCGCCTGCGCCGCACGTCCCCGGACCAGCCCGGCTGGACCCGACGACGGGCCGGCAAGGGCTTCGTCTACCTCGACCAGCAGGGCCGCCGGCTCGGACCGGAGGAGGCGCAGCGCGCCCGGGACCTGGTGATCCCGCCGGCCTGGCGCGACGTGTGGATCACGCCGCACGCCAACGGCCACCTGCAGGCGGTCGGCACCGACGACGCCG
This sequence comes from uncultured Nocardioides sp., assembly GCA_964514085.1. Lineage (GTDB taxonomy): Bacteria > Actinomycetota > Actinomycetes > Propionibacteriales > Nocardioidaceae > Nocardioides. The sequence continues at coordinate 6,678 of CAZEPK010000195.1, forward strand.
GCCGGCGGCAGTACCTCTACCACCCGCTGTGGCGCGAGCGGCGGGACGCGCAGAAGTTCGACCGGATGCTGCTGTTCGGGAAGGCGCTGTCCAAGGCGCGCGAGCGGGTGCTGCTCGACCTCGGCATGGAGGGGATGCCGCTCGAGCGCGCCTGCGCGGCAGCGGTGCGGCTGCTCGACCTGGGCTACTTCCGCATCGGCAACGACGTCTACGCCGACGAGAACGGCTCCTTCGGGCTGACCACCCTGGAGCGGCGCCACGTGCGCAAGCACCAGCAGGGCCTGGTCTTCGCGTTCACCGGCAAGTCCGGCGTCGAGCACGAGATCCGCATCGACGACGCCGTGGTGATCGAGGCCATCGAGATCATGCGCCGGCGCCGCGGTGGGGACGACCGGCTGCTCTCCTACAAGAACGGTCAGGGCTGGCGCTCGCTGCTGCCCGACCTGGTCAACGACTACGTCCGGACCTCCACGGGGCTGGAGGCCACCGCCAAGGACTTCCGCACCTGGCACGCCACCGTGCTCGCGGCGGCCGCGCTGGCTCAGACGTCCGAGCCGGGGCAGACGCAGGCCTCGCAGAAGCGCGCGGTGGCGGCGGCCATGAAGGAGGTCTCGCAGTTCCTCGGCAACACCCCGGCCCTGGCCAAGTCGTCGTACGTCGACCCGCGGGTGGTCGACGCCTACCGCCGGGGCAAGACCATCGAGCGCGCCACCAAGCGTCGCTACGAGAACACCGACGAGCGGCAGGCCGCGCTGGAGCGGGCGACCCTGAAGCTGCTCAAGGAGTTCGAGTGAAGGTCACGGTGGTCGAGGGGGACATCACCGAGCAGGACGTCGACGCCGTGGTCAACGCCGCGAACAACCGGATGCGCGGCGGCAGCGGCGTGGACGGCGCGATCCACCGCGCGGGTGGGCCGGCCGTCCTGGCCGACTGCGTGGAGCGCTTCCCGCAGGGCCTGGCCACCGGCGACGCCGGCTGGACCACGGCAGGGGAGATGCGGGCGCGGTGGGTCATCCACGTGGTCGGCCCCGACCGGACCCGCGGGCAGGCCGACCGGTCGCTGCTCACCTCGTGCTACCGGCGCGCTCTCGAGGTGGCCGACGAGCTCGGGGCGCGGTCGGTGGCCTTCCCCCTGGTCAGCGCGGGCGTCTACGGCTGGCCCAAGGACGACGCGATCGCCGCTCCGCTCGAGGTCTTCCGGACGGCCGACACCGCCGTCGAGGAGGCCCGGCTGGTGGCGTTCGGGCACGAGACCTACGAGCAGATCCGGGCGCAGCTGGCCCAGCGCTGAGGACCCCTCAGCCCCGGTCCACGATCGCGAAGACCCGCGCCGGGAAGCCGGAGCCCTCCTGCGGCTTGGGCCAGGTCGCCACGACCAGCGCGCCGGTCGGCGGCACCCGGTCCAGACCCGCGAGCACCTCGATCTGCCACTTGTCGGCGCCCAGGATGTAGGTCTCGGCCGGCGCCGAGCCCCCGCTGACGACGGCGCCCGGGTCGGTGTCGGTGGTGTCGTGGCCCACGGCGGTCACGTCGCGCTGCTCGACCAGGAACCTCAGCGCCTCCACGCCCCAGCCGGGGTAGTGCGCTACCCCCTCGGCGTCCCGGTTGGCCATCGCCTCCCCGTCGGGCCAGCGGTCCCCCCAGCCCGTGAGCAGGGCGACGAACGAGCCAGCAGGGATCTGGCCGTGCTCGGCCTCGTGCGCCTCGAGGTCCGCGACCGAGACGACGTGGTCCACGTCGGCCGCGACCTGGCGGCGTACGTCCACCACGCGCAGCGGCAGGATCATGTCGGTCACCGGCAGCTCGTCGAGGAAGCGGCCACCCCGGGCGAAGTGGGCGGGCGGATCGACGTGGGTGCCCCACTGCCCGATGTGGGTGTAGCGGTGCGCCAGGAAGCCGGTGCCGGCCGAGCCCACGCCCTCGTCGAAGTGGAAGAGCGTCTCGCGCTCCTCGTCGGGGAAGGCGAAGTAGTGCGGGATGCCGGGCCCGAAGGCGTGGGTGAGGTCGACCCACTCGCACGAGCGCAGGCGGGTCAGGACGTCGGTGAGAGGTGCGCGTTCGGCCACCTCTCCAACCTAGGTGCGCGGGCGCGAGCGGCACACCCTGTCGCGGCGCCGGCTGGAGCCACATACTGCGGGAGTGGGCCTCGCGGAACAGTTCGGTCATCCGTCGGGGCTGCTGGGCGCAGTCGTCGGACGCGGCATGGCGAAGGGCAACGCCGAGCTGAGCCGATGGGTGGTGGGCCGAGCCGCCGCCCACCACGCCGGGGCGGTCGAGCGCATCGCCGAGCTAGGCCCCGGACCCGGGGTCGGGCTCGAGGCGCTGCTCCTCCAGTTCCCCGAGGCACTGGTCTGGGGCGTCGACATCTCCACGGTGATGCTGTCCCAGTCGAGGAAGCGCAACAAGGCCGCCGTCGAGGCAGGCCGACTGCGGCTCCTCGAGGGGGGCGTGCCGGCACTCAGCGCCAGCGCCCCTGCGGATCTCGTGATGGCCAACCACGTCCTGTACTTCTGGCCGGACCCGACAGCCGAGATGACCCGGATCCGCAGCTCCATGCGACCCGGCGGGCTCCTCGCGCTGGGCTACCAGCTCCGGCAGGACATGCCCGCGCTGGCGCAGAAGCGCTTCCCCCCAGCGGGGCACCGCCTCTACGACGCGGAGGACGAGGTCGCGACCGCGGCAGTGGCGGCCGGCTTCGGGTCCGTGACCCACCTCGTCAAGGGGCCGGCGGAGGCGCCCGAGGGGCGGGTCATGCTGGCCACGGCCTGACCTCCGGTCTGCGGGTGGTCCGCTGCTGCAGCAACCGCGCCTGTGCCCCGCTCAGCGGTGCTGGGCGGGGTGTGGGGCGGGGTGGTCAGGGTTCGGTGCCGAAGTGGGTGC
>CAZEPK010000196.1:0-9525 GCA_964514085.1 uncultured Nocardioides sp.
GCGGGAACGGGATCGGGTGGTCGGCGTTCTGGGCGTAGTGGCTGATCAGCCCGGTGAGGAAGCAGACGCCGAAGCAGATGCCCAGCCAGAGCCCGATCCGGGCGGTGACTGCGGGGCTGCGCAGCCGTGAGGTGAAGTCCGCCTCGGACGGGGGTCGCAGCTGGACCTTGGTGGGCATGTCAGGACAGTAGGCAGAACAGGCCCGGGCGTGACACCGAACGGCGGTTACGAAGTCGTGACGCCGGCTCCCGGCCTCAGGCCCGGCCCCGCACACTGGGGGCGTGGCGGTCCTCGGCTCCCTGGCCCCGGCGCGGCGCCGGCTGGTCCTGGGCGCGGCGGTGCTGTTGGTCGCCGTGGTCGTGGCCGCCGTCGTCCTGACGGTCGTGCGCCGGGACCCGGCCGTCGAGCCGGTCGCCCAGGACGAGCCGGGCCCGGTGCTGCTGGTGCCCGGGTACGGCGGGTCGACCGCCTCGCTGCAGGTGCTGACCGACGCGCTGAGCGCCGAGGGGCGGGACGCCCGCATCGTGAAGCCGGCCGGCACCGGCACCCAGGACCTGCGCGACCAGGCCACCGACCTGTCCGCCGCGGTCGACGCCGCACTGGAGCGGACCGGGGCCTCGTCGGTGGACCTGGTGGGCTACTCGGCCGGTGGGGTGGTGGTGCGCTACTACGTGGCCGAGCTGGGCGGCGGGTCGCACGTGCGGCGGGCGGTCACGCTGGCCTCGCCGCACCACGGCACCGACCTGGCGTCGCTGGCCGGCGCGCTGGGGTCGGCGGCCTGCCCGGCCGCCTGCCAGCAGCTGGCGCCCGACTCCGACCTGCTGCGCGCCCTCAACGCCGACGACGAGACGCCGGCGGGTCCGGCCTGGGTCGCGCTGTGGACAGAGGACGACAAGACCGTGGTCCCGCCCGACTCCGGGTCGCTGGACGGCGCCCTGGACCTCGACCTGCAGGACGTCTGCCCGGGCCTGACGGCCGGCCACCCCGACGTACCCCGCACGCCCGCGGTGATCGCCATCGTCGAAGCGGTCCTGGGCGCCGGGGCTCCGTCCACGCCCGGCCCGGCGGTCTGCGGCGCGGGATAGTCCGTGACGTAGCGGCCCCTGCTGTGGACGGCCGGGGGCCGTACGGTCACGGACTACCGCCCGGGCTCCACCTAGTCGGTGACGTCCTTGGTCATGAAGTTGGCCCAGCCGGCACCGAGGAACACCACGACGTAGACGCCCTGCAGGACCACGCCGCGGACCACGTCGCGCCACAGGATCGGGTCGCGGAAGAGGTCGACGAAGGCGAGCCAGTAGCGCGTGGGCAGGTAGGGCTGCAGGACGTCGGCAGCGTCGAGGGTGAGCAGCAGGGTCGAGGCCACCAGGATGGCCATGGTGCCCAGCGCGGCGCCCAGCGGCGAGCGGGTGACGGTGGAGAGGAACAGCGCGATCGCGGCCACCCCGAGCATGCAGAGCATCGCGTAGCCCAGGGCCAGCAGGGTGCGGCCGACCAGCTCCGGGGTCGACATCGCGCTGCCCGAGACGCTGGCCGGGCCGGTCGCGGTGACGGTCTCGTTGCCGAGCAGCAGGACGCCGAGGATGTACGCCGTCACCGCCACGACCAGCACGGTCAGCACCACGAAGGCCATGACCGAGACCAGCTTGGCCACCAGCAGCCGGGTCCGGCCCACCGGCCGGACGAGCATGTAGCGCAGCGTGCCCTGCTGGGCCTCCCCCGCGATCGCCTCGCCCGCCGTCACCGCCACGGCGATGGGCAGGAACAGCGGCAGCACGATGCCCAGGGCGGCCAGCGGGAACAGCGTGCCGTCGGTCAGCACGGCCGAGAGGAACGCCGGGCCGGTGCCCGGCCGCGGACCGAGGTCGGTCACCGCCAGCAGCACCGCCACGAGCGCGGGCAGCGCGTCGATCATCGCGATCGTCACCCAGGTCCGCCGGTCGCGGATCAGCTTGACCAGCTCCACGCGGATCACCGCGCCTCCCCCTCCCCGCCGAAGCGGTCGCCGCTGGTCGTGGCCGCCGCCAGCACGACGTCCTCCAAGCTGCGCCGCTCGGCGCCCAGCGCGGTCACCCGGATGCCGGCGCGGACCAGCCGCTCGTTGAGGGCGGCCGGGTCGGGGTCGCGGACCAGCACCCGCTCGGCGTCGTGGTGCTCGACCACGCCGTCGAGCAGCGCGCGCACCGCCGCCACGTCGGGCGTGTGCACCTCCACGCGGCCCGTCGGTCGCTGCAGGTCGGCCAGCTCGTCCTGGAGCACCAGCCGGCCCCGGTCCAGCACGCCGACGCGGGTGCACATCTGCTCGATCTCGGCCAGCAGGTGACTGGAGAGGAACACGGTCGTGCCGGTGCGGTTGAGGTCGAGCAGCAGCTCGCGGATCTCCTGGATGCCCTGCGGGTCCAGCCCGTTGGTCGGCTCGTCCAGGACCAGCAGGCGGGGCTGGCGCAGCAGGGCCCCGGCCAGGCCCAGCCGCTGGCGCATGCCGAGGGAGTACGCGCGGACCGGGCGCTCGTCGACCGCCGCGAGGCCCACCCGCTCGAGGGCCTCCTCGACCCGCCGCCGGCGGTCGGCCCGACGCGAGCCGCGGCCCATCGCGTCGAACAGCGCGAGGTTCCGCCGGCCCGAGAGGTGGGGGTAGGCCGCCGGCCCCTCGACCATGGCGCCCACCTGGGGCAGGACCTCGCGACCCGAGGCCGGCATGGGTTGGCCCAGCACCTCCATCCGGCCCGACGTGGCCAGCACCAGCCCGAGCAGCATCCGCACCGTGGTGGTCTTGCCCGAGCCGTTGGCGCCCAGGAAGCCGTAGACGTCGCCCTCGCGCACGTCGAGGTCCACGGCGTCCACCGCGGTGATCCGGCCGTACTGCTTGGTCAGACCCTCGGTGGTGATCACCGCGGGTCGCTCGGCGCTCACCGCTCGTCGTCCACGTAGACGAAGCCGGCCAGCACGTCGTCGGCCGCGCGGACCAGGGCGTCGCGGGTCAGGGTGCCGGCCAGCAGCCAGCCGCCGTCGCCCTCCGCACCCGTCAGCACCACGCCGAGCGGCCCGACGGACACCACGGTCCGCTCGTCGTCCTGCTCCACGCCGGGGGTGGTGGCCAGCTGGTCGCGCAGCGCGTCCGCCTCCCGGTCGCGCAGCGGGATGGCGATGACCTGGGTCATGCCGCGGCCGTAGACCCCGACCGCACGGTCCGAGGAGGCCGCCTTGTCCAGCCCGGCGACCGTGTCGGGAGGCCGCACCGGCGCGTACTGGTTGGCCGCGTCGGCGATGTCGAGCACGTCGTCGAAGGAGACCTCGACCCCAGCGGGCGGCTCGAAGCCGACCTCCGCGTCGTCCGGCCGCCCTGAGGAGAAGTCCCGGAAGGTCGTGGTGAAGGCCGGTGCGTCGGCGCCGTCGGCGTACACCTCGACGCGCAGCGGTACGCCGGAGCCCGGGTCCAGCCACAGGTCGGCGTGGTCGATGCTGGAGAGCGCCGAGGGCGGACGCAGACGCAGCCCGGGTGCGCTAGTGCCGGCGACCCGCTGCGCCGGGATCCGGCTGACGTCGTCGGGGCCGAGGCCGCGCAGCAGCCGCTCGGCCAGGACCGGCGGCACCAGGTCGGCGGTGCGGGGCAGCCGGATGTCGGGGTCGCGGCTGAGCGAGGCGTCGAGGTGCTCGTAGTCCCACTGCAGGGTCTGGCCGTCCTCGTGGACCAGGTCGGTCTCGCCCGCGATCAGCAGCTGGTCGACCCGCCAGTGCTCGTCGTCCTGCCACCAGGCCCGCATCCGGGTCGGCTCGCCGAAGAGCGCGCCCACGTCGCTGAACCGGTCGGCGTCCGGCAGCTGCAGGGCGCCGTCGGTCTCGACGTACCCGGACCAGGCCTTGCCCTCGGCGGCCCGCACCTGGCTCAGCAGCCGGCCGGCGCTGGCGTCACTCTCCGCCGCCGGGAGCAGGTGCAGCCCGACCGGCGCGGCCACCAGCAGCGCGGTGCCGGCGGCGACGACGCTCCAGCGGCGGACGGGGGTCACCTGCACGACGGTACGTCGGGGAGCGTGACGGTTGACGCTTCAACCGGTGAGGTTCCTCTTAGGATCCCGGGCCGACCACCACGCGACCAGCAGGCCGGCCAGGAGCGCGCCCGACGATCCGAGGGTCTCGTCGCCGAGGGTGTCGCGGTAGGCGCCGCCGGCCTCCTTGCCGTCCCGGATGAACAGCGCGTACTCACCCAGCTCCCAGCCCAGGGCCAGCAGCGCGCCGACCCCGCCGATGAGCGGGACCAGGACCCAGCGCGGCCGCAGGTGCGGCGCGACGAGCAGCGCCAGGCCGGCGCCGAGCAGGAACCAGTGCGCGAAGTGGCTGAGCTCGTCCCACCAGCCCACCCGCCGGAAGAGGTCGAGCCAGTTCGCCGTGGTGTCGGAGAGGAAGGGCAGCATGACCAGCGCGAAGGCGGTGTACGGCGGGACCGCGGCCCGGTCCCGACCGCGGGTGACCCACCAGAGCGCCGGCGCCAGGAGCATGAGCGCCGGGTAAGCGACCAGCCGGACGCCCCAGCCCTTGCCGTCGAACTGGTCCACCCCAGGGACCACCACCGCGGCCACCAGCTCCACGACGGTGACGGCGAGGACCAGCGCGGGCAGCAGTGCGGCCGCGCCTCCCCGCCGTCCGCCGCTCACCCCTCCATCATGCGGCGGACCCGGTCGCGCCGCCGAGGACGGCGCACCAGCGCTCGTCGCCGAGGTGGTGCACCTCGGCCCCGGCGAAACCGGCGGTGCGCGCGACGGCATCGATGTCGTCGACCCCGACCGTCGACCAGCGGAACGGCGCGCTGCGCACGCCCGGCGCGGTGAGCACCGCCCAACGGGTCAGGTGCGGGACGCCCGGTCCGCCCAGCTCGACCACGACCCGGCCGTCGGCCTGCACGAGGGCGCGGGCCCGGCGCAGGAGGGCGACGGGGTCGCCGCCGATCCCGACGTTGCCGTCGGCCAGCAGCGCGCTGTGCCAGCGACCCTCACCGGGCAGGCGCTCGAAGACGTCGCGCCGCAGCGCCGCGGCCCCGCGAGCCCGGGTCTGGGCCACGGCCTCGCCGACCACGTCGACGCCGAGCGCCACGTGCCCCCGGCGGGTCAACGCAGCAGTGAGCCGGCCCGGGCCGCAGCCGAGGTCGACCGTGTGCCCCTGGCAGAGGTCCAGCAGGGACAGGTCCAGGGCGTCGGCCTCGCGGGACCAGAGCTGGACCGGGAGCCGCTGCGGCTCCGCGCCCAGGCCCACCACCGAGCACGGCTGCCCGCGCAGGGCACCACTGAACACGTCGGAGAACGACGCGCGGACCTCGGCGTCCACCTCGCGGATGCTCATGCGGTCACCAGTCCCCAGGCGGCGGCGAACCGGGTGGTCGGCGCCAGCCGGGCTACCGCCTCGGCGTCGGGCACCTCGTCGACGTCGCGCAGGGTGGTGGTGGCCCCCACGTCCAGACCGGCTCCGACCAGCGCGGCCAGCGTGTCGGCGTACGTCGTGGGCGTGGACATCGGCACCGCGCGCAGCACCGACGCCGCGCCGGGGTCGCGCAGGCCCAGGACCCACCAGCCGCCGTCCTCGGCGGGGCCGAGCACCGCGTCGTGGACGTCGAGCCCGTCCGCGGCCGCGAGCAGGAGCGCGGGCGTCAGGTGCGGGGTGTCCATGCCGACCTGCACCACCGCGCCCGGCACCCGCGCGTGGGCGTCGGCCAGCCGGTCGCCGAACGTCTCGCCGGCTTGGGGGTGAACGGTCCAGCCGGCCAGCGCCGCCTCGATCTCCGGAGCGCCGACCGCGCCGGCCAGGTCACCGGCCAGCGAGACGTGGCACCGCTCGGGCCCGAAGGCGGCGCTGCACGCGGCCAGGGTGTCGAGCAGGGAGGCGCAGGCCAGCAGCGCGGCGCGCTCCATGCCGATCCCGGCGCCGAGCCGGGTCTTGACCTGGCCGGGCACCGGTGTCTTGGCCACCACGAGTGCGTGGGTGCTCATGCGGCCAGCACCCGCCAGAAGTCGCGGGCGGCGCGGGCCGTGCCCTTGACCGACCCGGACACCTTGGAGCGGGTGCCCGCGGCGCGCGGGTGGTAGGCCACGTCGCGCTCGACCAGGCGCCACCCCGCGTTCGTGGCCTTCTGGAGCAGCTCGACCGGGTAGCCGAACCGCCGGTCCTGCAGGTCGAGGTCCAGCAGGGCCTGCCGGCGGCAGACCCGCATCGGCGCGATGTCGTGGGCGGCCATCGCGATCCGGCGGCGCAGCCAGAAGACCACCAGGTTGTTGCCCAGCCGGGCGTGCCAGGGCCAGACGCCCCGGGCCACCGGACGGCGGCGGCCCACCGCGAGGTCGGCCCGCCCCGAGCGGACCTCCTCCAGCAGGGGCAGCAGGTCGTAGGCGTCGAAGGAGCCGTCACCGTCCATGAACGCGACGTACTCCCCCGTCGCCGCGAGCAGACCGGCGTGCACGGCTGCGCCGTACCCGGGCACGGACTCCTCCACCACGGTGGCTCCCAGCCGGCGTGCCACCTCGGCGGTGCCGTCGGTCGAGCCGTTGTCGACCACCACCACCGTGAAGCCCGGAGGGATGCGGGCCATCAGCGCCGGCAGCGCGGCGGCCTCGTCGCGACACGGAAGCACCAGGTCGCACGCGGTCTCCACGCCTGCGACGGTAGACAGAACCGGCCTCCCGCAAACGTTTCGGCTCCTTACGAACCGGTGACGGCGGTGGAGCCGACCTGCTCCACGGTGGGCGCCGCCTAGGGTCGGGGCCATGCCGACCTCGTCCCCCGCGGTGTCCCGCGCGGCCTGGCTGGGCGTGCTGGTCACGGTGGTCCTCCTCCTCATGGGGTTCGGAGCGCCGCACTGGCTGGATTGGGACGTGGCCACCCGGGCGCCGCGCAGCGCCTCGCCCCACGAGGTGCCGCCGCTCCACGGGCTGTGGCGGCCGAAGCTGTTCGGGCCAGGCACGGTGCCGGCCGTCATGCTGGCGCTGCTGGGCTGGCGGTACGCCGCGTCGCTCGCCTCACGGCTGTCGTGGGGGCGCCTGCTCGCGGCGTCGTACGCCGCCTCGCTGGCCTGGCTGCTCTCGCTGGCGCTGGTGGACGGCACCAAGGGCCTGTCCCGGCAGCTCGGCAACCCGTATGAGTACCTCCGGACCGCCCGCGAGGTGCACGACGTCGGCGCGCTGCTGGACGGCTACGTCAGCCGGATCCCGGAGGCGGCCGACGGCAGCTGGCCCACCCACGTGGCCGGCCACCCGCCGGGCACCCTGCTGTTCTTCGTCGGGCTGGTGAAGGTCGGCCTGGGCGGCGACCTGGCCGCCGGCGTCGTGGTCACCGTCCTGGCCGCGACGACCTCGCTGGCGGTGCTGGTCACGCTGCGGGCGCTCGGCGCCGAGGACTGGGCCCGCCGGGCGGCGCCGTTCCTGGTCCTGACCCCGGCGGCGGTCTTCATGGCGGTCTCCGCGGACGCCCTCATCGGCGCGGTGGTCGGGTGGGGGCTGGCCTGCCTGGCCCTGGCCACGCGACGGCTGGCCTGGGCCGTGCCGGCCGGGCTGCTGCTGGGCTACGGCGTCCTGATGTCCTACGGCATGCCGCTGATGGGGCTGGTGGCCCTGGCCGTGCTCGTGGCGGGCCGCTCCTGGCGGCCGCTGCCGGTCGCGGCCCTCGCGGCGCTGGCGGTGGTCCTGGCCTTCGCGGTCGGGGGCTTCGCCTGGTGGGACGCCTACCCGGTGCTGCGCGAGCGCTACTACGACGGCATCGCCAGCGACCGGCCGCAGGCCTACTGGTGGTACGGCGACCTGGCCTGCCTCGTGATCAGCGCCGGACCCCTGCTGCTGTCCGGGCTGCTGGCCACAGGCGTGTCCCGGACGCGCGTGGTCGGGCTGCTGGCCGGGTCGGCCGCGCTGGCCATCGCGGTGGCGGACGCGTCCGGGATGAGCAAGGCCGAGGTCGAGCGGATCTGGCTGCCCTTCGTCCCCTGGCTCACCCTCTCGCTGGCCGTGCTCCCCGAGCGCTGGCGGCGCTGGGGCCTCGGGCTGCAGGTGGTCGCGGCCCTGGTGGTGCAGCACCTCTTCTACACGTCCTGGTGAGCCGCCGACGGTGGCTGAGGTGCGAAGGCGTCCTGCGCCTGGCCGCCGACGGTGGCTGAGGTGCGAAGGCGTCCTGCGCCTGAGCCTCGAAGCCAGGCGACCCGGGGCTGGGAGGGTCCCAGCACCTGGTTGCGAGGTTTCGAGACGGTTGCTGCGCAACCTCCTCAACCACCGATGTCGTCCAGCAGCGATCCTCGCCCACACCGGTGGTTGAGGAAGGCGCGCAGCGCCTGTCTCGAAACCTCCGCAGCCCGCGCTGGGACTCGCCTACGCGCGGAGGGGGGCCGTGGCGAAGGCGGCCAGGCCCTGCTCGGGGTGGATCTCGGCGGTGAAGCCCAGCTCGGCCGAGGCGCGGGCCGGCGAGGCCACGATGTGGCGGACGTCGCCGAGGCGGTAGCCGCCCGTGACCTCCGGCTCGACCGGGTCGGCCGTGCCGGCGGCGACGAGCCGCGCGACGTCGAGGATGGGCAGCGGGTGCCCGGAGGCCACGTTGTGCGCGGCGTAGGACCCGACCGGGGCCTCGACCACCGCCCGCAGCGCCGCGAGGTTGGCGCGGGCGACATCGCCGACGTGCACGAAGTCGCGCATCTGGCCGCCGTCCTCGAAGACCTGCGGCGCCTCGCCCCGCTCGAGCGAGGAGCGGAACATCGCGGCCACCCCGCTGTACGGCGTGTCCCGCGGCATCCCCGGCCCGTAGACGTTGTGGTAGCGCAGGGCCACGGCGGCCGCCCCGGCCTGGCGCACCCAGGCCGACGTGTAGTGCTCCTGGGCCAGCTTGCTCGCGGCGTACGACGAGCGCGGGTCCAGCCGGGCCGACTCGTCGACCAGCTCCCAGCCGAGCGCGCGGCCGCAGGCCGGGCAGTGGTTCTCGAAGTCACCGGCGTCCAGGGCCGCCACCTCGCGCGGGGGCGGCAGCTGGTCGCCGTGCTCAGGACAGGCGTAGCGGCCCTCGCCGTAGACCACCATCGAGGAGGCCAGGACCAGCCGGTCCACACCCGCGTCGTGCATCGCGGCCAGCAGCGCGGCGGTGCCCAGGTCGTTGTGACCGGCGTAGTCCGGCAGGTCGCCGACCCGCACGCCGGCGCCGACGAGCGCCGCCTGGTGGCACACCGCGTCGACGCCCCGCAGGAGCTCACCGCCCCAGTCCGCCGCCTCGCGGACGTCGAGCTGGTGGGTGCCGGCGGGCGGCGTGGTGGCGCCGTGCGCCGAGGGCAGCATGAGGTCGACCCGGACCACCTCGTGGCCGTCGGCCTCGAGCACCTCGCCGACGGCGGTGCCGATGAAACCGGCCGAGCCGGTGAGCAGGACCCGCATCAGCGCTGGTTCGCCGGGAGCTCGAGGGCCCGCCACACGGCGGCCCAGACCTGCTTGGGCGGGACGCCCGCGTCGAGGGCCTCCTGCGCCGTGCGCCCGCCGAGGTCGGCCATCACGAACTGGGTGGCCCAGGACCGGTAGT
>CAZEPK010000197.1:0-9388 GCA_964514085.1 uncultured Nocardioides sp.
CTCGACCTCGACACCGAGATCGTGCCCGCCACGCTGCTCAACAAGGCGGGGGTGGTCGGCGCCGCGCTGTGCGCGGTGGAGGAGCTGGACGCCTGAGGGCACCCCGGTCCGGCGCCGCCGCCTGGTCGGTGGCGTGAGCCATGATGGACGGCGAGCGCGGGGCGCTCGACGGACGCTCGACGGGCCGGACGTGCAGGGGGGTGCTGGGAGTCATGGCGGAGGTGGGCGCGCGCCCGCACTGGCGCGATGCGCTGGTGCTGGTGACCCTGGCCGTGGTGATCCTGGGCGGGCTCGTGCACTACAGCAGCCGCCTCGGCGGCGCGGACCGGCCGGCTGCCGGAGCGGGCGCCACCGAGGGCGCGACGTCCACCGGCACGGAGCCGCAGGCCCCGTCGAGCCAGGCCACCGCGCAGCTGGAGGGCGCCCCGCCCACCGACCCCTCGGCGCCCACGCCGCTCACCGCCGGCACCTGCTGGGACGGCCGGGAGACCACCTCGCTGCGGCTGTGCGGCCTCCCGGAGGGTGCGCGCGGGCTGGCCTGGGTCTTCCCCTCCTTCGAACGCGACCGCGGGCTGTGCCACCGCGCCGAGCCCAACGACGACAGCTACCCCGTCCAGGAGTCCTACGAGTGCTTCCAGCGGGTGCGCGGGCAGCCGATCACCGTGACCTACGACGAGGTCCGCGACCCCGCCCAGGTCGATCAGTGGCTCGTGGCCCGGGTCGGCGCCGACCACCGGCACCGGCTGCCCGGCGCCCACGGCGGCCGCTCGGTCTTCACCGACGGGGTCAACCGCCCGGCCCGGATCACCGGCACCTACGCGCGCTTCCCCTACGTCGTCTCGGTCTACGCCGCCACTCCTCGAGCCGCCGCCCGGGCCTGGGAGGCCCTGGTCCAGCTGCGCCCCAGCCAGACCATCAGAGGAACTGCGGCTGCTTGAACGGCGCTCGCTCCGCTCGCGCGTGCCGGCGCGCTCGCCACGAACCGTCTTCCCTCCTCCCTCTCTCGCTGCGCTCGCTCGGTCGTCAGTCCAGACGGTTCGGCGCGCCGGCTCCCTCACAGGCGGTCGGAGAAGGTCAGTCCTGCATGGCGACGAGCGCGGTGGTCAGGAGCGACCGGGGTATCACGCTCTGATCGCGGCGGCTACGGCCTTGGGCACCTCGGCGTTGAAGACGGTTGGGATGATGAAGCTCGGGTTGAGCTCCTCGTCGCGGACCACGTGGGCGATGGCGTTGGCGGCGCGCAGGAGCATCTCCACGGTGATGTCGGTGGCCCGGGCGTCGAGCAGGCCGCGGAAGACGCCGGGGAAGGCCAGCACGTTGTTGATCTGGTTGGGGTAGTCCGAGCGGCCCGAGGCCACCACAGCGGCGTACTTCTCCGCCTCGGCCGGGTCCACCTCGGGGTCGGGGTTGGCCAGCGCGAAGACCACGGCCTTGTCGGCCATGGCCCCGATCCACTCCGGCTGGAGGATGTTGGGGGCGCTCACGCCGATGAAGACGTCGGCGTCGACCAGGCACTCCTGCAGCGTGCCGCGGACGGCGCGCGGGTTGGTGGCCGAGGCCAGCTCGACGTGCGCCGCGGACAGGCCGTCGTCGCCGGTGCAGATGGCACCGGCCTTGTCCACCACGACCACGTCGGTGACGCCGGCCGCGATGAGCAGGGTCACGATCGCCGTCCCGGCCGCGCCGGCGCCGGAGACCACCACCCGGCACTTCGTCAGCTCCTTCTCCACCACGCGCAGGGCGTTGGTGAGGGCGGCGAGGACCACGATGGCGGTGCCGTGCTGGTCGTCGTGGAAGACCGGGATGTCCAGGCTCTCGCGCAGCCGGCGCTCGATCTCGAAGCAGCGCGGCGCCGCGATGTCCTCGAGGTTGATGCCGCCGAAGCCCGGCGCGATCATCTCCACCGCGCGCACGATCTCGTCGGTGTCCTGGCTGGCCAGGCAGATGGGCCAGGCGTCGATGCCGGCGAACCGCTTGAACAGCGCGGCCTTGCCCTCCATGACCGGGAGCGCCGCGCCGGGGCCGATGTTGCCGAGCCCGAGCACCGCCGAGCCGTCGGTCACCACCGCCACGCTGTTGCCCTTGATGGTCAGGCGGCGGACGTCCTCGGGGTTCTCGTAGAGCGCCATGCTGACCCGGCCCACGCCCGGCGTGTAGGCCATCGACAGGTCGTCGCGGTTCTTCAGCGGGACCTTCGACTGCACCTCGATCTTGCCGCCGATGTGCAGCAGGAAGGTCCGGTCGCTGACCTTGTAGACCTCCACCCCGTCGACCGCGTCGACCGCGGCCTCGAGCAGGTGGGAGTGGTCGGCGTCGCTGGCCGAGCAGGTGACGTCGAGGACCAGCCGCTCGCGGGTGGAGTCGACCACGTCGATGGCGGTGACCACGCCGCCCGCCGAGGCGATGGCCGTGGCGACCGCTCCCACGATCCCGTGGTCGGGAGCCGTGTGCAGGCGCATGGTGATGGAGTACGACGACGCGGTAACCGACACGGCCCCAGTGTCCCGCACCGGGGCCCGGTCCTCACCTCGGGAGTCGTAGGGAGCGCCCGACCGCCGCTAGACCGACCGCTCCTCGGCCCCGAGGTGCTCGAGCAGCCGCTGGGAGAAGGTGTCGCCCATCCGGTCGATGACCCGCTTCATGGCGGCGCGCACCGCGAGCCCGGAGGCCCGGGGCAGCGGCAGCTCCACGGTGATGGTCAGGTCGGTGACCAGCTCGGTGCTGGCCTCGTCGAGCGCCCGCAGCGCGTACCAGCCCTCCACCCCCGCCTGCTCGGTCGCGCCGGCGGGCGGGTCGTGGCGGAACTCGATGCGGTCCGGCTCGTCGAACACCATCCGCTCGGTGAACGCCGGCGCCACCTTGAGCCCGAGCACGTTGAGGCCGGACAGCTCCCAGCGCCAGTGCTCGCCGTCGGCGGTGATCCGCTGGAGGAACGGCGTGAAGCGGGCCATCAGGTCGGGGTCGACCAGCGCGGCCCAGATCTCGGCCCGCGGGGCCAGGACCACTGCTTCGGCGTGGGTCTGCGCGGAGAACGAGGTCACCGGATCAGGTACCCAGCGCCCGCTCGATGTCCTTGGTCAGCTTCTCGGGCGCGGTGGTCGGCGCGAAGCGGTCGATGACCTGGCCGTCCTTGCCCACGAGGAACTTGGTGAAGTTCCACTTGACCTTGCTGCCGAGGAGGCCGCCCTTCTGCGAGCGGAGCCAGGCGTAGAGCGGGTGGGCGGCGTCGCCGTTCACGTCGACCTTGCCGAACATCGGGAAGGTGACGCCGAAGTTCTTCTCGCAGAAGGCGCCGATCTCCTCCTCCGTGCCGGGCTCCTGGTGGCCGAACTGGTCGCACGGGAAGCCGAGGACGGTGAAGCCGCGGTCGGCGTACTCGTCGTAGAGCTTCTGCAGGCCCTGGTACTGCGGGGTGAACCCGCACTGCGACGCGGTGTTGACCACCAGCGTCACCTGGCCGGCGTAGGTCGCCAGGTCGACGTCCTCACCGTCCAGGCTCCGGGCGTGGAAGTCGGTCAGCGAGGTCGGCGTGCTCGTCCCACTCATGCCCACACCAACGACCCGGCCCCCGTCATCGTTACCGGCCCGTGGTGTGAGGAAGATCCGCTGCTCGGGCGCCATCCGGCCCGGGCCCCGTGACGAACTCCACCGATAGGGCCGCTCAGCCGTGGTGGTGCGCGCCGTGGTGGCGGTGCCGCTTCTTCTTCCGGACCTTCCAGGTCCAGGTCGCCGGGGTGGGGTCGACCAGGCCCACGGCGTCGGTCGCGAAGACCTGCAGGGTGTGCCGGCCGCGCTTCTTGACCTTGACCTTGAACGGCGAGGAGCACGGCGCGACCGGGCGCTTGTCGAGCACGCAGCTGAAGGTGGACGGCTCGCTGGCGTGGAAGACGAAGAGGGCGCGGTGCTTGTGCGTCTTGCGCTTCACGGTGCGGTCGAAGACCGCGTCCGGCGGTGTGGTGTCGGGCACGAACTCGTCGGCGCCGATGTCGGTGGCCAGGCCCACCTTGCGGGCGCCGCCGTCGATGTCGGTGGTGCCGACGCTGGCGTCGGTGGCGCCCCTGTCGATCGTCGGCGAGCCGAGCGCCTGGTGGAAGCCGGCGTCGGCCCAGACCGGGGCGGCGGTCTGGTTGGTGGCGGAGGCGGCCGCCGAGACGGTCACCCCGGTGCCCGTGGTCGAGACCAGGTCGAAGTTCGAGTTCTGCAGCACCACGTCGCTGTCGCTGCTGGTGGTGCCGCGGTAGGCGCGCACGTCGGCCTGGGTGCCCGACGCGATCACGTTGCGCACGTCGACGTCGATGTTGGCGAAGTCGCCGGCCCCGGCCCGCAGCCCGAAGGACCCCGGCCCCGTGGCGATGGCCGTGAGGTTGCGCAGGGTGAGCGCTCCGTTGGTCACGCTGCCGCTGCTCCCCCACGAGTCGTCGACCGCGACGCCGCCCGCGGCGTTGGTGGCGCACAGGGAGTCGCGGGCCAGCCCGGAGTAGCCCAGGAAGCAGGCCACGGGCGCCGTGCTCGAGACCGCGACCCGCTGGACCGAGATGCCGGTGGTGAAGACGTTGAGACCGAACAGCGCGCCCGTGTGGTTGATGCTGAGGTCCGCGACCTTGACGCCGGTGCCCTTGAGCTCCAGCCCGGTGCTGGCCGAGGTGTTGATGGTCGGCCGGGGCTGTCCGACCACGCCGTGCACGTTCAGGCCGGCCTGGGCGTTGACCAGCGCGGTCGTGCCCATCTCGTAGGTCCCCGAGGCCACGACCACCTCGGTGCTGGACGTCGCGGTGTTGACCGCGGTGGCCAGCGAGCACGGGGCCACGCTGGTGCAGGCGGTCCCCGAGCCGGCCGGCGCGGCGTAGCGGACACCGGCCGCGTGGGCGGGCGCGGCCAGTCCGGCCTGGGCCACGAGGGCGCCGATGACCAGGGTGGGCACGACCAGCAGACGACGGCTCCTCACGAGGTCAAGAGGGTAGACGTTCGGAGAGGGCCGCGAGCGCGCATCGCTGCAGTTGCTAACCGAACGGCGGGGTGCCGGTCGAGTCGGTGACGTAGGCCAGGAAGCCGGCGACGGCGCGGGGGTCCTCGTCGCGCTGCCAGCCGTACGACGTCGGCCGCTGGGCGCGGTCATGCCAGAAGTGCGGCGCGCTCGAGCGCGGCCGGGTGGCGACCAGCCACACCGCCGTGTCGGCGCCGTCGGTGCTGTCCCGCAGCAGCGGTCCGGTCAGGCGGTTGAACGTCGGCAGGTGGGTGGCCACCCCCGGCGTGCCGACCCAGCCCGGGTGCATGCTCTCCACCTTCACGTCGGTGCCGGACAGGCGCGCGGCCCAGGCCTCGGCCAGCACGACCTGCATGCGCTTGGTCCGCGCGTAGGCCTGCACGCCCTGGTAGGTCCCGTCGCGGTACTCGACCTGGTCCGGCTCCGAGCGCAGGGGCGCGCTGTACATCCCGCCGGAGCTCATCCACACCACGGACGCCGGCCCGGCGGTGAGCTGGTCGAGGAGCAGCTCGGTCATCAGGTGCGGGCCCAGGACGTGGGTGGCCAGCTGGACCTCGTGGCCCTGAGGGCTCTCCGCCCGCTGCTCGGTGATGGTGCCCGCGTTGTGCACCAGGCCGTGCAGGGCGGGGACCCGCCGGGCGAAGTCGGGCGCCCACCGGCGGACGGCGTCGAGGTCGGAGACGTCGCAGACCTCCTCGACCACCTCTGCGCCCGGCACCGCCCGGCGCAGCTCGGCCGCGACGCCGGCCACCTTGTCGGCGCTGCGGCCCAGCAGGTGCACGCTCGCGCCCAGGTCGGCGAACGAGCGGCCCATCGCCTCGCCGATGCCCGAGCTGGCCCCGGTCACCAGGACCCGCTTGCCGAGCAGCGCGTCCGGCGCGGGGTCGGCGGGCCACCAGCGGCGCCGCAGTCCTGAGCCGAGCCGGGTGTAGCCCAGCACCACCGACCGGTCGAGGGCCGCATCGATGACAGAGGTCACGTCCATGCGACGGGTCTACCGCACGGGTGATCAGGGACCATGGAGAGGTGACCGACCCCACGCCGCCCGTACGACGCGCGCGGCACCTGATGGACCCCGCCCACCCGGTGCGGCAGGTCAACGACCACCGGCTGACCCAGGTGCAGCGCTGGGTCGTCTCCGTGCTGGCCGTCACCACCATCGGGCACCTGTCGGTGGGCCTGGTCCTCGGCGCGCTGTTCCTCTCCGAGGACGAGCCGGTCTCGCGCTTCGGGGTGTGCGTGATCGGTGGGCTCTTCGGCGTGGTGGCCGCCGCGGTGGGCCGGCTCATCCACCAGAAGCCGCTGGCCTCGCCCTGGCTCGCGGTGGGCTTCCTGCCCGGCGTGGTCGGCGTGGTGCTGGTGCTGGCCGGGGTGACGCTCTAGCCGACGACTCAGCCCACGACTCGGCCCACGACTCAGCCCACGAGCTCGGTGCGGCCGTCGGCCCACACCACCAGGCCGGTGCGGCCCGGGCGGGTGCGCAGCCAGCGGGCCGCGTCGCGGCCCAGGGCGAACGCCGCCGTGGCGTCGATGTCGGCCCAGGTGAGGTCGTCGTGGACCACGGTCACGCTCGCGACGGCGTCGGGGACCGCCCCGGACCGGGCGTCGACCACGTGGCCGCCGCGGTGGGCCAGCCCGGAGGTGGCGACCGCGCCGTTGCGGACGGGGACCACGGCCACCACGCGGGTCGGGTCGCGCGGGTCCTCGACGCCGATCCGCCAGCCCGGCGAGTCCGCGTCGGCGACGCTGCAGACCAGGTCGCCCCCGGCGCTCAGGCACACGTCCGTCTCGAGCAGCAGCCGCAGCGGGCGGGCGGCGCGCTCGACCGCCCAGCCCTTCACCACGCCGCTCGGGTCCAGGACGCCGCCACGACGCACGTCGAAGGCGCCGTGGGACTGCAGTCGGGCCACCTCGCCCAGGGCCAGCACCTCGGCCACCTCGGGCGGGCACTCCTCGACCGACAGCTCGCCGCGGCCCAGGCGGGAGACGAAGGAGTCGGCCCGGTAGGTGCTGAAGACGCGGTCCACGTCGCGGAGCGCGGCCACGGCCTCGGCCCAGGCACCCTCCGCCGCCGCGTCGTCGGTGTGCCGGCCGCGCAGGGCCAGGCTGACCGGCAGGCCCATCACGTGCTCGACGTACCGCGCGGCCGACGGGCGGGTCGACGCCACGTGGCTCACGCCGAGGCCTGGTCGATCGCCGACTGCAGGGACTGGAGGTAGCCCTCGCTGGTGACGGTGGCGCCGCTGACCATGTCGATCTGGGCGCTCTGGGCGTCCAGGGTCTCCTGGACCAGCTGCGGCAGCGTCACGGCGTTGATCTGCTCGTCCTCGCGGTTGCCCGCGGGGTACTGCACGACCTGCACGTCGGTGATGGTCCCCGACGCATCGGTGGTGATCTGCACCTGGACGGGCCCCCAGCGGGTCTGGGCGACGTCTCCGGTCACGGTGCTGCCCGACGAGCCGCTGCCCGCGGCGTCGTTGGTGCCGTCGCTGCCCGCGCCGCCGCTGCCGGAGGTGGTGGTGGTGCTCGTGGTCGAGAGGCTGGCCCCCACAGGGGCCTGCGCGGTGCCGGCCGGGCCGGAGGTCGAGGTGTGGTAGCCGAAGAGCAGCACCACGGTGGAGAGGGTGCTGAGCAGCCAGAGGACGATGCGTCTCATCAGGGGGTCACCAGCTGAAGGTCTCGAGGTGGAGGTGCTCGGGGGGCAGGCCGGCGGCCAGGGCGGCCTGCCGGACCGCGGCGGCCCAGTAGCCGGGACCGCACACGTAGACCTCGCGGTGGGCCAGGTCGGGCACGTGCCGGAGCAGCGCCGCGGGGTCGTTGGCGGGGTCGGTGCGCGGGCCGGGCAGGTCGACCACGCGCAGCCCGCGCTCGCGCACCAGGACCTCGAGCTCGCGCGCGAAGAGGGGCTGGTCGGCGTACCGGTGCACCAGCACGGCCTCCCCGGGGGCGTAGGCCAGTCCCTCGGCCAGCGAACGCAGGGGCGTGACGCCGACCCCCGCGCCGACCAGGGCCACGTGGCGGCGGGTGCGGGCCCGGGCGCTGAGCCGGCCGTAGGGACCCTCGACCACCGCGCGGGTGCCGGGGCGCAGGCGGGCCGCGTCGCGGCTGCCGTCGCCGAGGTCCTTGACCGTGATCCGCAGGCTGCGGCCGTCGGGTGCCGCGGAGAGCGAGTAGGGGTGGGCCCGCGACCAGCCGGGGCCGGCCAGGAAGCGCCAGGTGAAGAACTGGCCCGCCTCGACGGGCAGCGCGTGCAGGTCGCGGCCGGTGACGTAGACCGAGACCACGCCGCCGGCCTCGGGCACCACCGACGTGACGCGCAGGTCGTGGCGCAGGCTGCGGTACGCCGGGAGCCCCAGCCGCCAGACCAGGATCGCCACCGCGGCCGCCGCCCAGGCGCCCCACCAGAACACGGTCCGCCCCGTCGACCCGACGAACTGGGCGCCGGACCAGAGCTGGTGCGGCAGGGCCAGGCCCACGCCGAGGTAGGCGTAGAGGTGCAGCAGGTGCCAGGACTCGTACCGCAGGCGGCGGCGGGCCGCCCGGATGCTCGTGACGACCACCATGACCAGGGCCAGTGCGCCCGCGTCGGCCAGCAGCATGCCGGGGTAGTCGACCGTGAGGTCCCACAGCCAGCCCGGTGAGGCGAGCAGGTCGCCCCCGGCGTAGCCGATGGTGACCAGCACGACGTGGGCCAGCATCAGGTTGAAGCTGGTGAAGCCGACCAGCCGGTGCAGCCGGGCCAGCTCGTCCTGGCCGAAGGCCCGCTCCAGCACCGGGACCCGGGCCATGAGCAGCACCTGGGCCAGCAGCAGCACGCTGGCCACCAGCCCGCTCAGCTGGCCCAGCGCCAGGACGGCCGCACCGCCGGCGAACCCGGCGCGGAGGCCGCCGTCGGCCACCCACCAGTAGGTGACGAGCAGCAGCCCGAGCCACAGCAGCGAGCCGGCGGCGAGCCGGACGGCGCGGTCGAGCCCCGCCCGGCTCGTCCGGGTCGCTCTGGCCGCGGCGGGGGCCGCGCGCTGGAGGGTGGTCATGTGTCGGTGCTGTCCGTCCCACTGGTGCCGTCGTCGGGACCATCGTCGTCCAGTCCATCGTCACCGCCGGGCCTGTCCGGGACCTGACCGCCCGGCCCCAGCCCCGGTCCGCCGCGGAAGCCGTCACCGCGGTCGACGCCGGTGCTGACCCCCTGCGGTCCGTCGCTCCTGCCGTCGTCGCCGCCGGCGGTGCCGCGGCCCAGGGCGAAGCCGCCCAGGCCGCCGGCGAGGAGCACCGCCGCCGCGCCCCCGGCCACGCCGGCCCTGGCCCTCGTCAGCCAGGTCGGGCGGCGCAGGGGTGCGGCGGCGGAGGTCTCGGGGGTCTCGGGGGTCTCGGGGGTCTCGGGGGTCTCGGGGGTCTCGGGGGTCT
>CAZEPK010000198.1:0-9304 GCA_964514085.1 uncultured Nocardioides sp.
TCCAAGCACCGACCACCGACAGTCGGAGGCCCGGAAAGCCCCATTCCACAAGGGACCCCGAAACTTTCTCCAGATTTTTTTGCACGCTTCGGTGGCTGAGGTGCGAGGCCGATCACGGCCGAGCCTCGAAGCCGGGTGAGGCGGGGCTGGGAGCCGGTCCCAGCATCGTGTTGCGAGGTTTCGAGGCTCGGCCGTAGCCGGCCTCGCACCTCAACCACCGTGTGGTGCGCTCGTGCGAGCCCGACCACGCTGGGGCCGCAGCCAGCCCGCGGCGGCGACCCGATAGCCAGCCCGCCTTTTGACCCTCGCTCGGGCTGTCAACCCGCCTATGCGACGTACAAGAAGGCACCCAGGCTTGACAGCCCGAGCGAGGGTCAGACACTCGGCATCGGGTTGCCGCAACCCGCCCAGGACCCGGGCCAGTCCCAGCGCCATGGCGAGAGGTTTCGAGACGGTTGCTGCGCAACCTCCTCAACCACCGACGGCGACGGTTGGTGCGCAACCTCCCGACCACCGACGGCGAGGGTTGCTGCGCAACCTCCCGACCACCGACGGCGAGGGTTGCTGGGCAACCTCCCGACCACCGCACGGCTACACCTCGCGCAGTACCACCACGCTGCGGGCGCCCAGGCGGAGCCGGTCACCGGCCTTCACCGGCGTGCCGACCGGCAGCTGCGGGTCGGTGGACAGCACCACCTCGCCCGAGGTGACCCAGTCGTTCTCGGGCAGCTGCACGGGGACGGCGTGGTCGCCGGAGTTGAGGAACAAGGCGAACGACGCGTCGACCTGCTGCTCGCCGCGCGGGCCGGGGGAGCGGAGGGGAGCCCCAGAGACGAACATGCCCAGCGAGGTCAGCGTGTGGTCGTGCCAGTCGTCGCCGGCCATCTCCCGGCCCGACGGGTGCAGCCAGGCGAGGTCCTTGGGGCCGCCCCGGATGGTGGGCCGGCCCTCGAAGAAGTGCCGCTGCCGCAGCGCCGGGTGCTCGCGCCGCAGCCGCAGGGCGGTCTTGGTCACCTCGTAGACGTCGAGCCAGGCGTCCTCGCCGTCCCAGTCGACCCACGAGACCTCGTTGTCCTGGCAGTAGGCGTTGTTGTTGCCGCCCTGAGTCCGGCCGCGCTCGTCGCCGGCGGTGATCATCGGCACGCCGTTGGACAGGCACAGCGTCGCCATCAGGTTCGCGGCCTGGCGACGGCGCAGGGCGAGGATCTTCGGGTCGGAGGTCTCGCCCTCGACGCCGTGGTTCCAGGACCGGTTGTTGTCGGTGCCGTCCCGGTTGTCCTCGCCGTTGGCCTCGTTGTGCTTGTGGTCGTAGCTGACGAGGTCGCGCACGGTGAAGCCGTCGTGGGCGGTGACGAAGTTGACCGAGCTGTACGGCGAGCGCCCGTCGTCGGCGTACAGGTCCGACGAGCCGGCCAACCGGGTCGCGACCGAGCGGATCCCGGAGGAGCGGCCGTTCCAGAAGTCGCGGATCTCGTCGCGGAACTGGTCGTTCCACTCCGTCCAGGGCGGCGGGTACTCGCCCACGCGGTAGCCGTCGGCCGAGGCGTCCCACGGCTCGGCCACCAGCTTCACGTGCCGCAGCACCGGGTCCTGGCCGATGGCGGTGAGCAGATGGCTGCGCATGTCGATGGCCTTGCCCGTGCGCGCCAGCGCGGAGAGGAGGTCGAAGCGGAAGCCGTCGACGTGCATCTCGGTCACCCAGTAGCGCAGCGAGTCGAGGATCATCCGCAGCGCGAACGGGTGGCTGGCGTCGACGGTGTTCCCGCAGCCGGTGACGTCCCAGTAGATGTCGAGCCCGTGCCGGTCGTAGACACCCGGGTTCGGCTGGCCCGCCCGCTGGTAGATCTTGTCGTCGAGTCCGCGGAAGGACAGGGTCGGCCCCTCCACCCCGGCCTCGGCGGTGTGGTTGTAGACCACGTCGAGGATCACCTCGAGCCCCGCGTCGTGCAGCGCCTTGACCATCGCCTTGAACTCGGTGACCTGCTCGCCCCGGTCACCGCTGGAGGAGTACGCCGCGTGGGGGGCGAAGAAGCCGATCGAGTTGTAGCCCCAGTAGTTGGTCAGCCCGCGAGCCGCCACCGCGGGCTCCGTGACGAACTGGTGGATCGGCAGCAGCTCGACCGCGGTCACCCCGAGGTCGCGCAGGTAGTCGGTGACCGCGGGCGTGGCCAGGCCGGCGTAGGTGCCGCGCAGGTGCTCGGGCACGCGGTCGTGGAGCCGGGTCATCCCCTTGACGTGGAGCTCGTAGATCACGGTGTCGCGCCAGCGCCGCCGCATCGGCCGGTCCTCGCCCCACTCGAAGCGGTCGTCGACCACCACGCTGAGCGGCACCTTCCCCGCGGAGTCGAGGAAGTCGCGGGTGGCCGGCGCGCCCAGCGCGTAGCCGAAGACCGACGGGTCCTGCACCAGCTCGCCGCTCACGGCCCGCGCGTACGGGTCGAGCAGCAGCTTCTGGGAGTTGAACCGCAGGCCCTGCTCGGGCACCCACGGCCCGGCGACCCGGTAGCCGTAGCGCTGGCCCGGCCGGATCCCCGGGACCGCGCCGTGCCAGATCCCCAGCGACTGCTCGGTCAACCGGTGCCGGGTCTCGGTGCCCTCGTCGTCGACCAGGCAGAGGTACGCCGCGGTGGCCCCGGGCGCCCAGACCGCGAAGTTCGTCGACTCCTCCGACCAGGTCGAGCCGAGGTCGTGGTTGCTGCCCGGCCAGATGGGCGCCACCTCGTCGCGCGTCCGCCACAGTCCAGGCACTGGTCGATTATGGCGACTCCGTCGCCGTGTGCCCTGCGCGCCCTCGACGAACCGTGTCGGCCACCGGTTTTCCACGCTCAGCCCGCTGCGCGTGCTCTGCGTGGAAAACAAGCGTCCGACCCGGTTCGGCGCGCCGGGCTCCCCGCTGAGGTGGTGGTCCCACCACCAGGAAGACGAGGCACCTTAGGGTCTGGTCCATGGGTGAGTTCGTGAACCTCGAGGTCGACGGCGGCGTCGGCACCATCCGGCTGGACCGGCCGAAGATGAACGCGATCAGCGTCCAGGTCCAGGCCGAGCTGCGCGACGCGGCCGCCGAGGCGACCGAGCGCGACGACGTCCGGGCGGTGGTCCTGTACGGCGGCGAGCGGGTCTTCGCCGCGGGCAACGACGTCAAGGAGATGGCCGACCTGTCCTACCCGGACATGGTCAAGCTGTCGGCGTCGGTGCAGTCGGCGGTGACCGCGGTGGCCCGGATCCCCAAGCCCGTCGTCGCGGCCGTCACGGGCTACGCGCTCGGCGGCGGCTGCGAGCTCGCGCTGGCCGCCGACGTCCGCTTCGCCGCGGACGACGCGCAGCTGGGCCAGCCCGAGGTGCTGCTGGGGATCATCCCCGGCGCGGGCGGCACCCAGCGGCTGAGCCGGCTGATCGGGCCCAGCCGGGCCAAGGACATCATCTTCACCGGTCGCTTCGTCGGGGCCGATGAGGCGCTGGGGATCGGGCTGGTCGACCGGCTGTTCCCGAAGGACCAGGTTTACGCCGAGGCCGTGGCCTGGGCCGGGCAGTTCTCCGGCGCCGCGGCCCTCGCGCTGCGGGCTGCGAAGGAGTCCGTCGACCGGGGTCTGGAGGTCGACCTGGACACCGGCCTGGAGATCGAGCGGGCGGCGTTCGCGGCCCTCTTCGCGACCGAGGACCGGACGACCGGTATGCGATCCTTCGTCGAGCAGGGGCCGGGGAAGGCCACCTTCGAGGGTCGCTGACCGGTCGGTCGGCGCGAGGGGAGCGGGATGTTCGGACGCGGCAAGGGGGCGTCAGCGGAGGGGTCCGTCGACACCGCCGTCGGCAGCAAGGCGCAGGTCTCCGGCTCGTCGGGAGGACCGGGCCGCGGGGCCCTGACCGTCGACCGGGTCCGGGTCGCGCTGTCGCAGGTGCTGTGGCTGCTGTTCCTCGTGGCCGCGATGTTCCTCGCCGTCGGGGCGCTGCTCATCGCCGTCGACGCCAACCGGGACAACGACCTCGTGAGGTTCGTCCTCGAGGGCGCCGACCGCGTGGACCTCGGGATCTTCTCCAAGGACAACGGCGTCAAGCAGTTCACCGGCGCCGACGCGGAGACCGAGAACG
Source organism: uncultured Nocardioides sp. (assembly GCA_964514085.1). Classification (GTDB taxonomy): domain Bacteria; phylum Actinomycetota; class Actinomycetes; order Propionibacteriales; family Nocardioidaceae; genus Nocardioides. Next base: position 4,087 of record CAZEPK010000198.1, read on the forward strand.
CCCTGTTCAACTGGGGGCTGGGCGCCGCGGCCTGGCTGTTCGTGGGGCGGATCCTGGACCGCGTGGTCCGGCCCTGACCCACGACGGTCCCTGTCGGCGCGCTGAGCGACCCTGACAGTTCTGGTGTGACAAAGGCGACCCCACGGGTCGGTGTGACTCCGCGTGCTGCGGCGGTAACCTCCGAAGCACCATGAACATTCTTGTCTGTGTCAAGTACGTCCCCGACGCCACGGCCGACCGAACGTTCGAGGACGACGGCACCGTCGACCGCGTGGGCGTCGACGGTCTCCTGTCCGAGCTCGACGAGTACGCCGTCGAGCAGGCCCTCCAGCTCAAGGAGAAGCGCGAGGGCGAGGACGTCGAGGTGACCGCGCTGTGCGTGGGCCCCGAGAAGGCGGTCGACGCGGTGCGCAAGGCGCTGCAGATGGGTGCCGACAAGGGCATCCACGTCCTCGACGACGCCATCGCGGGCTCCGACTACGCCGCGACCTCGCTCGTCCTGGCCAAGGCCGTGGAGAAGGTGTCCGCCGAGACCCAGGTCGACCTGGTGATGTGCGGCATGGCCTCCACCGACGGCGCGGCCGGGATCATCCCGGCGATGCTGGCCGAGCGCCTCTCCTGGCCGCAGGTCACCATGGCCTCGGTCATCGAGTCCCAGGGCGACCAGGTCCGCATCAAGCGCGACGGCGACACCGCGACCGAGGTCATCGGCGCGAAGATGCCGCTGGTCCTCTCGGTGACCGACCAGTCCGGCGAGGCCCGCTACCCCTCGTTCAAGGGGATCATGGCGGCCAAGAAGAAGCCGATGGAGACCTGGTCGCTGTCCGACCTGGGCGTCGACGCCGGCGACGTCGGCCTGTCGGTGGCCTGGACCGAGGTCGAGGACACCACGGCCCGCCCGCCGCGCAGCGCCGGCGAGATCGTCAAGGACGAGGACGGGTCCGGCGCCGGTGCGCTGACCGAGTTCCTCGCCTCCAAGAAGTTCATCTGACCCCCGAACGGGAGCACGCACGCCATGTCTGAAGTACTCGTCCTCGTCGACCACCTCGACGGAGCGGTCCGCAAGCCGACCTACGAGCTGCTGACCATCGCCAAGCGGCTCGGCGAGCCCTCGGCCGTCTTCATCGGCGAGGCCGCCAAGGCCACTGAGGTGGCGGACAAGCTCAAGAAGTACGGCGCCGAGAAGGTCTACGTCGTCGACGACGCGCAGATCAAGGGCTACCTGGTCGCGCCGAGCGCCGAGGCCCTGCAGCAGCTGGCCGAGAAGACCTCGCCCGCGGCGATCCTCATCCCGTCGTCGGTGGGCGGCAAGGAGATCGCGGCCCGGCTCTCGATCAAGCTCGGCTCCGGCCTGATCACCGACGCGGTCGACGTCCAGGCCGACGGGGGAGCGCCCGTCACCACCCAGTCGGTCTTCGCCGGCAACTACACGGTCAAGGCCAAGGTCACCAAGGGCACGCCGATCATCACGGTCAAGCCCAACTCCGCCGCCCCGGAGGAGTCCGAGGGCGCCGGCGCGGTCGAGGAGTTCTCCGCCGAGATCTCCGAGGCGGCCAAGGGGGCCCAGATCGTGGCCTCGCAGCCTCGCAAGGCCACCGGCCGGCCCGACCTCAACGAGGCCGCCATCGTGGTCTCCGGTGGTCGTGGCACGGGCGGCGACTTCACCCCGATCGAGGAGTTCGCGGACTCCCTCGGCGGTGCCGTCGGCGCCTCGCGTGCCGCGGTGGACTCCGGCTGGATCCCTCACTCGTTCCAGATCGGTCAGACCGGCAAGACCGTCTCGCCGCAGCTCTACATCGCGGCGGGCATCTCCGGTGCCATCCAGCACCGCGCCGGCATGCAGACCTCGAAGACGATCATCGCGGTCAACAAGGACGAGGAGGCGCCGATCTTCGAGCTCGTCGACTTCGGCGTCGTCGGCGACCTCAAGACGGTGCTCCCCGCCGCCACCGAGGACGTCACCAAGCGCAAGGGCTGACCCGCCCCGCTGGGCTCTCCGGCACCCCGCCACCTCCGGGTGGCGGGGTGTCGTGCGTCCGGGGCGTCACCCGTCGGGGACGCGGAGCGACCGGCTGCTGGCCGCTGCCTCAGCCCTCGGCCAGCTCCTCGTTGGTGGTGCCCGAGAGCACGGACTCGTTGTCGTGCAGGGTCGGGTCGTGGCCCGAGGCCTGGTCGTCGGCGACCTTGACCAGCAGCCACATCCGGGCGTCGCCGCCCATCGAGGTGCGGGTCAGTGCGAAGTCGCCGGACAGCTTGTGCCCGATCAGCTCGAAGCGCAGGTGGCCGCGCTCCAGCGCCGGTCCGGGTGGCTCGGCCGGGACGTAGGTGCCGGTGTCCCAGACGATCTTGGTGTCGATCCGGCCGTTGGCGTGCTCGGAGCGGCCCTCGAGGTCCAGGTGCTCCAGCCCGTGGTCCCCGACCCGCACGGCCAGCCGCTTGACGGCCGGGTCCAGCGAGGGACCCTTCGGGACCGCCCAGGAGACCAGCGTGCCGTCGACCTCGAGCCGCAGGTCGAAGTGCAGCGTCGTCGCGTCGTGGCGGTTGACCACGGAGTGCAGGGGAGCGGTCACCTCAGGCCCTCGTCAGGGCGAAGGCCGTGATGAAGCCGGCCGTCACCACCAGGCCGGTGTAGAGGTGGGTGCGGGCGTAGGCCTCGGGGATCATCGTGTCGGCGATCATGGTGAGGATCGCGCCGGCCGCGATGGCGGTGATCACCGAGATGGTCGAGGCGGAGGCGCCGTCGAGGGCCAGGCAGCCCAGCAGGCCCGCCAGTCCGCTGGCCACCGCGATGGCGGTCCACACACCGAAGACGTAGCCCGCGCTGCGGCCGTTGCGCTTCATGCCGGCCGAGCTCGACAGCCCCTCGGGCAGGTTGGAGATCGCGATGGCGGCCAGCACGGGCACGCCCACCCCGTGGCCGCCGAGGAGCGAGAGCCCGAGCACGATCGACTCCGGCACGCCGTCGAGCAGCGCGCCGACCGCGATCGCGGTGCCGCTGCCGGCCTGGTCCTCCTCCGAGGACTGCTCCTCGCCGTCGCTCTTGCGGCGGGCGGCGCCGCGGCGGTTGAGCGCGACGTTCGCCGCGACGTACGCCGCGGCCCCGGCGAGCAGGCCGACCAGCGTGGCCAGGAGGCCGCCGGAGCGCTCGGCCTCGTCGACCAGGTCGAAGGCCAGGGCGGAGAAGAGGACCCCCGAGCCGAAGGCCATCACGGTGGCCACGACCACCCGCGGCAGCTCGGTCAGCCAGGCCACCACGGCGCCCAGCACCAGGGTGCCGCCCGCGAGCAGCCCCCACAGCCCAGCCTGCAGATACACCGGCACGATGCGCCCTCCTCGGACCTATCCTCGCCGCATGGGTACCCAGCCGGACGTCCTGGAGGTGGCGAGCCGCGCCCGGGAGGCCAGCCACGGGCTCGCGCTGGCCACCCGCGCCCAGAAGGACGCCGCGCTGCTCGCGATGTCGGAGGCGCTGCTCGCCCGGTGGAGCGAGGTCCTCGACGCCAACGCCGACGACGTGGCGCGCGCCGAGGCGGAGGGGACGCCGTCCGGCATCGTGGACCGGCTCCGGCTGACCCCGCAGCGGCTCGAGGACATGGCCCGCGGGCTCCGGGAGGTGGCGGCGCTGCCCGACCCCGTCGGTGAGGTGGTGCGGGGCAGCACCCTGGCCAACGGCCTCGAGCTCCGGCAGGTGCGGGTCCCGTTCGGCGTGGTGGGCATGATCTACGAGGCCCGGCCCAACGTCACGGCCGACGCGGCGGGGATCTGCCTGAAGTCGGGCAATGCCGTCCTGCTCCGGGGCTCGTCGTCCGCCAGGTCCAGCAACGCGGCCATCGTCGCGGTCCTCCGCGACGCGGCGGTCGGCGCGGGCCTCGAGGCGGACGTCGTCCAGCTGGTGCCGGGCGACTCCCACGACTCGGTCAAGGCCCTGATGCGCGCCCGCGGGCTGGTCGACGTCCTGATCCCACGCGGGGGAGCCGGGCTGATCCGCTCGGTGGTGGAGGAGTCCACGGTGCCGGTGATCGAGACCGGCGTGGGCAACTGCCACGTCTACGTCGACCGGGCCGCCGACCTCGACAAGGCCCTGGCCATCGTGCTCAACGCCAAGACGCAGCGCACCAGCGTCTGCAACGCCGCCGAGTCGCTGCTGGTCCACGAGGACGTGGCGGCGACCTTCCTGCCGCGGGTGGTCGAGGCGCTGCAGCGGTCCGGCGTGACCCTCCACGGCGACGACGCGTTCGCGGCGTACGACGGCGTGCTGGCGGCCACCGACGAGGACTGGGCGGAGGAGTACCTCTCCCTCGACATCGCGGCGCGCGTGGTGCCGGACCTCGAGGAGGCGATCGCCCACATCCGCCGCTGGTCGAGCCAGCACAGCGACGCGATCGTCACCGAGGACCAGACCGCCGCGCGCCGGTTCACGGCGGCGGTCGACTCGGCCGCGGTGCTGGTCAACGCCTCGACGCGCTTCACCGACGGCGCGGAGTTCGGCTTCGGCGCCGAGATCGGCATCAGCACCCAGAAGCTGCACGCCCGCGGACCGATGGGGCTGCCGGAGATGACCTCGACGAAGTACGTCGTGACCGGGGACGGCCACGTGCGCTGACCTCCTGACCCGTCTGCGGCTCGGCCGGTCGCGCGCGGAGGAGGGGCGCAGACGGATCACGGTCGACGCACTCGGTAGGGTGTGGGCATGGTTCTCGCCCAGCTCGCCGTGGTCCCCCTCGAGGTGGACCAGCGCATCAGCTTCGCCATCGGTGGCACGGCGCTCCTCATCCTCCTCGCGCTGCTAGCGGGCCTGATCGCCTTCGGCGGCGGGCGCGAGCACTCCTGAGCCCGAGGGTCCCGTGAGCCGCCGCGTCGGCGTGATGGGCGGTACCTTCGACCCCATCCACCACGGCCACCTGGTGGCGGCGTCCGAGGTGCAGGCGTGGTTCGGCCTCGACGAGGTGGTCTTCGTCCCCACCGGTGACCCGTGGCAGAAGTCCGACCGCGAGGTCACCCCGGCCGAGCACCGCTACCTGATGACGGTCGTGGCCACCGCCTCCAACCCCCGCTTCAACGTCTCGCGGGTCGACATCGACCGCGCCGGCCCGACGTACACGGTCGACACGCTCAAGGACCTGCAGGCGGCGATGCCGGACGCCGAGCTCTACTTCATCACCGGCGCCGACGCGCTGGCCGACATCTTCACCTGGCAGCGCGCGCCGGAGCTGTTCGA
>CAZEPK010000199.1:0-9249 GCA_964514085.1 uncultured Nocardioides sp.
GCTCCATCGGCTCCTGCGCCGCCTGCGCGATCCGGTCGATGAACTCGGGGATCGCAGGCCCCTTCTCGATCATCTTGACCGCGGTGTCGTAGCTGGCCCAGTCGGAGTAGCCGACGAGGTTGGCGTACTCGTGGCGCAGGTCGAAGAGCTCCTTGAGCAGCGCCTCGTTGTCCGGCCAGCCCCGCTCGAGGGAGGCGATGGTGACCTGGCGGCGCACGTCCGCGTCGTGCACGAACATCCGCGCCGGCACCGAGTCGGGGTAGTCGGTGGTCACGCTGACCAGTCCGTCGGCGTCGGCGGGGTGTGCGGCCAGCCAGTCCTCGGGCATCCCCGCCAGCTGCTCCGGGGTGGCCTTGACGACGCGGACGTCGTCGCGGATGTGGCGGCTGAACTCCTGGTCGATCACGGTGATGCGCTCGCTGATCTCGGCCAGCCGCGACCGGGTCGCGTCGTCCTGGTCCACCCCCGCACGCCGGAACTCCTCCAGCGTCTTGCGCAGGAACCGCGCCGCGGTCGGGTCGAGCCCGGTCGGGTCGAGGGCGGCGAAGACGTCGTAGAGCCCGCGGTCCTGGCGCAGCTCGGTGACCAGCTTGTCGACCTCGACCTCGGCCTCCTCGCTCGCCGTCCGCACCTCCACCTGCGGGTGCGCGTTGGAGTAGAGGCCGGCGAGCGCGCCGACGTTGCTCAGCGTCAGCGTCACCTCGTCCCAGCGCCGCAGCACCGCCTCGGGCTCGGCCGGCGGCGCCTCCCGCAGCCCGGCCACCAGCTCGCGCGCGGTGGCCAGCCCGGTCGCGGTCCGCTCGCGGACCCAGGCCAGGGCCTCGTCGGCGGTGGGCAGCTGCAGGGGGGCAGGAGGCGTCATGCAGGACAGCCTAGGAGCCCCTCAGGAGCCGGCCAGCTGATCGCGCCGCCTCGTGAGGTAGGCCCGCTCGGCCTCGTTGTCGGTGAGCGCCAGCGCGGCGTCGTACGCCGCGCGGGACTCGGCGCTGCGCCCCAGCCGCCGGAGCAGGTCGGCCCGGGTGGCGTGCCAGGGGTGGTACTTCTCCAGCGGCAGCCGGTCGACCTCGGCCAGGGCGACCTCGGGTCCGTCGAGCTCGGCGACCGCCACGGCGCGGTTGAGGGCGACGATGGGTGAGGGCGCGAGGGCGTGGAGCTGGCCGTAGAGCGTGGCGATCTGGTCCCAGTCGGTGTCGGCCGCGGTCGGGGCGTCGGTGTGCACGGCGTTGACCGCGGCCAGCAGCTGGTACGGGCCGGGCCGGCCGACCCGCAGGCACTCCCGCACGAGGTCGTGTCCCTCCTCGACCAGCGCGCGGTCCCAGCCACCCCGGTCCTGCTCGTGCAGCGGCACCAGCTGGCCGGCGGAGACCCGGACCGAGCGGCGGGCCTCGGTGAGCAGCATCAACGCCAGCAGGCCGGTGACCTCGGGGACGTCGGGCAGGAGCGTGCGCAGGATCCGGGTCAGCCGGATCGCCTCCGCGGTCAGCTCGTCGCGGATGGGCGAGGCGTCCGCAGAGGTGGAGAGGTAACCCTCGTTGAACACCAGGTACAGCACCGCCAGCACGCCGTCGACCCGGGCGCCGAGGTCCTCCGCGGAGGGGACGCGGTAGGGGATCCGGGCCGCGGCGATCTTCTTCTTGGCGCGGGTGATGCGCTGCGCCATCGTGGTCTCCGGCACGAGGAACGCCTGGGCGATCTCCGCCACGGTGAGCCCACCGAGCAGCCTCAGGGTCAGGGCCACGCGGGCCTCGGGGGCCAGGGCCGGGTGGCAGCAGGTGAAGATCAGCCGCAGCCGGTCGTCCTCCAGCACGCCGGTCGGCGCGTGGGGTGTGTCGTCCTCGATCATCATCGCCGCCTGGTGCTTGGCGTCGCGGTGGGACTCCCGGCGGAGCCGGTCGATCGCGCGGTTGCCCGCGGTCGTGGTCAGCCAGCCTCCGGGGTTCGGCGGTACGCCGTCGCGCGGCCACCGCTCGACGGCGGCCAGCAGGGCCTCGGCCGCGGCGTCCTCGGCGATGTCGATGCTGCTGAAGCGCCGGGTCAGGGAGGCGACGATCCGGCCGTACTCCTCGCGGTAGATCCGCTCGACGCCGGCCCGTGCCTGCGCTGCTGCCGCTGCCTCCGTCTCCGTCCGGGAGTCCCCCTCCGCGATCACGCAGGCTCGTCCTGGAAGGGCCGCACCTCGACCTTGCCGCCGCACGCGGCCGACGCCTCGGTCGCCCACTGCAGCGCCGCGTCGAGGTCGGGCAGCTCGAAGATCCAGAAGCCGCCGATCCACTCCTTGGTCTCCAGGTACGGGCCGTCGGTGAGGATCGGGGTGTCGCCGGTGGCGTCCACCGTGGTGGCGGTCTCGCCTGGCTGCAGACCGCCGGCGAAGACCCAGATCCCGGCGTCCCGGGCCTTCTGGTTGTAGGCGTCGACCGCCTCGAACATCGGCTGCATCTCCTCGAGGCTCCGCGCGTAGTCGTCGGGTCCGCTGTGCACGCTGAGCAGGTACTGGGTCATCTCGGTCTCCTCCGTCGGGGGGCGGCCCGGGTGGCCGCTCCCACCTCACCACGAACGGCGCCGACGCGATACGACAACCCGGCCGACGAACCTTCCCGGTGTCCACGCCGGCGCCTAGCGTCGACTCCGTGGCCACCCACCCCTACCTGTCCAACACCGTGCTCGGCTCGCCCGACCCGCCGCGGCTGGCGGAGTTCTACCGCGCCCTGCTGGGCTGGGTCTACCGCGACGAGGACCACGCCTCCGACGACACCTGGGTCGTCATCAAGCCACCCGAGGGCGGCACCGGTCTGTCCTTCCAGCTCGAGACCGAGCACGAGCCGCCGACCTGGCCGACCCGGGCCGGCACCCAACAGATGCAGCTGCACCTCGACCTGGGGGTGACGGAGCTGGAGCCGGCGGTGGCACGGGCCGAGGAGCTCGGCGCGCGTCCGGCGCAGTGGCAGCCGCAGGAGGACGTACGGGTGCTGCACGACCCGGACGGGCACGTGTTCTGCCTCTTCGCACCGGGTGCCTGACGGACTAGCGTCGGACCGTGACCGACTGGGGCGCCCTCTACCGCGAGCACGTCGCCGACCTGAGCGCGCTGGCGTCGGGCCTCGACGAGGAGGAGCTGGCCACCACGGTGCCGGCCACGCCGGAGTGGACCGTGGGCCGGGTGGTGTGCCACCTGGCCGGCGGCGCGGCCGACGCCCTGACCGGTCGCATGGACGACGCGCCGGGCCCGACCTGGACCGCCCGGCACGTCGGCGAGCGAGCCGACCGACCGCTGGGGGAGGTGCTGGCCGAGCTGCAGGCCAACCAGGACGCCGCCGCGGCCTCGCTCGACGGCAACCCGTTCCCGGCCCTGCTCTTCGACATCTCGGTGCACCACGCCGACCTGCACGAGGCCCTGGGCCGCCCCCGGCTGGCCGAGCACCTCTGGCTCCCGGTGGTCGACGCGATGCGGCCGCGGCTCGACGACTCGCTGTTCCGTGACGCCTCCGACTACGAGGTCTTCCGGGGGCTGTTCTCGCGGCGCTCCCGTGCGCAGATGCAGGCGTGGGGTACCTCGCTCTCGGCCGAGCAGCTCGACGGCATCTGCATCTTCGGCCCGCGGGACGACGACCAGCCGGTCCCGGCCTGAGCCCAGCCTGACCCCAGCCCGACCGAGGAGGCGTCGTGGCCCGCTACTCCCTCAACGAGGCGGCGGTGGACCGCTGCCGCGAGCTCATCAAGGGCAGGCAGTACGTCCTCGACTCCGACTGGGGTGCCGTGCAGCCCTCGGCCGACCAGGGCAACGCCTACCTCGAGCGGCACCCGTGGGAGGACTACGCCGCCTGGCACCTCGGCCTGACCGAGGGCGCCACGGACCAGACCAAGGCGCGCTACGCGTTCGTCTACGGCGACTACCGGCGCGTCCACCGCACGGCGCTGATCGCCTGCGTCTACCGGGCCTCGGAGTGGCGGCACAAGGCGGTCGAGGTCGCCGCCCACGACCTGCTCCAGGAGCTGGACCGGGCGGCCGGCATCGGCTGAGGCCGGGTCACCAGCCGGGTCACCAGCCGGCGGAGCCCGGGATCCCCTTGAACGGGCCGACCAGCGACGAGGTGATCCAGCCGCCGTAGAAGCTGCCCGGCTGCGGGGTCACCACCTCGCCGTCGACGCGGCACTCCTCGACCTGGGCGGCCATGACGGCGATCGCCCCGGCCAGCTCCTCGAAGCCGGGGCTGGGCCGCTCGTAGGTCCACGCGGCCCGCGCGGCCACCGCCGGGCCGGAGACGAGGTCGAAGTACGACGCCTGGCCCTTCCACTCACACCAGCTGGACCCGGCCGTGGGCCGCAGGGCGCCGGGCACGAACGCCGCCTGCGGCAGGTAGTACGTCGGCGGGTGGCTGGTCTCGAGGACCCGCCACCCCTCCCGCGTCGCGGCCACGACGGCGCCGCCGAGCACCACCTCCAGCAGGGCGGTGGTGCGCTCGAGGCGGGGCGGGCGCGGGTAGTCCCAGACCGACTCCTGTCCCGGTCCGGCCGGCTCCGGCTGGGGTCTCATGCCTCGATCCTGTCGTACGCCGTGTCGAGGTGCTCGTCCGAGACCAGCCACTCCTCCCCCTCCACCCCCCGCAGCACCCACTGGCCCGGCCGGGCCACCTGGTCGCCCTCGAGGCTGTGCACCACCTCGCCGGGCCGTGCGCGACGGCCGCGGATGTCGCCGGTGCGGCGCCACCGGTCGCCGTCGACCGGCTCGTGGGTCCGCTCGAAGACCGACGCCGCCACCGACCGGCTGGCGCCGTCGTCGTCGGTGACCTCCCAGTCGCCCGCGGCGCCGCGCATCTCGGTGCCGTCCCCGGTCCGCCAGGTCCACGGAGCGCTGCGCCGCACGGCGGTGACCTCCCCGCGGCGGCGCAGGTGCACCCAGGTGGCGAACGGGTCGTCGAAGGAGCGGTAGCCCAGCGTCTCGAGGAGGGCCAGGGCGTCCACCACCCCCCGCCGGGTCTTGGCCCGGCTCTCCTCCGGCAGCTGGTCCCAGGGCAGCAGGTCGGGGTGCTGGTGGGCGCCGCGGTCGCGGGTCGCGCTCCACGTCCACCCGGTGTGGGCCAGGTGCTCGAACCACGACTGGTGCTCCATCCGCGCCATCTGGTCGAGCTGGGCGTCGCTGGGCGGCGCGGTGGTCTCCGCCGTCGCACCCCAGCTGCGCCCGACCGCGACCGCCGAGCCCAGCACGGTGAGCACCTGGCGGACGTTGGAGTCGCGGTAGAACGGCGCGAGCTCGTTCCACGGCCGCCGGGCCGGGTCGGCCGGGTCGGGGTAGGAGCGCACGTAGTCCTCGTGGAGCAGTCGCGCGATCCGCTCCCAGCTGTCGACCGGCCGTCCCTGCCCCGCGTCGAGCGTGGGCCCGTAGGCCCGGACCTGGGCCAGCAGCGGCTCGGTGCCCAGGCCGGTGACCTCGGAGTGCCGGGAGTAGACCAGCAGCCCGGCGTACGACGCCCCGAGCCGCGAGGCCAGGCGCTGGTCGGCCACGGTCACGTCGCCGGTGAAGACCAGCGCCGGGGCGACGCACTCGGCCACGCTCGTGGCCACCACCCCGTCCAGACCGCGCCCGGTCTCGGCCCGCACGCCGTCGAGCCGGGTGTTGCCGAAGCGGCGCTGGGCCAGCGCGTGCTCCTCGACCACCTCGTCGGCGCGCTCGCCCACCACCGTGACCCGGGGGAGCGTCTGCCGGCCCGCGTCGAGCCGGCCCTCGCGCGCCCGCTGGGCCAGCTCCGCGACCACCGCGAAGGTGAGGTCGGACTGGCCGACCAGCAGCACGGCGTCCACGCCCCGGCCGACCAGGTGGTCCACCAGCAGCCGGGCGGTGACCTCGTTCTCGCTGATGGTGTCCACGATCCACTCGGGGATCCGGGACAGGTAGCGGCGGCGCCAGTCCTCGGCCTGCCAGGCCTCGTCCATGCGCAGCAGGGCGCGCACCGGGTGCCTCCCGGTGACCGACCTGCGCCCCTCGACGACCTGCTGCACCACGCCCATCAGCCGCTGCGCCTCGGTGCTGTCGGGCGCCAGCACCGCGAGCCGGCGCACGGCGTGCCGGTGCCGACGCCGGGTGAGCAGGCGGACGACGGACTCGACCCGGTCGGGGTCGGTGACCACCACGCGCCAGCCGGCCGCCCGCGCCTGCGCCACCCAGGGCGCCGCCGGGTCGGAGGTCAGCACGGCCAGGGTAAACCGGTCCGCGTCTGCGGCCAGCGCCCGCAGCAGCGGCACCGAGGTGGTGTCGGCGCCCACGACCACCGACAGGCGCGGCGACCAGCGGACGACCACGCGGTCGACCTGGGTGCGCAGCAGCGCGGTCACGGCGTTGGTCGCCGCCACCAGCAGGACGATCAGCTGGGCCAGCCGGGCGAACTGCAGCGCCAGCGGCACCCCACCGGTGTCGCAGCCCGGGGCCGCGAACATGTCCACCGCGTAGTTGTTGGTGAGCAGCCCCACCACGCGGGTGACCACGCTCCAGCCGCGGCTGAGGCCGGGGTCCGGGCAGGCAGCGTACGACGCCGAGGCCAGCACCAGCACGGTGGCGATGCCCAGGCCCAGCAGCACCACCGCGAAGGGCCGGATGTTGCGCCGGTTGACCCAGCGCCAGGTGCCGTAGGCCAGCAGGCCGGAGCCGAGGCCGACCGCCACCGGCCAGCTGGCCCGCGGGTCGCCGTACGCGCCGAGGGGGCCGGGCAGGTCGCGGTGGACCCCCAGCGCGAGCAGGGCCACGCCCACGACGTAGACCAGGGCGGCGGCGCGGATCACCCAGTGCGCCGCGTCGGTCCTCGCGGCGACCGGTCCGGTCGCGGGCGCTGCGCTCACGCGAGGATCGTAGGGGTCCTCCGCCGGTCAGCCGCGCAGCTCGGCCAGCACCTTCTCCAGCCGGCGAGCGCGGGTCTCCGGCTTCTTGGCCTCGCTGATCGTGCGCGCCGCCTCCTTCTGGCGGGTGAACGACCAGGTCGCCCAGTGCTCCTGCAGGCCGGGGTCGCCGGCCAGCTCCGCGGCCAGGTCCTCGGGCGCCTCGACCGTGCGTGGGGCCTCGTCGAGCTCGACCTCGACGTCGAGGACCTGACCGACCGTGACACCCGCGGCCTCGCGGTGGGCCATGCTCACCCCGAGCATGAAGGTCCCGCCCATGTGCGCGATCGAGGACCGCCAGGTGTGGGACCCGACGGTCACGACGACCTTGGGCCGACGGCCGCCACCGAGCTCCTCGACCACCTGGTCCGGGATCTCGAACCCGGCGGTGTTCCCGCCGTGACTGACCAGCTCCAGCCGGAGCCTCGCGCCGCTCATGGACGCAGGCTTCCACACCCGGTCCCGCTCACCGGCGCCGCCACTGCACCGGGGAGACTGGTGGCGTGGTGGATCTGCGGGGACTGGTGGCGGACACCCGTCCTCTGGCCAACGACCACTTCCGCAGGCTGTGGCTGGCCAACATCGTCACCGTCGTGGGCGCGCAGCTCACCGTGGTGGCGGTGCCGGCCCAGATCTACGCCGACACCGGCTCCTCGGCGTACGTCGGGCTGACGGGCATCTTCGGGCTGGTGCCGCTGGTCGTCTTCGGGCTGTACGGCGGAGCGCTGGCCGACGTCTTCGACCGCCGCACGATCCTGGTGATCACGACGATCGGGCTGATCGGGACCAGCGGCCTGTTCTGGCTCCAGTCGGCGCTCGGCGGCGCGGACGTGTGGCTGCTGCTGAGCCTGTTCGCGGTGCAGCAGGCCTTCTTCGCGGTCAACCAGCCGACCCGCAGCGCGGTGCTGCCCAAGATCCTGCCGCCCGAGCTGCTGCCCGCAGCGAACTCGCTGAACATGACCGTCTTCCAGGCCGGCGCCATCGGCGGCCCGCTGCTGGCCGGCGTGCTCATCCCGGTGGTGGGACTGGAGTGGCTCTACCTGGTCGACACGTTCACGCTGTTCGCCACGCTGTTCGCCGTGGTCCGGCTGCCCCGGCTGGCGGTCACCGACGCGCTCGCGCAGACGCCCGGGATCAAGGCGGTGGTCGAGGGGTTCGCCTACCTGCGCCACCAGCCGGTGCTCCTGATGTCCTTCGTGGTCGACATCATCGCGATGGTCTTCGGGATGCCCCGCGCGCTGTTCCCCGAGATCGCGCACCTCGACTTCGACGGCCCCGACGCAGGCGGCCTGGCCTTCGCCCTGCTCTTCGCGGCGATCCCTGCCGGCGCGGTGCTGGGCGGGGTGTTCAGCGGGTGGGTGTCGCGCGTCGAGGCCCAGGGCAAGGCGGTGATCGTGTGCATCCTGGTCTGGGGTGCGGCCATGGCCGGGTTCGGCGTGGCGGTCGGCTTCGCGGACCGCGCGCGCACACCGATGCTGGCGCTCGCCCTGCTGATGCTGGTGGTCGGCGGCGCCGCCGACATGGCCTCGGCCGCCTTCCGCACCAGCATGCTGCAGAGCGCGGCCGACGACGCCGTCCGCGGCCGCCTGCAGGGCGTGTTCATCGTGGTGGTGGCGGGCGGGCCCCGCATCGCCGACGTCCTGCACGGCGCCTCGGCGGCGGCGGTCGGCACGGCGGCCTCAGCCGCCGGCGGCGGCGTGCTGGTGGTGATCGGGACGGTCGTCGCCGCCCTGCTCGCACCGGCCTTCGTGCGCTACCGGCTCACGCGGACGACCTGAGGATCGGCGTCGGCCATGGCCCGTTCGGGCCATGGCCGGTGCGCGGTGAGCGCCCCTAGCGTCGGTGGATGCAGACCTCGCGGATCCTCACCGTCCTGGCGTCAGTGGCCCTGTTGACCGGCTCCGTGGCGGCGGACGCCGTGGGCGAGCCGAGCCAGCGAGCTGCGACCTCGGTGGTCCTGGGGACGACCGACGGGGCGTTGATCTCCTGCGGAGACATCGCCGCGGTCATGGGCTCCACCGCCTCCGGCGGTCCCAGCTGGACCTCGCCCATCGACGGCGTGGTCACGAGCTGGCGGCACGGTGCAGGCAGCGAGGCCGGATCACTGCGCCTGATGGTGGTCAGGCCGTCCGAGCAGGTCCCGGGTGGCTACGACGTCCTGGCGAGGTCGGCGAGCCAGCCCGTCACGACCGGCGTGTTCAACACCTTCCCGGCCCGGATCCCCATCGCAACCGGACAGCAGCTCGCCCTCGACGTCTCCCCGACGGCCACCACCATGACGTGCGTCAACGTGGGCAGCGCCGGCGACATCGCCGTGATCCAGGGTGCCTTCGACGGGGACAGCGCGACCGTGCTGGTCCCCAACACCGGCCAGGCGGGTGTCCG
>CAZEPK010000200.1:0-9248 GCA_964514085.1 uncultured Nocardioides sp.
TGCGGGTCGTCCGGTCGCTGGCCGAGCTGCCCACCGAGATCGCCGCGGCCGAGGCCGAGGCCGCCTCGGCCTTCGGCGACGGCACCGTCTTCGTCGAGCCGTACGTCGAGCGCGGCCGCCACGTCGAGGTGCAGGTGGTCGACACCAGCGTCTACGGCGACCGCGACTGCTCGCTGCAGCGCCGGCACCAGAAGGTGGTCGAGGAGGCGCCCGCGCCCGGGCTGTCCGACGAGGTGCGCGCGGCCCTGCACGACGCCGCCCGCCGGGCGGCCGAGGCGGTCGACTACCGCGGGGCCGGCACGGTGGAGTTCCTCTACGACCCGGAGACCGAGCGGTTCTTCTTCCTGGAGATGAACACCCGCCTCCAGGTCGAGCACCCGGTCACCGAGCTGGTGCACGGCGTGGACCTGGTCGCGCTGCAGATCGCTGCCGCTGAAGGCACCGGGGGTCCCGAGACGGTTGCTGCGCAAGCTCCTCAACCACCGGGTGCCACCGTCAGCGGCCACGCGATCGAGGTCCGCCTGTACGCCGAGGACCCGGCCGCGGACTACCAGCCCCAGAGCGGCACGCTCACGCTGTTCGAGGTCCCGGCCGAGGACGGCATCCGGGTCGACGCGGGCTACGAGTCCGGCAGCACGGTGTCCACGCACTACGACGCCATGCTGGCCAAGGTCGTGGCGCACGGGCCGACCCGTGAGGCCGCGGCCCGCAGGCTGGCCGGCGTCCTGGAGCGCAGCCGGATCCACGGGGTCCGCACCAACCGCGACCAGCTGGTCGCGGTGCTGCGCGACGAGCGGTTCCTGGCCGGCGACGTCTCCACCGACCTGCTGGGCAGCATCGACCTGCCCGCCTACGCCGGCCACCACCGCGCCGCTCAGGCGGCCGCCCTGGCCCTGGCCGAGCGCGCCCGGGAGGCCCGCACCGTCCAGCAGGGCGTCCCCGTCGCGTTCCGCAACGTGGCGGCGCACCCGCAGGTCACCGAGTTCGAGGACCGCACGCGCGTCGCGTGGTGGGGCGGCCGCGACGGCTACGTCGTCGAGGACGCGGCGGTGGTCGCCGCCGGCGCCTCGGAGGTGACCCTCGAGCACGACGGCGTGCGCACGACGTACGCCGTCGCCGTGGTGGGCGACCAGGTCGACGTGGACTGGCCCGGGGGCCACCGCGCGCTGCGGCGCACGCCCCGCTTCGTGGACCCGGCCGACGCCGTGGCCACGGGCAGCCTCCTGGCCCCGATGCCCGGCACCGTGGTCAGCGTCGCGGTGGGGGCCGGCACGCAGGTCGAGGCCGGCCAGCCGGTGCTGGTCCTCGAGGCGATGAAGATGCAGCACACCGTCCGCGCGCCCGGCCCGGGCACGGTGACGCAGATCCACGTGCGACCCGGTGAGCAGGTCGCGTCCGGCGAGGTCCTGGCAGTGGTGGAAGACGACGATGGCTGAGGTGCGAGGCCGTCCGCGGCCGAGCCTCGAAGCCACGCAACGAAGGAGCACGACGTGACCAACAACTTCAGCGAGTCCGAGGAGCGCCGGGCGCTGCGCAAGGAGGTGGCGAAGCTCGCCGGCAAGTACGGCCGCGAGTACTTCACCGAGATGGCCCGCTCGGGCGGCAAGACCACCGACCTCTGGCTGGAGATCGGCAAGAACGGCTACCTCGGCATCAACATCCCCGAGGAGTACGGCGGCGGGGGCGGCGGCATCGGCGACATCGCCGCGGTCTGCGAGGAGCTCGCGGCGCAGGGCTGCCCGCTGCTGCTGATGGTCGTGAGCCCGGCCATCTGCGGGACCATCATCAGCCGCTACGGCACCGAGGAGCAGAAGCAGCGCTGGCTGCCCGGCATCTGCGACGGCACGGGCACCATGGCCTTCGCGATCACCGAGCCGGACGCCGGCACCAACACCCACAACATCACCACCACCGCCCGCCGCGACGGCGACGAGTGGGTGCTCAACGGCCGCAAGACCTGGATCTCCGGTGTGGACGAGGCCGGCCACGTCCTCGTGGTCGCCCGGGCCGAGGAGGCGAAGACGGGGAAGGTCAAGCCGGTGCTCTTCGTGGTGCCGACCGACGCCCCGGGCTTCGAGTACCGCCCCATCCCCATGGAGATCGTCAGCCCCGAGCTGCAGTTCCAGGTCTTCATCGACGACGTCCGGCTGCCCGCCGACGCGGTCGTGGGCGACGAGGACGGCGGGCTCGTCCAGCTGTTCGCCGGCCTCAACCCGGAACGGATCATGGCCGCGTCGTTCTCGACCGGGCTGGCGCGCTTCGCCCTCGACAAGGCCAGCCAGTACGCCAAGGAGCGCGTGGTCTTCAAGGACGCGATCGGCTCGCACCAGGCCATCGCGCACCCGCTGGCCCAGAGCCACATCGAGATAGAGATGGCCCGGCTGATGACCCAGAAGGCCGCCGCGCTCTACGACGCCGGCGACGACATGGGTGCCGGCGAGGCCGCCAACATGGCCAAGTACGCCGCCGCCGAGGCGGCCTGCGACGCCGCGGACCGCGCCGTCCAGACCCACGGCGGCAACGGGATCACCCAGGAGTACGGCATGGCCGGGCTGCTGGTGGCCACCCGGGCCGGCCGGATCGCCCCGGTGAGCCGCGAGATGATCCTCAACTTCGTGGCCATGCACTCCCTGGGGCTGCCGAAGTCCTACTGAGGTCGGTTCGAGGACGGCGCAGCGACCACCAGGGTGCGTCGGACAGCGCGGCCGCGAGCGCGACCAGGGACACCGTCCCGAGGACGAGCCACGCGGCCGTGCTGATCGCCCAGTCTCCGGCCGAGCTGGTGCCGTAGGGGAAGACCGGCACGGTGGAGTCGAAGGGCCGGACCAGCGCCCAGGCGGAGGTCAGGGGGACGACGGCAGTGGCCAGGACCAGGCCCGGCGTCGGCTCCCCGGCGGCCCGCCGCCACCCGGCGTACCCGGCCCCGACCGCCAGGGCCACCAGCCCCTCGACCAGGACGCGCGGGCCCTGGCCGAACAGCGCAGCGCCGTCCGCGTGCCAGACCACCGCACTCCACACCAGGGCCAGGCCGAGGACGGCGGGAGCCCGCGCCGCCGTGCGCCAGGCCAGGCTGCGCGGCGCCACGTCGACGACCACGGCGGCCGACTCGTCGAAGCACCACGCGGCGGCCCCGGCCAGCAGGCCGACCGCGGTGCCCTGGAGCGGCCAGAGCACCCACGGGTCCCAGCGGACCAGCTCCATGAGCAGCACGATGAGGGCTGCGGCCAGGGCGATCCTCCCCCACGGGACCGCCCTGGCGGCGTACCGGAGCATCAGCAGAACCCGCAGACTCCCGGGCTGATGACCGCCTCGGTGTAGCCGACGGTCATCGTGAGCACCCCGAGCAGCAGCGCGAGCGCGCCCAGACCCAGTGCGACTCTGGTCAGCCCGACCCGGTCGGACTCCGGGTCGTGGCGGACGGCCACGACCACGCCGAGGGCGCACACCACCAGCAGGTAGACGACCCAGAGGTACGGGTTGCCGGGCAACGTCCCCATGTGCCACACGCCGTCGACCGACCGCTGGGTCAGGAAGTAGGTCCAGAACCAGAAGACGCGGTAGGGCTGGTCGCCCCCGACCAGGCTGCCTTGGAGCAGGATGGTCGCGATGACCAGGACCACCGAGGCCACGGCCGCGGTGCCCCGGCGGGGCAGGTACCTGGCCAGGACCAGGCCGAGCACCGGTCCGCCGATGGCGCAGACCACCCCACCACCGAGCTGCGCGGCGTGGACGAAGCCGTCGGAGATGCCGGGCGGGACGACGTAGGACGCCGGCGGGTGCACGTGCCACGTGACCACGGCTGCGAGGTAGGAGACCAGGGCGACCGAGAGCGGCACGATCGACGCCGCGGCCAGGGCCAGGGTGCGGGTGCGCTCGGGTACGGCCACGACGCCGGCCGCCTCAGCGGCCCGGTCGGAGCGCCGGGTCAGGCCGTACATCACGACCACGCCCAGCACGCCGAGCAGCGCGGCCGGGGCGATCATGTACGACCCGCTGGAGCCGGCGTCGTCGTCGAGGCCGAGCAGCATGACGACGTCGAGCAGGAGCACCAGGGCAGTGCCGAACCAGAACAGCTTGTGGTGCAGGTAGTGGCGGACCTCCTGGCGGGCGAGCACGCCCAGGGTCGATCCGGTGGCGGTCATCGAGCTCATCAGGTGACTCCTTGTCTGGTGCGCCCCTCGGAGCGGAGCAGCAGGTAGGCGTCCTCGACCGACGGGTCGACGACAGAGGAGTCGGGAGCGGGCTGCCCCCCGACGGACCGGACCAGCCCGGTTCCGGTCTTCCAGGTCTGGACCGCGCCGGTGGTGGCCGCCGGTCCGAGGTGCACACGGCCGGCTGCCGTGGCGAGGAGCTCGGGCACCGTGCCGTCGAAGCGGATCGCTCCGTCGTCGATGACGAGCACCCGGTCGCACAGGGCCGAGACGTCCTCGGTCTGGTGCGTCGAGATCAGGACCGTCCCCGCCAGGCCGGAGAGGAGGCCTCGCAGGGACGCGCGCTGCTCGGGGTCGAGCCCGGTGGTGGGCTCGTCGAGGATGAGCAGCTCCGGGGAGCCGATCAGGGCCTGGGCGATGGCCAGCCGGCGGCGCTGGCCGCCCGACAGCTTGGCCACCTTCATCGCGCTGCGGTCGCCGAGCTGCACCAGGTCCAGGACGCGGCGCACCTCCCGGCTCCGGGCCTCGGTGTCGCGCCACTCCTTGAGCACCGCGAGGTAGTCCAGGAACGACGCCGCGGTCATGCCGCGCGGGAACACGACCTCCTGCGGGCAGTAGCCGATCCGGCGCCGGGCCTCGACCCGGTTGGCGTGCGAGGCGGTGACGTCGAGCCCGGCCACCACGATCCGGCCGCCGCTGGGCGGCAGCGAGGTCGAGAGGAGGCGCAGCAGCGTGGTCTTGCCCGCGCCGTTGGGGCCGAGGAGCCCCACGACGCCGGGTCGCAGGTCGACCGAGGTCGGGCGGACGGCGGTGGTCCCGCGGAAGTCGCGCCAGACCGCCTCGAGCACGGCGGTGGCGCTCACGGCCGGGCTCCCTGCAGGCGCAGCGTGGAGGTGCGGGCCAGCAGCACCGTCCCCAGGACCAGCGCCCCGGCGACGCACGCGAGCTGGGCGGAGGAGGAGGTGAGCACCAGGACGTCCCACCCGGTGCGCAGGACGGCGACCAGCGCGACCCAGGTGCCGGCGACCACGGCGCCGGCGACCGGCGCCTCGAGCCAGGTGAGCAGCACCAGCACGCCCGTGGTCAGCCCGAGCGAGGGAAGCAGCCAGGCGAACGCCAGGTCCTGCATGCCCGGCACCACCAGCCCGACGGCCAGGGTCGCCGGGACCGCCACGGCCAGCGTGGCGGTGGTGCGCAGCAGCGCGAGCCGCAGCTTGCTGTACGGCGTGACCAGGCAGACCTCGCGGAGCGGGTCGAGGGCGTCGTAGGCCATGGCCACCGCCAGCACCGGCACCAGCGGCGCCAGCGCGAGGAAGGCGGTGTCCTGGTTGAGCGGGCTCAGCCCCGCCAGCCCGACCAGGCAGGCCGCCAGCAGCGCCGAGCCCACCGCGGCCGCCCAGGGGAGGAGCAGGGAGTCGGCCGCCGAGACCACGACCAGGTCGTGGGTGGGCGCCCCGAGGCGGCGCAGCGCCCGGAGCGGCGCGGGCAGCACGGGCTCGGCCACCGTGGCCCGGACCGCGTGCCAGACCGCGGTGGTCGCGGCGGGCGGGACGACCGACCGCGCGGCACCACGGCACTGCGCGCACCCGGTGACGTGGGCCTCGACGCTCGCCTCGGCCGCGGGGTCCAGGCGCCCGGCGGCGTAGGCCTCCCACGTGTGCTCCTCGAGGTGCCAGCTCATGACCATCCCTCCACAGAGATCAGCTGCTCGCGCAGCCGTGACTTCGCGATGCGGCAGCGGCTCTTCACCGTGCCTTGGGGGATGCCGAGCAGCTGCGCGGCCTCCCGGGTGGACAGCCCGTCGATGACGGTCGCCTGCAGGACCAGGCGGAGCTCGGGGGACAGGGTCCGGAGCGCCTCGCCCACGGGGCCGTGCTCGACCGCCACCAGCAGCTCGTCCTCGGCGCTGCGCACCGTGGGTGAGAGGGCCGAGATCACCTGGCCGGTGACCGGCGTGGGCTGGGCCCGCTTGCGCAACCGGGTGACCAGCTGCCGGATGGCGATGCCCCACAGCCACGCGCCGACGTCACCGTCGCCGCGGAACGCCCGCGGCTTGCGCCACACGGCCACGAACGTGTCGTGCAGGGCCTCGGCCGCGAGGTCCTCGTCCGGCGTACGACGGCGCAGCCGCAGCAGCAACCACGCCGAGTGCCGGTCGACCAGCTCCCGCAGGGCGAGCTCGTCCCCGTCGGCCACCAGGCCGAGGAGCCGCACGTCGGAGAGTCCCTGCACATGCACACTGTCGCGCCTCGGGGCCCGAACGGATCACCCTCGCCGGGTCGAGTTCTAGCCGGCCGACACCTTCGGCCCGAAGCGCCAGCCGTGGCGGACGTCGCCGTCGCGCCGCGCGTCGTCCCAGAACACCTGCGTCTCGCTCTTGAAGAAGACCGCGCCGTTGCCGACCCGCACCCACTCCGGGCTGCGCAGGCAGGCCGCCGGGATGGTCAGCGTCACCGTCCGGCCCGGGCGGTCGAGGACCGCCCTCCCGCAGCCGGGCTGGTAGGCGATCGGGTCGAGGAGCGTGAACCGGCCCCTGTCCCGGCCCGGCCGCACGGACAGGTCGGCGGTCCAGTAGAAGTCGTCCTCCGAGGTCGCGATGAACCACTGGAACTGCTGCTCGCCGATGGCGGTCAGGTCGCGGAACCTCGTGGTCACGACCAGGTCGGAGCCCAGGCTGACGGTGGTCCGGGTGATGTCGCCGCGCCGGCGGGCCGGCTCGGGCGTCGCGGGGAGGTCGTCGCTGAAGTAGGAGCCGCTGAGCACGTCGCGGGCCGGGTCGCGGACGTCCTCGGTGGCCGCGTGCGCCGGCCCGGTCGTCATCGCGACGACGAGGGCCGCCGCCAGGGTGGCCAGGGGGCGCGCGGGGACCGGCATGGGCCGAGGCTAGCGGCCGGCGAGCCCCACGGATGCCCGTCCGTCTGGGACACTGGGGGTGATGACAGTCGACCTGAACGACGGTGGCGCCGCCAGCCCCTCGACCGACGACTGGACGGGCGGGGGCTCGGCCGCCCTGGCGGCGTACGCGCCGGCGGTCACGATGTCCTACGCGACCCTGGTCGGGGTGCGGCCCTCGGGCGTCTTCGACGAGCTGCTGGCCGCGCCGCCGGTCGCGGCCTTCGCCGACCGGTTCCGGTCCGACGTGTCGCAGATCGACGAGGCCCTGCGGGCCGACTTCGCGGCGGCGACCGGGAAGCACCAGGTGGCGGTCACGCAGATGGTGTGGATCTCCGACGTGGCGCCGCGCCTGCGCTCCGCGCTCGACACCCTGTTCGGGCCGTCGGCCTGGCCCGACGAGCGCCGCTACCCCGTCGCCGACGTGTGGACCACCATCGAGAACTTCATGGCCTCGGTGGCCCGGCTCACCGCCCTCGACCCGACGACGACCGAGCTGGTCCGGCTGCGCGGCGCTCGCCAGCACAACTGCCGTCTGTGCCAGTCGCGGCGGTCGGTCGAGGCGCTCGAGGCGGGTGCCGACGACGGCACCTTCGAGGCCGTCGACGACTACCGCACCAGCGACCTGCCCGCCGCCACCCAGGCCGCGCTGGCCCTGGTCGACGCGGTGATCTGGACGCCCGACGCCCTGCCCGACGAGGTGGTGGCCGAGGTCCGCGCACAGCTGACGCCGGCCCAGGCCGTCGAGGTGGTGCTCGACGTGGTCCGCAACGCCGCCAACAAGATCGCGGTGGCGCTCGGGGCCGACGAGCCGGAGATCACCGAGGGCGTGCAGCTGTTCCGCACCGACGCCGACGGCGTGGTCAGCACCGTCTGACGCGCCGACCGGACTCCCTGCTGACCTCCGAGGAAGCGAGGTCCGGCAACCCTCGTCTGTACGGTTCCCCCGTGGGGTTCGTCGACACGCTCGACCGCGCACAGCGCCGGCGGACGTTCCTCGGGTTCCCCGTGGCGACGTTCTTCAAGTTCATCGACGACCAGGGCCCCTACCTCGCGGCGATCATCAGCTTCTACGCGCTGCTCGCGATCTTCCCGCTGCTGCTCCTGGCGACCTCCATCTTCGGCTTCTTCCTGCAGGGCAACCCCGAGCTGCAGGAGCGGGTGCTGAACTCCGCGTTGAGCACCTTCCCGATCATCGGTGACGAGCTCGGCCGGCCCGACCGGCTGCAGGGGTCGACGGGCAGCACGGTGGTGGGGATCCTCGCGGCGACGTACGGCTCGCTCGGCCTGGGCCAGGCCCTCCAGAACGCCCTCAACGTGGCCTGGTCGGTGCCGCGCAACAAGCGGCCCAACCCGATCCTCCTGCGGCTCAAGAGCCTGGCGCTGCTGGTGACAGCCGGGGTCTCCGTCCTGGCCATCACCACCGTCTCCACGCTCGGCAGCGAGACCGAGGTGTTCGGCCCCCGGCTCGACACCACCCTGCGCTGGCTGGTCCGGCTGCTCACCGTGGTGCTCGTCGGGCTCCTGCTCACCTTCGTCTTCCGGCTGGCCGCCGCCCGCCGCCACCACCTCGGCCGCGCCGCGCCGGGCGCCTTCACCGTCGCCGTGCTGTGGCAGGCGCTGCAGTACGTCGGCACCGTCTACGCCACGCGCGTCCTGGCCGAGACCGAGGGCATGAACGGCGCCTTCGGGCTGGTCCTCGGGCTGATCGGCATCATCTACATCGCCGCGTTCATGGGCGTCCTGGGCATGGAGGTCAACGTCGTCCTGGCCCGCCGGCTCTGGCCGCGCTCCTTGCGCACGCTCTTCATGGACCACAGCGAGCTCACCGAGGCCGACCGCCGCGCCTACGCCAGCTACGTGCGCGCCCAGCAGCACAAGACGGTCGAGAACGTCGACGTCAGCTTCCAGGACCCGGAGACGGGGGAGTTCCAGATCGTCGAGGAGCCGGGTCCGAAGGGGAAGATGAAGCGCTGAGGCGCACGGCCGCTTCGCCACGGTGGCTGAGGTGCGAGGCCGCCCGCGGCCGAGCCTCGAAGCCAGCCGCGGTGGGGCACCTGCTCGCTCGGGCCGTGCTCCGGGAGTCGGTTCTGTCCACGAGGCATCCACAACCAGAGTGCCGGAATCCCCTGTCCACAGGGGGTTTCCGAGTCGGAGCGGGTGTCGGTGCGCGCTGCTTGACTGGTCCCATGACAGCGACGCAGG
>CAZEPK010000201.1:0-9238 GCA_964514085.1 uncultured Nocardioides sp.
AGCAGTCGAGGTACCTCCCCAGGCCGTCGGACACCGCCCAGGAGACCGGGCCGCAGATCACCCTGGCGCCGGGCGAGGAGACCCCGACCGGGGCGGAGACCTCGAGCACCCCGGAGCAGTTCGCCATCTCCCTCTCGGCGGCCGCCACCGAGGTGGGCCCCATGGAGGAGATCTACCTGACCGGGGTCTACCCCGGCGGCGAGGGGGCGGTGGTCCAGGTCCAGCGCTTCGAGAACGGCAAGTGGGCCGACTTCCCCGTCGACGCCGTGGTGAGCGGCGAGACGTTCTCGACCTACGTCCAGACCGCCCAGGTCGGGGTGAACCGGTTCCGGGTCCGCGACACCGAAGGCCCGGACGCCTCCAACGAGGTCCGGGTCAAGGTCCGCTGACCCTGACCTGGCCTCGGCTACGGGTCAGTCGGGCACGTAGTCGAAGATGTCGGGGTTCGGCCCGGTGCGGCCGGCCTCGCCCTTGTCGAGGGCGCTGATCTGGGCGACCTCGTCGGCCGTGAGCTCGAAGTCGAAGACCGCGAAGTTCTCCTCCATCCGCTCCCGGTGGGTGGTCTTGGGGAAGATGATGTCGCCGCGCTCGACGTGCCAGCGCAGGGTGACCTGCGAGGGGGTCCGCCCGTGCGCGGCGGCGATCTTGCCGATCACCGGGTCGTCCAGGACGGCGCCCTGGGCGATCGGCGACCAGGCCTCGACCTCGATGCCGTGCCGGATCGAGGCGGCCCGGGCCTCCTCGTTGGTGAAGTAGGGGTGCACCTCGATCTGGTTCACCGCCGGGACGACGCCGGTCTCCGCCACGATCCGGTCGAGGTGGGCGGGCTGGAAGTTCGAGACGCCGATGGACCGGGCCCGCCCGTCCTCGACGAACTCGGCCAGCGTGCGCCAGGTCGAGACGTAGTCGCCGTCGTAGAGCGTGGGCAGCGGCCAGTGCACGAGGAACAGGTCGATCTGCTCCAGGCCCAGCCGGTCCATCGTCTCCCCGAAGGCCCGGCGGGCGTCGTCGGGCCGGTGGAAGCCGTTGTTGAGCTTGCTGGTGATCCAGAGGTCCGACCGGGGGACGTCGGTGGCCCGGAGCGCCTCGCCGACCTCCTGCTCGTTCTGGTACATCTGCGCGGTGTCGATGTGCCGGTAGCCGACCTCCAGCGCCTGGCTGACCACGTCGGCGGTCTGCGCCGGCGGCACCTGGAAGACGCCGAAGCCCAGCTGCGGGATCTCGGTGTTGTTGTTCAGGGTCAGGTTGGGGACGGTCATACCTGCCCGTAACCGCCTTGGCCCGGGTTCATTCCGTGTGGCCCCCCGGCCTGACAGG
Organism: uncultured Nocardioides sp.; assembly: GCA_964514085.1. GTDB lineage: Bacteria > Actinomycetota > Actinomycetes > Propionibacteriales > Nocardioidaceae > Nocardioides. Next base: position 1,318 of record CAZEPK010000201.1, read on the forward strand.
CTGGTGGCCGTGACCGCGCCGCTGCTCCACTACTCCGAGTACGAGACCCGGCTGGGGTCCTACGCCGTGGTCGTCGACGCGCAGGAGCGCGTGCTGCTGGCGCTGTGGAACGAGGCCGGCGAGCCGCTGTGGACACTGCCCGGCGGCGGCGTCGAGCTGCCCGAGACCGTCGAGGAGGGCGCCGTCCGCGAGGTCCGGGAGGAGACCGGGTACGACGTGGTGCTCGACCGGCTGCTCGGGGTCGACACCCTCGTGGTCCCGCCCGAGGAGCGGACCGTGCCGGGAGGTCCGTGGTTCCGCGGCATCCGGGTGGTCTTCGCGGCCACGGTCGTGGGCGGGGAGCTGCGCCCCGAGGTCGACGGCACCACCGACGAGGCGCGCTGGATCCCGCTGGCGGAGGTGGCGGACCTGCCGCGGGTGGAGCTGGTCGACGTGGGCCTGGAGCTGCTGGGGCGGGGCTGACCCCAGCCGTCAGGTGCGGCTCGGCTGGCGGACGACCCAGCGCTCCATCGCCGCCGCCAGCGAGGCCCGGGTGATGGGCTTGGTGATGTAGTCGTCCATCCCCGCGGCCAGGCAGCGCTCCCGCTCGCCGTCCGCGACGATCGCGGTCATCGCGACCACCGGCGTGCGCCGCCCGGCCGGCTCGGCCTGCCGCAGCTCGCGGGTGGTCTGGTAGCCGTCCATCCAGGGCATGGCCACGTCCATGAGCACGGCGTCGTAGTGGCCGTCGCGCAGCACGCCGAGGGCCTGGCGCCCGTCCTCCACGGCCACCGCGCTGTAGCCCAGGAGGTTGAGGATGCCCACGGCCACCAGGCGGTTCACCTCCCCGTCGTCGACCACGAGGACGTGCCCGCGCGAGGCCGTGGCTTCCGGGCGGGGGTCGACCACGACCCGGGCGGGCACCCGGTCGGGGACCACCTTGGCCAGCACGTCGCGCAGCCGCGAGACCAGGACGGGCTTGGTCAGCACGGCGGCCGCCGAGGCCATCCGCGCGTCGGTGGCCGCGGCGCCGGCCGTCATGAGGATCAGCGGGGTGCGGGCCAGGGCGGGCTCCTCGGAGACCCAGCGCGCCAGCTCCAGCCCGTCCACGTCCGGCATGGAGACGTCGACCAGGGCCAGGTCGTAGCCGCGGCCCTGGCGCAGTGCCTGCCGCATCCGGAGCACGGCGCCGTGGCTGCTGTCGGCCACGTCGACCGACATGCCCCAGTGCTGCAGCTGCTCGCTCAGGACCGCCAGGTGGGACCGGCTGTCGTCCACGACGGGGGCCCGCAGGCCGGCCAGTCCGGGCGGCGCCACCGGGGCGTCGTCGGGGTCAACGGCCCCGAGCCGCAGCGGGACGGTGAACCAGAAGGTGCTGCCCGACCCGACGGTGCTCTCGACGCCGAGGTTGCCCGACATCGCCTCCACGAGCTGGCGGCAGATGGCCAGGCCCAGGCCGCTCCCGCCGAAGCGGCGCGTGGTCGACGGGTCGGCCTGGGCGAAGGGCTCGAAGAGCCGCGCGCGGTTGTCCTCCGCGATGCCGATCCCGGTGTCGGAGATCTCGAAGCGCACGCAGACCTCGCTCTCACCCCGCGACTCGAGCCGGGCGCGGATCAGGACCTCGCCGGCGCCCGTGAACTTCACGGCGTTGCTGGCCAGGTTGAGCAGGACCTGGCGCAGCCGGGACGGGTCGCCGCGCAGCAGGGCCGGCACGTCGGGCGCGGCGTGGGCCAGGAGCTCCAGACCCTTGGCGTGGGCCGGCTCGCTCACCATCCCGGCCACCCCCTCGAGCAGCCGCAGGGGCTCGAAGTCGAGCTCCTCGAGCTCGAGGTGCCCGCTCTCGATGCGGGAGAAGTCGAGCACCTCGTTGATCACCTCGAGCAGCACCTGCCCGGAGCTGCGGACGCCCTCGGCGTACTGCTGCTGGCGCTCGTCCAGGGTGGTCGTGAGCAGGAGCTCGTTGAGCCCGAGGACGCCGTTGAGCGGCGTCCTGATCTCGTGGCTCATCGTGGCCAGGAACGCCGACTTGGCCCGGGAGGCGGCCAGCGCCTCGTCGCGCGCCACGGCCAGCTCCTCGCGGGCCTGGCGCTCGCTGCGGAGCAGGCGGTCGGTGCGGACCAGCGCGATCAGCACCAGCACAAGGCTGGCGGCGGCCACCCCGGGCAGCTCGAGGTCCCGGCCCGTCGCGAGGTTGACGATGAGGGTGAGCGGCGGCACGGCGAGCGGCAGGATGGCGATGCCGAGCTGGCTGTGGACGTGGCGGTTCAGCCCCTGGAGCTCCGGCGGCTCCGGCGGCGGCGGCTCCCGCCACCAGGCCGCGCTGGCCAGGAGCGCCGCCCCGACCATCCAGCCCACGTCCACGAAGGCCGACAGGCGACCTTCGGGCTCCAGGATCAGGTAGGCCGCGTCGGAGGCGAGCCAGCACCCGACCCCGAGGGCCAGGAAGGGGGCCAGGCGCCGGCGCCGGTGCGGCACGGCCAGGGCACGCAGGACCAGGCCGAGCAGGACGGCGTCGAGCACGGGGTAGCCGCCCTCGACCACGCGGGCGGCCCACGACCGCGACCTGTCGTCGACCACGGAGTCGACCAGCGGCGTCCACAGGACCAGGACCATGACGGTCACCACGGTCAGGGCGTCCACGACCGCGTCGACGTCCACCCGTCGCCGCTGGACGTTGTCGCGGACCGCCACGAGCAGCACGGCGGCGCCGAGACCGAGGTAGGAGGCGTAGTAGAGGACGTCGGCCCACGAGACGTCGGGCTCGGCCCCGGCCCAGACGTAGCCCTGCCAGACCAGGTCGCCCAGGCCGGAGAGAGTCACCGAGGCCGCCACGAGGAGGGGCACGGTCCGCTGCTCGAGCGGCGCCCTGTGCACCCCCAGCCAGGCGACCAGCGGGGTGAGCAGGACGGCGGCGAGGTACGTCGCGTCGGCCACCGGTTCCGTGGCGGCGACCACGTGCACCAGCACGAGCACGACGACCACGGCCCACAGGGCGGTGAGGCGTCGAGGCAGCGGCACGGACCTGGCTCCTCACTCTCCCCCGGAGGGATCAGGGTACGGATCGGTGCGGACGCTGACCGGGATTTCGGCCAACTGCGGCTCGACCGCGACCGTGCGACGATCGGGGCATGCCGCCGCGCGCCGCGCTCCTCGTCGCGGTCGCCGCAATGCTCGGGCCGACGCTGCTCGCGGCGTGCTCCGGAGCGGACCCGGAGGAGGCTGGTGGACCATCCGTGCCCGCGACGTCTGCGCCGCCGTTGGAGCCGGCCGCTCCCTCCGGCACCCCGGACGTCGCCTCGCCCGCGGGACCGGTCACGATCGCGTTCGCCGGTGATGTCCACTTCGAGGGCCGCCTGCGGGAGCGCCTGGCCGACCCGGCCACGGCCCTGGCGCCGGTGACCGGCGCCCTGGCCGCGGCGGACCTGGCCGTGGTCAACCTGGAGACCTCGATCGGCGAGGGTGGCCGGCCCGAGCCCGGGAAGCGCTTCACCTTCCAGGCACCCGCCTCGGCGCTGGCCGCCCTGGCTGCGGCCGGGATCGACGTGGCGACCATGGCCAACAACCACGCCGTGGACTTCGGGCGGGCGGCGCTGGGCAGCACGTTCGCGGCGATCGACGCCGCGCCCCTGGCGGTGGTGGGCCTGGGGCGTGACGTGCGTGAGGCGTTCCGGCCGGCGTACGCCGACCTGGAGGGCACGCGGGTGGCGACGATCGGGGCCACGATCGCCGCCACCGACCCGACGGCCGACCCCACCGGGCAGTGGGCCGCGACCGGCACCAGGCCCGGGACGGCCGACGCCGTGGACCCGCGGCGGCTGCTGCGCGCGGTCGGGCGGGCGGACCGCACCGCGGACGTGGTGGTCGTCTACGTGCACTGGGGCGTCCAGGGCGAGGCCTGCCCGACCGCGCGCCAGCGCGACCTGGCCCGGCAGCTGGTCGAGCGCGGGGCGGACGTGGTCGTCGGCAGCCACGCCCACGTCCTGCAGGGCGACGGACACCTCGGCGCCGGCTACGTGGCCTACGGGCTGGGCAACTACGCGTGGTACCAGCCCTCGACGGAGCCCACCGGCGTCCTCACCCTGACCGTGCAGCCCCGTCCCGACGGCCGCGCCTCGGTGACCGGCGCGGCGTGGGCGCCGGCCCTCATCGGGGCCGACGGCCTGCCCCGGCCGCTGACCGGTCCGCAGGTGGCCGGCTTCGAGGCGGACCTCGCCCAGCGCCGGGCCTGCGCCGGGCTCACCTGAGCCAGCCCACCACGATCCGCGCCGCGCGGCTCAGCGGGCCGGGGTCGACGACGGAGACGACGTCGTCGGGCGAGTGGTAGCCGGCGTACGGCGTGCTGCCCAGCCGGATGCCCGGTAGCCCGGCCCGCACGAAGGACCAGTGGTCGCTCGACCGCTGCCCGGTCTCGGCCACGGTGGCCAGGCCGAGCCGGTCCGCCACCGCCAGGACCTCGGCGCGGAGCGGGTCGCCAGCCTCGGCGCTGCCCACGGGCGTCGCCGTCCCCGTCCCGACGCGGTCCAGCGCGATCATCCCGCGCAGGGACCGGCGCGCGGCCGGGTCGAGGGAGGCGACGTAGGCGCGCGAGCCGTAGTGGTGGTCGTCGTCGCCGGGTCCGCGCGGCTCCTCGGCGCCGAACGCGACGAGGACGACGGGCAGCCGGGTCCGCCGCTGCGCCACCGCGTCCGCGACCGCCAGCAGCACCCCGATCCCCGAGGCGTTGTCCTCCGCGCCCGGCGAGGTGGGCACCGTGTCGAGGTGCGCGCCGACCAGCAGCCACGGCTGGCCGGGCACGACGTCGCCGCGGGTCGCGACCACGTTGGCCGACCGCCCGGCCGCCACGGGCAGCCCCTCGGTGGGCCCGGCCACCGAGGAGCCGGCCGGGACCGGGAAGGACCGGCGGTCGACCTCCCAGCCGCTGCCGCGCAGCTGCCCGGCGACCCAGGCCGCCGCCTCGCGGAACGCCGGCGAGGTCCCCGGGCGCGGCCCGATGTCGGTGGCCAGGTGCCGCACGGCGTCCATGGCCACCCGCGTGCGCACCTCGGCCGGGTCCGCGCGGGCCGGCTCCGGAGAGGCCGAGAGGGTCGACGGGGTCGACGGGGTCGGCGGGGTCGGTGACGGGGTCGCGGGCGGTGCGCTGGTCTGGCCCGTCGGTGCGCTCGTGGGGGCGGAGAGCGGCGGAGGGGCCCCGGTGGTGGGCGGGTCGCCGTCGCCGGTGCAGCCCGCCACCCCGGCCAGGAGGACCAGACCCGCGGCCAGACCCGCGGCCAGGGTCACCGCCGGGGCCAGTCGCATGACCCGACGGTAGGCCAGCAAAGAAATCCCCGGGTTCGGGAACACGAGGGCGACCGAGTAGCGTTGAGCCGAGTGAGCAAAGTTGAGCCGTACGGACTCAACTACTTTCCCCGAGACTCAACAAGGAGCAACAACCATGGCACGAGCGGTCGGCATCGACCTCGGCACGACGAACAGCGTCGTGGCGGTCCTCGAGGGTGGCGAACCCACCGTCATCGCGAACGCCGAAGGCGCGCGGACCACGCCGTCGGTCGTCGCCTTCGCCAAGAACGGCGAGGTGCTCGTCGGCGAGGTGGCCAAGCGCCAGGCCGTGACCAACGTGGACCGGACGATCCGTTCGGTGAAGCGCCACATGGGCACGGACTGGAAGGTCGCCATCGACGACAAGTCCTTCACCCCCCAGCAGATCAGCGCCTTCGTCCTGCAGAAGCTGAAGCGCGACGCCGAGGCCTACCTCGGCGAGACGGTCACCGACGCGGTCATCACCGTGCCGGCGTACTTCTCCGACGCGCAGCGCCAGGCCACCAAGGAGGCCGGCGAGATCGCCGGCCTGAACGTGAGCCGCATCGTCAACGAGCCCACCGCGGCCGCGCTGGCCTACGGCCTCGACAAGGGCGACGGCGACCAGACCATCCTGGTCTTCGACCTCGGTGGCGGCACCTTCGACGTCTCGCTGCTCGAGGTGGGCAAGGACGAGGACGGCTTCTCCACGATCGAGGTCAAGGCCACCTCCGGCGACAACGAGCTCGGCGGTGACGACTGGGACCAGCGGATCGTCGACTGGATGGTCAAGAAGTTCAAGGACGGCAACGGCGTCGACCTGTCCCAGGACAAGATCGCCAAGCAGCGGCTCCAGGAGTCGGCCGAGAAGGCGAAGATCGAGCTCTCGTCCTCCAGCGAGACCACGGTGCACCTGCCCTACATCACCCACGGTGAGTCCGGCCCGCTGCACTTCGAGGAGAAGCTGACCCGCGCGGAGTTCCAGAAGCTGACCTCCGACCTGCTCGACCGCACCCGCGAGCCCTTCAAGGCCGTCCTCAAGGACGGCGGCGTCGCGATCGCCGACATCGACCACGTGGTCCTCGTCGGTGGCTCCACCCGCATGCCCGCGGTGACCGACCTGGTCAAGGAGCTGCTCAACGGCAAGGAGCCCAACAAGGGCGTCAACCCCGACGAGGTCGTCGCCGTGGGCGCCGCGCTCCAGGCCGGCGTGCTCAAGGGCGAGGTCAAGGACGTCCTCCTGCTCGACGTGACCCCGCTGTCGCTGGGCATCGAGACCAAGGGCGGGGTGATGACCACGCTCATCGAGCGCAACACCACCATCCCGGCCAAGCGGTCCGAGATCTTCACCACCGCGGACGACAACCAGCCCTCGGTCGAGATCAAGGTGGCGCAGGGCGAGCGGCCGATGTGGTCGCAGAACCAGCCCCTCGGCAACTTCGAGCTGACCGGCCTCCCGCCGGCCCCGCGCGGCGTGCCCAAGATCGAGGTCACCTTCGACATCGACGCCAACGGCATCGTCCAGGTCCACGCCAAGGACCAGGCGTCGGGCAAGGAGCAGTCGATGACCATCACCGGCGGCTCGGCGCTCGGCAAGGACGAGATCGACCGCATGGTCAAGGAGGCCGAGCAGTACGCCGCCGACGACGCCGCGCGCCGCGAGGCCGTCGAGACCCGCAACCAGGCCGACCAGCTCGTCTACACGACCGAGAAGTTCCTGGGCGAGAACGCCGACAAGGTGCCCGACGAGGTGAAGACCGAGGTCCAGGCCGACGTCGACGCGCTCAAGGCCATCCTGGAGAACACCGACGCCTCCTCCGACGAGATCGGCACCGCGGTGGCCAAGCTCAACGAGTCGAGCCAGAAGATGGGCGCGGCGATGTACGCCGCGGCCGAGGCCGACTCCGCGGCCGCCGGCGGCACCACCGGTGCGACCGGTGAGTCCGACGACGACGTGGTCGACGCCGAGATCGTCGACGAGCCCACCGAGGGCTCGGACGCGGACGAGCAGAAGTGACCGACCCGCAGCAGCCACCGGTCGAGCCCGTCGAGACCCCCGAGGGGGACTCGACGGGCCCGGCCCCGGGCTTCGGAGAGGCAGCCGGGGAGGTGGTCGACGAGACCGTGGTCGAGCACCCCGTCGGCGGTGACGCCGCGCTGGCCACCGAGCTGGCCGAGCGCACCGCCGACCTCCAGCGGGTCCAGGCCGAGTACCTCAACTACAAGCGCCGGGTCGACCGCGACCGGGAGCTGGTCAAGCAGAACGCGACCTACGCCGCCCTGGCCCCGATCACCGAGGTCATGGACACCATCGACCGGGCCCGCGAGCACGGCGAGGTGGAGGGCGGCTTCAAAGCGGTCGCCGAGCAGCTCGAGCGGATCCTGGCCGGTGTCGGCCTGGTGAAGTTCGGCGTCCCCGGCGACCCGTTCGACCCCACCGTGCACGAGGCGCTCAGCCACATCGGTGAGGACCCGGACGTCACGGTGACCACCTGCAAGGTGATCGCGAAGGCCGGCTACCGGATCGGTGACCGTGTCGTGCGGGCCGCCCAGGTCCTGGTTGTCGACCCGGTCCTCGACCCGGTCAGCGGCGCGTCGGCCGGCAGTGCCCCGGCCGAGGAGGCGCCGGCCGAGGCGGGCGACGTAC
>CAZEPK010000202.1:0-9221 GCA_964514085.1 uncultured Nocardioides sp.
AGCCGGAGACCGGCTTCAGGTTGTCGAGGAAGTCCTCGTCGCCCTCGTCGGTCGCGGAGGCGATCGCGTCCTCGAGCTCGTCGACGTTCACGAACACCACCATCTGGGCCTTGTCGGCCTCGCGGACCACGTCCTGGAAGACCTCGTTGTCGCCCAGGTCCCCGTCCTTCAGCACCTCGGCGCGGAACTCGGAGCTCGGCCCGATGACGATGGTGTCGCCGTCCTGGTCGGTCTCCAGGAAGCCGGCGTCAGGCCCGGCCTGGGCCCGCAGCTTGTCGAGCACCTTCTCGATCTCGTCGGGGTCCCCCTTGATCTTGACCGCGACCGGGACGTCGGAGGGGTCCGACCCGAACAGGGAGTCGGCGTCGAAGTCCGAGCCCAGCACCACCGCGGCGGAGTCGCCGGCCAGGGTCTCGGCGTCGGCCGGCAGCGTCAGCCCGGTCATCTCCGAGAGCTCGCTCTCGAGCTCCTCGGCGGTGCTCCCGGTGTAGGGGGCGTACTGCTCGATGATGTCGCCGAACCACCCCTCCCGGAAGCCCAGTCCGAACACGGCACCGGTGTCGCTCGGCAGCGACTCCACCACGTCGGTGCTGGAGCCACCGGCCAGGAAGGCCTGGCCGCCCAACGTGCTGTCACCGGCGACCTCGAGCTCGACCGCGCCGTCGTCGAACCGGATGGTGGCCGCCATCCCCTTGAAGTCCGCCAGCTTGGCCTTGAGGCCGTCAGGCATCAGGACGCTCGTGCCCGAGGAGTCGTAGCAGTCGTCGAGTGGAGCGAGGTCACCGCTGGCGTCGCTCGACTCGTCCGCCGCGCAGGCGCTGTCGTCGGAGATGCCACCCAGAGGGAAGCCGCTGACGTCGTCGGAGTGCTCGGCCAGGTAGTCACCGGCCGCGGGGCTGGCGTAGAGGGTGACCACGCCGGCGTCGCCGGCCTCGTCGGTCCACTTCTGGAAGTCCTCGTCGTCGGCCAGCGAGGCCTTGGCCGCCGCGTCGACGACCTTGCCGGCCACGGCGTCGGACTCGGCGATGACCGCCCAGTCGCCCTCGACCTGCCAGCCGACGTCCTCGCCGTCGCCGCAGTCCTTGATCTTGTCCAGGCCGGCATCAGCCGCGTCGGCGTCCTTGACCTGCAGGACGATGACCGGGTCGGGGTCCTCCCCGCCGACGTCGACCGCCGCGAAGGCGGCGCGGTCACCGAGCCAGGGCTCGATGTCGTCGGCGTAGTCGAGGCCCTTGCAGCCGGCCTCGTCGTTGATCCGCGAGAAGATCTCCTTGCGGAGGTCGTCGTCGCCGGTGATCCCGACCTCGTCCTTGAACGCCGGGAACTTGTTGAGCGTGCGCAGGGCCTCGATCTTCTGCCCGCCGCTGGGGTCGAGGTCGATGCTGGCGTAGGCCAGGGTCTTGGCCGGCAGCGCCTCGGCCGGCTGCGGACCGGTGCTGAAGAAGCCGTACGCCGCCCAGGCGCCCACGCCGACCGCGGCCAGACCGAGCACGCCGCCGCCGAGGAGGAGACCCCTGCGGACGGGGCTGCCGCCGGCGCCGGGCTCGGAGGGGACAGGCCCGCCGCCACCGCTCTCGAGGTACTCCGGAGGCCCGCTGGGCGGCGGGCCGGGAGGTCCGGACGGCGGTCCCCCGGTCGGACCACTCGGAGGCGGCGGCGGGGGTGGCAGCGTGCTGGACAAGGTGGCCTCCGAGTGGGTAGCCGGTCGGTGTCGGGGATGCGGTGCCAGGGAGTCTGTGCGCGGGTCAGACGGCCGGAGCCTACCTGCGGGTTCCGCTCGTGCACCGGCGATCCGCCGGACCGGCTGGGTGCGGCTAGCGCGGTGGCTGCGGCTGCCCGTAGGCCGGGTCGGCGACCGGACGGTGGTCGACCTCCGCGGGCTTCTTGCCCATCGACACGGCGTAGACCAGCGCGAGCCCGACCAGGGCGCCGAAGGTGCACGCGCCCCGTGGGGGCCACGAGGTCACCTGGAGCGCGCCCTTGAGCTTGTCGCCGTCCTGCGCGGTCTTGGCGAGCACGTGGGGGTCCGACGGGCTGAGGTGGGTGCCGACCCGGAACATGACGTAGGCGGCGAGCACGGAGCCGGCCAGGACGGCGACCAGCGTGACCACCTCGGAGCGGTCGAGCAGCCAGGCGCACAGGGCCCCGAGGACCAGCCCGAGCACGGCGCTGATGGCGACGTAGAGGGCGACGCCCTGGAAGTCGTCGCGGAGCCCGGCCTCGTTGGTGTACCACTGCCCCCCGGAGACCACCCCGCTCGGCGCGTCCCAGAGGTGGTACCAGAGGCGTCCGGCCACCAGGCCGGACGCGGCGAAGGCCACCAGCACCGCCAGCGCCTGGAGGAGCACCACGAGCCAGGGCGCCAGACCGGCCCGCTCCCGCGAGGCGACGACGTCGGGGACGGGCGGCGCGGGCGAGGCGGGCGAGGTGGTCAGCCCGTCAGACATCCCGGACCCAGCAGCTGCTTGAGGTCGGCGAACAGCGCCGGGCTCGGGGTGACCCGGAGCCCGTCGTCGAGCCGCATGACCTTGGTGGCATCACGCGTCAAGAGTCGCAGCCGCACCTCGGTGACGCCGGGGTGGGTCCCGAGGACGTCGCGGAGCTGGGCCACGACCGGACCGGTGCACCGGGTCGACGGGAGGCTGATCACGACCGGTCCGCTGGGGCCATCGGACAGGTCCGGGACGGTGACCTCCTGGGCCCGGAGCTCGGGCTGGTCCTTGTCGCGCGACAGCGAGCCCTTGATCCGCAACACGGAGTCCTCGACCAGGTAGGTGCTGGCCAGCTGGTAGGTGCTGGGGAAGAGCAGCACCTCGATGGCCCCGTCGAGGTCCTCCAGGGTCACCGTGGCCCAGCTGTCGCCGCGCTTGGTGATCTTGCGCTGGACCGAGGTCACCAGGCCGCTGACGGTGACGAAGCTGCCGTGCGGTCGCTCCTCGTCGAGCATCAGCTGGCCGATGGTGCAGTCGCTGCCCTGGGAGAGCACGTGCTCGAGCCCGTTGAGCGGGTGGTCGGAGACGTAGAGGCCGAGCATGTCGCGCTCGTAGCTGAGCAGCCGCTGCTTGTCCCACTCCTGGACCTCGGGGATGGTCACCGCCATGTTGAAGACGGCCTCGGAGTCGGCGCCGAGGTCGTCGAACAGCGAGTCCTGTCCCCCGCCGGTGTCCTTCTTCATGGTGGCGTAGCGGTCCGCGGCCTCCTCGTGGACCTCGAAGAGCGCCTGGCGGTGGTGCTTCATGTCGTCGAAGGCGCCGGCCTTGATCAGCGACTCGATCACCCGCTTGTTGCAGACCAGTCCGTCGACCTTCTCCAGGAAGTCGTTGAAGTGCTCGTAGCGGCCCTTCTCCTCGCGGCCCGCGACGATCTTGTCCACGACGTTGCTGCCCACGTTGCGCACCGCGGTGAGGCCGAAGCGGATGTCCTGGCCGACGGGGGTGAAGTTGGCCGAGGACTCGTTGACGTCGGGCGGGAGCACCTGGATCTTCATCCGGCGGCACTCGTTGAGGTAGATCGCGGACTTGTCCTTGTCGTCCTTGACCGAGGTGAGGAGGGCCGCCATGTACTCGGCGGGGTAGTTGGCCTTGAGGTAGGCCGTCCAGTAGGACACCAGCCCGTAGGAGGCCGAGTGGGCCTTGTTGAAGGCGTAGTCGGCGAAGGGCAGCAGGGTCTCCCACAGCTTGCCGATCGCGGCCTCGGAGTAGCCGTTGGCCTTCATCCCCTCGGAGTAGGGGATGTACTCGGCGTCGAGGATCTCCTTCTTCTTCTTGCCCATCGCCTTGCGCAGCAGGTCGGCCTGGCCCAGCGAGTAGCCGGCGACCTTGCGGACGATGGCCATGACCTGCTCCTGGTAGACCAGGAGGCCGTAGGTCTCGTCGAGGATCTCCGCGAGCGGCTCGGCCAGCTCGGGGTGGATCGCCTCGACCGGCTCGCGGCCGGTCTTGCGGCGGGCGTACTTGTTGTGGGAGTCCATGCCCATCGGGCCGGGCCGGTAGAGGGCGCCGACCGCCGAGATGTCCTTGAACTCGTCGGGGCGCATGCTGCGCAGCAGCGCGCGCATCGGCCCGCCGTCGAGCTGGAAGACGCCGAGGGTGTCGCCCCGCTGGAGCAGCTCGTAAGTGCGCTCGTCGGTGAGCTCGAGCTCCTCGAGCACCACCTCCTCGCCGCGGTTGGCCTTGATGTTGGCCAGCGCGTCGTCGAGGACGGTGAGGTTGCGCAGCCCGAGGAAGTCCATCTTGATCAGGCCGAGCGACTCGCACGTCGGGTAGTCGAACTGGGTGATCATCGCGCCGTCGGCGGGCCGCTTGAGCAGCGGGATCACGTCGGCCAGCGGTTCGCTGGACATGATCACGCCGGCGGCGTGCACGCCCCACTGGCGCTTGAGCCCCTCGATGCCCATGGCGGTGTCGACGACGCGCTTGACGTCCTGGTCGGCCTCGTAGAGCGCGCGGAACTCGCCGCCCTCGCCGTACCGCTTGTGCTCGGGGTCGAAGACCTCCTGGAGGGGGACGTCCTTGCCCATCACCGCGGCCGGCATCGCCTTGGTGATCCGGTCGCCCATGGCGAAGGGGTAGCCCAGGATCCGGCTGGAGTCCTTGACCGCCTGCTTGGCCTTGATCGTCCCGTAGGTGACGATCATGGCCACCCGGTCCTCGCCGTACCGGTCGCTGACGTAGCGGATGACCTCGCCGCGGCGACGCTCGTCGAAGTCGATGTCGAAGTCGGGCATCGAGACGCGGTCGGGGTTGAGGAAGCGCTCGAACAGCAGTCCGTGGACCAGCGGGTCGAGGTCGGTGATCCGCAGCGCGTAGGCCACGATCGAGCCGGCGCCCGAGCCGCGTCCGGGACCCACGCGGATGCCCTGCTCCTTGGCCCAGTTGATGAAGTCGGCGACCACCAGGAAGTAGCCCGGGAAGCCCATCTTGAGGATGACGCCGATCTCGAACTCGGCGCGGCTGCGGACCTCCGCGCTGACGCCCTCGGGGTAGCGGTAGGCCAGCCCGGTCTCGACCTCCTTGACCAGCCACGAGTCCTCGTTCTCACCGGGCGGGCAGGGGAAGCGCGGCATGTAGGTGCCGTTGCCCTCGGTGAACTCGACGTTGCAGCGCTCGGCCACGAGCAGGGTGTTGTCGCAGGCCTCCGGCAGCTCGCGCCAGATGTGGCGCATCTCGGCCGCCGACTTGAGGTAGTAGCCGGTGCCGGAGAAGGCGAAGCGCTGACCCGGACCGTCACCCGCGGGGATGTCCATCGTGGACCCGGAGTTGATGCACAGCAGGTGCTCCTGGCTCGGGGCGTCCTCCTGCATGACGTAGTGGGAGTCGTTGGTGGCCAGCAGCGGGATCCTCAGGTCGCCGGCCAGCCGCAGCAGCCCGTCGCGGACCCGCGTCTCGAGCTCGAGGCCGTGGTCCATGAGCTCGAGGAAGTAGTTGTCGCGACCCAGGATGTCCTGGTGGTCGGCCGCCGCCTGGCGCGCGGCGTCGTAGTTGCCGTGCCGCAGGTGGACCTGGACCTCGCCCGAGGGGCAGCCCGTGGTGCCGATGATCCCGCGGGAGTGCCGTGCGAGCAGCTCACGGTCCATGCGGGGCTGCTTGAAGAAGCCGTCCTGCCAGGCGCCGGTGCTGAGCCGGAACAGGTTGTGCATGCCCTCGGTCGACTCGCTCAGCAGCGTCATGTGGGTGTAGGCACCCCGGGCGCTGACGTCGTCGGGGCCGCCGCCGTAGAAGTTGACGCCCTTCTTGTCCGAGCGCGGGGTGGTGCCCGGGGCGAGGTAGGCCTCGATGCCGATGATCGGCTTGACCCCGGCCGCCTTGGCCTTCTTGTAGAACTCGTAGGCACCGAAGACGTTGCCGTGGTCGGTCATCGCCACCGCCGGCATCTCCAGCTCCGCGGCCCGCTCGGTCAGCTGGGTCAGCCGGGCGGCACCGTCGAGCATGGAGTACTCGGTGTGCACGTGCAGGTGGACGAACGAGTCCTGGCCGGGCATGGGTGCGGCGGGCTCCTCACCGGATCGTCGGGGCATGACGGTGGGCCCCGGAGTACGGGGCCGGAGTGGGCTCGCCGGCCTCTGCCGCGATCCCGGGGGAAGGGCCTCAGCCTACGGCGTCCGGACCGTCCCGCGGGAACTCCGGAGCGGCGAGTCCCACGGGCTGGGCTCAGGGAGGCGTCCGACGCTGGGAACGGGGCATGAGGGGGAGGCTAGGTGGGGGCACCGACAACGATCTAGGGGGCGGTGGCCAGGCACCCGTCGTGCACAGCCCCGGACCAGGCGGCGGTGGCCCGGCACCCGTCGTCCCCGTGGAGAACCGTTGCCTGCCCACCGCTCCCCGGTCCGGCCCTGTGCACAACCGTTGCCCACGCACCGCCCCTCGGGGGCGAGCGGCCTCAGCCGCCCGCGGCGTCCAGGCTCTCGGTGATGATCGCGTGCACGATCCGGGCGGCCCGGTCCTCGCCCAGGAGGGGCGCACGCGCGGCCAGGGAGCGGGCGATGTCCTGCTCGCGGGCCGGGTCGCGCTCGGTGGTGCCCTTGTGGTGCTGCACCGCCCGGGTCAGCGCGGCCCGGCGGTTGAGCAGGTCGCCCAGCTGGGCGTCGACGTCGTCGATCAGGGCGCGGTAGAAGGCCAGCGGGTCGCGACCGGGCCAGGCCAGGCGCAGGTCGGGCGCGCGCTCCTCGTTGCCGCTGCCGTCGGTGCGCTCCAGCTCGACCAGCCCGCGGGCGGCGTAGAAGGCCCGGGCAGGCTGGTTGGACTCGAAGACCCACAGGCAGAAGCCGCCAGGGCGCTGGGCCTTGACCAGGTCGAGCAGGGCCGAGCCGATGCCGGTGCCCTGCGCGGCGGGGGCGACGTAGAGGTCGTCGAGCCAGACGTCGTCGAAGCGGGCGTAGCCCAGCAGCTGCTCCGCCTCGGCCACCCAGACGGCGTGGCGCGAGAGGTCCCACCCGGACACCCAGGCGCGGGCCTCGTCGGGCGGGTGGACGCCGCGCGGCATCGCGGGGTACGCCGCGTCGCGGGCGGCGAGGTGGAGGTCTGCTATCCCGGCCAGGTCGACGCCCACGGCGGGGCGCAGGACCAGCTCAGTCGGCACCACGCACGGCCTCCAGGGCCCGGGCCAGGTCGTCGGGGTAGCCCGACTCGTACTCGACGTACTCCCCCGAGTCGGGGTGCTCGAAGCCGAGCCGGACGGCGTGGAGCCACTGGCGCTCGAGCCCGAAGCGCTTGGCCAGCGTGGGGTCCGCGCCGTAGGTCAGGTCACCCACGCAGGGGTGCTTCAGGGCGGCCATGTGCACCCGGATCTGGTGGGTGCGGCCGGTCTCGAGGTGCACCTCGAGCAGCGAGGCGAACCGGTGCGCCTCGAGGGTGGCGTAGTGGGTGACGCTCGGGCGACCGTCGGCCATCACGGCGAACTTGTAGTCCGCCTTGGGGTGCCGGCCGATGGGGGCGTCGACGGTGCCCTCGAGCGGGTCCGGGTGACCCTGCACCAGCGCGTGGTAGACCTTGTCGACGGTCCGCTCGCGGAAGGCGTTCTTGAGCACGGAGTAGGCGTGCTCGGACTTGCAGATCACCATCACGCCCGAGGTGCCGACGTCGAGCCGCTGGACGATGCCCTGGCGCTCCGAGGCGCCGCTGGTGGCGATCTTGAAGCCCGCTGCGGCCAGGTGGCCCACCACGGTGGGTCCCGACCAGCCGGGCGAGGGGTGCACCGCGACGCCGACCGGTTTGCTGATGACCACGATGGCCGGGTCGTCGTGGAGGATCTGGATCCCCTCGACCTCCTCCGGCACGACGTCGAGCGGGTCCACCTCGACCGGGATGGTCACGTCGAGCTGGGCGCCGGCCAGCACCCGGTCGCTCTTGGCGGTCTCGGACCCGTCGACCTGCACCATGCCGCGCGAGATGAGCTCGGCGGCGCGGGTGCGGGAGAGGCCGAACATCTGCGCCATGGCGGCGTCCACCCGCTCGCCGGCCAGCCCGTCGGGCACGGGCAGGGTGCGGTGCTCGTTCACGACACCGCCGCCTCGTCGTCGGGGTGCCGCTCGATGCGGGAGCCGTCCAGGCGGATGCCGCGGAAGGCCTGGACCAGGATCAGTCCGGCCGCGACGTTGATGCACATGTCGGCGATGTTGAAGACCGGCCAGTGCGGCAGCATGAGGAAGTCCACCACGTGGCCCCGCAGGGCTCCCGGCTGGCGGAGGACCCGGTCGGTGAAGTTGCCCAGGATGCCGGCCAGGAGGGTCCCGAAGGCCACGGCCCACAGCACGCTGCGGACCCGTCGGCTCAGCCAGGCCACCACCACCACGGCGGCGAAGGAGAGGGTCGTGAAGATCCAGGTGTGGCCGGTGCCGGTGCTGAACGCCGCACCGGGGTTGCGGGTCAGGTGGAGCACGAGCAGGTCGCCGACGAGCTGCTTGTCGGGCTTGCCGCTCAGGTGCTCGACGGCCAGCCACTTGGTCAGCTGGTCGGCGGCGTAGAGGCCCGCGAGGACGGCGAGCAGGACGATCCGGACCCGACGGCGGGACGGGACCGGCGGGGTGGCGAGGTCCCCTAGCGTCGTTCCTCGCGCTGCTTGCATGTCATGCACAGTGTGGCACGCGGAAATGCCATCAACCTCATCTTGCCGATGGGCTCCCCGCACGACTCGCAGATGCCGTAGGTGCCGTCGTCGATGCGGGCCAGAGCCCGGTCGATCTGGTGCAGCTTGTCCCTCTCGCTGTTGAGGACGACGAGCTCCTGGTCGCGCTCGAAGCTGGTGGCGCCCATGTCCGCCTGGTCCTGGCCGGCGCCGTCACCGGGGTCCCTCATCAGCCCGGACAGCTCGGTGGACTGGGCCGCCACCACCGCCAGGCTGTGCTCGCGCTGCACGTTGAGCTCCTTGAGGACGTCCTTGAGCTCGGCCTTGGTCCAGGCCCCCTCGCCCTCCTTGACCACCAGCGCGCTGGCGGGCGCCTTGCGCGCCGCCGCGGCCGGCTTGGCGGCCGGTGCGGTCGCCTTCGCGACCGGTGCGGCCGTCTTCGCCGGGGCGGCCTTCGTGGCCGGCGCAGCCTTCGTGGCAGGGGCGGCCTTCGTGGCCGGAGCCGCCTTCTGGGCAGGGGCCTTCTGGGCCGGAGCCGCCTTCTTGGCGGGGGCCTTCTTCGCCGGAGCCGCCTTCTTGGCGGGGGCCTTCTTGGCGGGCGCAGCCGTCTTGGCCGGGGCCGCCGTCTTGGGGGGGGGCTTCTCCGCCGGAGCCGCCTT
>CAZEPK010000203.1:0-9211 GCA_964514085.1 uncultured Nocardioides sp.
CGCTCGTGGTGTCGACCAGGTCCTCCTGCGCGGGGTCGACCAGCTCGTCGGCGAGGGCGAACGTGCCCGTGACCGCCCCGCCCGCCGCCACGACCTGGGTCCGGAGGGCCTCGACCTGGGTGGCCTCGGCCCCGGGCAGGGCCAGGACCGCGACCGCGTGGCCCTGGAGGCCGTCGGCGTAGAGGCGGTCGGCGCCTGCCGCCGCGAAGGCGTCGGTGAACTCCGACGCGGTGTCCGGGCCGGCCGACGGCGAGGAGCCCGGCCCCGCGCTGGAGCCCGTGGACGCGGCCCCGGCACCGTCCCCGCCGTCACCATCGTCGTTGTCGGCGGAGGCCAGCAGGGCACCGCCCAGGACCAGGCCGACGGCCAGCGCGAGGAAGACCGCCACCAGGGAGGCGGCGTGCTGGCGCAGCGAGATCACGTGAGCCGCCCGAGGTGGTCGAGCACCGCGTGCGCCCAGTCCTGCCCGACCGGCGTGACCGCGACCGCGGCGAGCAGCGCCACCAGGCCGGCCAGCGCGACCGCCAGCAGCTGCCCGGAGCCGGGTCCTCCGCTGTGGAGACGCCCCACCGTCTCGGCGTCCACCAGCCCGTGGCCGAGTTCGAGCCGGTCGTCCAGACCCACCGCGACCACCAGCGACGCGGCGTACCGGTCGGCGAGCAGCAGCGCCACCTCCTCGGCCGGGGCCGACGTGTCGACCAGGTGCGGTGCGCCCGAGACCGACTCGATCGTGGCCTGCTCCTCGAGGCTGGACCCGCGGGCCGCGACCAGGACCACGTCCGCCGCCACCCGGAGCGCGTCGGCCGAGGGCAGGCTGCTCGGGTCCCCGGCCGTCACCACGACGACGTCAGGCGCCCAGCTCAGGCCGATCAGGTCGTCGGCCGCGGTCCCGACCGCGATCATCACCGGCGCCTGCGCGCGCACGAAGGCCCGGACCGCGCGGAGCCGGACGTGGTCGGCCTGGGCCACCACCACGACGGGGCGTCCGCTGATCCTCGTGGCCAGCGTCGGCAGCGCGGTGCCGTCGAGCAGCTCGGCGCCGCGGCGCGCGGACTCCCCCGTCGGGCGGGAGGGGCTGTCAGGCCCGACGGACGGCCCGGTCCGCGGTTGCTCCATCTCGTGGTGCACCTGCTCCAGGTCCACGACGCGGCCGGAGGCGAGCTCCTTCATCTGCCCACCGGGCAGCAGGGCGAAGACGCCGCCCGCGTGGATCCTGATCCGCTGGTCGTCGGGGATCCGAGCCAGCCCGGCCTGCCCGATGCCGTCCACGAGCAGGACGCCGGCCTCGGCCAGCTCCTCGGGGCCGAGGTTGGCGTAGCGCCCCGAGATCATCGGGGCGGCGTTGACCACCGCGCGGACGCCGGCCTCGACCAGCGCGGTGGCGGTCTCCCGGTCGAGGTCGACGTGGTCGATCACCGCGATGTCGCCCGGCTCGAGGAGCGGCAGCACGGTGGCGGTCGGGATGCCGACCCGGGCGGTCCCCGTGACGCCGGGCAGCGCGAGCGACGCCTTCCGCGCGTTGAGCTCCATGCCACCCCACGAAACCGCTCGGCGAGGTCCTCCGCGCCGCGGCGGGCGCTGCGGCGGCGACCCCGGTACGACGTGCCAGTCGGCAGTGTGTCAGGCCAGGGCGCGAGCCGGGGCCGCCACCTCCAGCAGCTCGCGGGCGTGGGCCAGGCCGGTGTCGGACTCCGCCATCCCGGCCAGCATCCGCGAGAGCTCCTTCTCCCGGGCCGGCCCGTCGAGGACGGTGAGCCCGGAGCTGGTGACCGTGCCGTCGTTGGCCTTCTCGACCAGGACGTGGCGGTCGGCGTACGCCGCGACCTGGGGCAGGTGGGTGACCACCAGCACCTGGGCCGTGCGGGCCAGCTGGGCCAGCCGCCGACCGACCTCGACCGCAGCGCTGCCGCCCACCCCGGCGTCGACCTCGTCGAAGACGAACGTCGGGACCGGGCTGGTGCCCGCCAGCGCCACCTCCAGGGCCAGCATCACCCGGGAGAGCTCGCCGCCCGACGCGCCCTTGTGCAGGGGCCGGGGCTCCGAGCCGGTGTTGGCGGCCAGCAGGAACTCCACCTCGTCGACGCCGCTGGTGGTGTGCCGCAGCCAGCGCTTCCCGACGCGCAGCGGGCTGCCGGTCGGCGGCGGGTCGACCACGGGTGCGTCCGCCTCGTGCTGGGAGACGGTGATCTCGAGCCGGGCGTGGGGCATGGCGAGGAGAGACAGCTCGTCGGTGACCTCGCGGGCGAGTCGGGTCGCCGCCTCGGCCCGGGCACCGGAGAGGCTCTGGGCCACCTCGGCCAGCTCACGGCGCAGCGAGGCCTGCTCCTCGCGCAGGGTCTCGATCCGCTCGTCGGTGCCGTCGAGGTCGAGCAGGCGGGTGGCCGAGGCCTCGGACCAGGCCAGCACCTCCTCCACGCTCTCGCCGTACTTGCGGGTCAGGGCGGTCAGCGCCGCCCGGCGCTCGGAGACGGCCGCCAGCCGCGCCGGGTCGGCGTCGATGCCGGCGGCGTAGGAGGCCACGTCGGCGGCCAGGTCGGACAGCAGGTAGGTGATCTCGGCCAGGCGGTCAGCCAGCGCTCCCGCCTCCGCGTCGTGCTCGCGCACACCCTCCAGCAGGGTGCGCGCGGCCGAGGCCGCGGCCAGCGCGTCGGGATCGCCGGACTCGCTGGAGAGTGCCTCCCGGGCCTGCTCGGCCGCGGTGCGGAGGGTGTCGGCGTAGCCCAGGCGGGCCTCGTCGGAGGCGAGCTGGGCGTCCTCGCCCGGGGTGGGCCCGACGGCCTCGATCTCGCCGAGTCCGAAGCGCAGCAGGTCTGCCTCGCGGGCCCGCTCGCGGGCGCTGGCCACGACCTCGTCGAGCTCGCGCTCGGTGGCCTCGAGACGGGCGTGCAGGGCCGCCCAGGCACTCACCAGCGCCAGCACGGGCTCGCCGCCGAAGCGGTCCAGGGCCTCGCGCTGCGCGCGCTGGCGCAGCAGGCGGTGCTGGTCGGACTGGCCGTGCACCGCCACGAGCGGCTCGGCCACGCCGGCCAGGCGGGAGACCGGCACCGAGGCGCCGCCCACCCAGGCGCGGGAGCGGCCCTCGCTGGAGACGTTGCGGGCGAGCACGACGTGCCGGTCCTCCACCTCTCCCCCGGCCTCGTCGACCGCCGCCGCGAAGCCGTCGAGGCCCCGGGCGTCGACCACGCCCTCCACGCGGGCGGCGGACGCACCGGTGCGGACCATCCCGCTGTCGGCCCGGCCGCCGAGCAGCAGGCCCAAGGCGGTGACCACCATGGTCTTGCCGGCGCCGGTCTCGCCGGTGATCACCGTCAGCCCGGGGCCGAGCTCGAGCCGCGAGGACTCGATGACCCCGAGCTGCGCGATCCGGATCTCCTCGAGCATCAGCCTCGGCCCTCCGGTCCAGGGTGGCGGTCGGCCCGGTGCACCTAGGCGTCCTCTGCGCGGCGCCGGCGCTCGGCCGAGCCGCGCCAGCCCTCGACGGGCAGGTCGAACTTGGCCACCAGCCGATCGGTGAAGGGCGCCTCGTGCAGCCGCGCCAGGCGCACCGGCTGGTCGGCCCGGCGCACCTCGATGCGCGCGCCCGGGGGCAGGTCGACCGCCCGGCGCCCGTCGCACCAGAGCACGCCGGCGCCGTCGGTGCGGGCGATCACCTCGACGGCGAGCAGCGAGTCGGGGGCCACGACGAGCGGCCGGGCGAACAGCGCGTGGGCGCTGATCGGCACCACCAGCAGCGCCTCCACCCCGGGCCAGACGATCGGGCCGCCGGCGCTGAAGTTGTAGGCCGTCGACCCGGTCGGCGTGGCCAGCACCACGCCGTCACAGCCCCAGCGGGACAGCGGCCGGTTGTCGATCTCGACGACCACCTCGATCATCCGCTCGCGGGCGGCCTTCTCGATGCTGGCCTCGTTGAGGGCGAAGGTGTGGGTGACCAGCTCCCCGTCGCGGAACGCGCGGACGTCGAGGGCCAGGCGGTCCTCGGGGACCCAGTTGCGCGAGACGATGGCCTCGATGACGTTCTCCACGTCGTCGACCTCGGCCTCGGCCAGGAAGCCGACGTGGCCCAGGTTGACCCCGAGGACGGGGGTGCCGCTGGCCCGCGTCAGCTCGGCGCCGCGCAGGATCGAGCCGTCACCGCCCACCACCACCGCGAGCTCGCAGTCGGCCGCCAGGTCGGGTCCGCCGTCGACCACCTCGATCGGCGGGTCGTAGGCGGAGGCCTCGATGCCGAGGTCCGCCGCCTCCTCGGCCAGCAGGCGGACGACGATGTCGTGCTCGGTGAGCGCCTTGCAGAAGCTCATCGTCACGTCGTGGGCCGCGTCGCGGCCGGTGTGGGAGAGCAGCAGCACGCGCCGCGTGGGGCCGGCCGGGTCGGGGCTGCTCGAGGTCACGTCCTCAAGCCTCTCAGACCGCACCCCCAGCGGCGGTCAGCCCCGCACGGCGTTGTGGATGTCGTCCTCGGTGACGGCCGGGGCGCCGTGCCGGAGCCACAGGAAGAACTCGACGTTCCCCGAGGGTCCGGGCAGCGGGCTGGTGGCCACGGCGCGGGCGCCCCAGCCCGCTGCAGCGGCCCGGTCGGCCACCGCGGAGACCGCCTCGGCCCGCAGCGCCAGGTCGCGGACCACCCCGCCCTTGCCCACCCGGTCCTTGCCCACCTCGAACTGCGGCTTGACCATGAGCGCGAGGTCGCCGTCGGGCTCGGTCACGCCGAGCAGCGGGGCCAGGACCAGGGCCAGGGAGATGAAGGACAGGTCCCCCACCACCACGTCCACGGGCCCACCGATCAGCTCGGGGGTCAGGTCCCGGACGTTGGTGCGGTCGTGCACCACGACCCGGTCGTCGGACTGCAGCGACCAGGCCAGCTGGCCGTAGCCCACGTCGACCGCCACCACCTCGCGGGCACCGGCTCGCAGCAGCACGTCGGTGAACCCGCCGGTCGACGCACCGGCGTCCAGGCACCGCCGCCCGGCGACGCTCAGCCCGAGGGGCTCGAACGCCGCCAGCGCCCCGGCCAGCTTGTGCCCGCCGCGCGAGACGTAGTCGGGCCGGTCCGGGTCATCGGCCACCAGCAGGGCCACGTCGGTGGTGACCTGGGTCGCCGGCTTGGTGGCCGTGGCCCCGGACACCGAGACCCGCCCCGCGGTCACCAGCTCCGCGGCGTGCTCCCGCGAGCGCGCCAGACCGCGCCGGACGAGCTCGGCGTCCAGCCTCAGCCAGCGTGGTGGCATCGCTGCGTCCCGGGCCGGGTGGCCGTCAGAGGTGGCCCGGGTGGTCGTCGTGGCCGGCGGCGCCGTCGACCGCCTCGTCGGGCTCCCCCGGGTCGTCGAGGGCCCGCCGGAGCTGCACCTGGGCGCTCTCGAACACGCCGACGTGCTCCTCGATCGGCCGGTCCTCGAGCTCCTCCACCGCCCGGATCACCTCGTCGACGCGCTCCGAGCCGGTGCGGACGCGCTCGGGGGCGTCAGGGACCGGCTGGTCCTCGCCGTCCTGCGGTGGGGTGGCTGCCATGCGGCAAACGCTACCGCGGTGGCGCCACGCCGTCGGTGGTGACCGGCCGGCCCTCGGCGTCGAGGTGCCGCCAGGCCGCCGCGGCCACGACGCGCCACCAGTCGTCGGGCTCACCGGTGCCGTCGACCGTGAGGACGCCGTCCTGCACCTGGGCCCTCCAGCCGGCCAGCGAGGCGGTCGCACCCGACATCTCGGGGGTGGCGTGGGGCGTGCGCAGGCCCCGGAGGTCCGCGGAGAGGTACGTCGGGCGCAGCTCGGGACCAGCGGCCACCAGCTCGGCCAGGCCCGTCACCCCCGTCATCACCAGCAGCGAGTCCACCCCGGCGACGTGCGCCCCCTCGATGTCGGTGTCGAGCCGGTCGCCGACCATGAGCGGCCGGCGGCCCCCGCAGCGCCGGACCGTCTCGTCGAGCAGCGGCCGGGAGGGCTTGCCGGCCACGACGGGCTCCACGCCGGTGAACCGGCGCAGCGTCTCGACCAGCACCCCGTGACCCGGCGCGACGCCGAAGGCCGTGGGGAACGTCGCGTCGGTGTTGGACGCCACCCACCACAGGCCGTCGCGGATCCGTACCGCGGCCCTCATGATCTGGCCCCAGCGGACCTCGGGGCCGTAGCCGGTCACCACCGCCTCGGCGTCGTCCTCGACGGCGACCCGGGTCAGGCCGGCCTCCGCCACCGCCTCGGCCAGCCCTTCACCACCGAGCACCACCACGCGGGCCCCGTCGCCGAGCCGGTCCACCAGCACGCGGGCCGCGGCCTGCGCGGAGGTCACGACGTCCTCGGGACCGCTCTCGACGCCCAGCTCGCGCAGGTGGTCGGCCACCGCGGCCGGGGGCCGCGAGGCGTTGTTGGTGATGAAGGCGATCCGCATCCCGTCCTCGCGCACGCCGGCCAGGTGCTCCGGCGCGCCGGGGACCGCCTCGGGGCCGACGTAGACGACCCCGTCGAGGTCCAGCATCGCCAGGTCGTAGACCCGGTCCAGCGGCTCGCCCGAGCTGCCCAGCAGCCCCTGCTCGCCTGGTGTCGCTGCCACGACCCGCCTCCTCACCCTGCACGGCCTACCCTGCGCGACCTACTCTGGGCTGATGGATCCCAGTGCCGTGGTCATCCCCCCGTACGTGGGGCGACCACTGCGCCTGGCGCCCTTCCACGGGGTCCGGCTGAACCCGCGCCGCGTCGGCGACCCGTCCTCGGGACGCCTCTTCGCCCGACCGTACCGGGCGGTCGCCACCCGGCTCGCACAGTGGCAGGAGCGCGGGCAGCTGCGCCGCGACGACGAGCCGGCGGTCTACCTCCACGAGTACACCGCCGGCGGGCTCACCGTCCGCGGCCTGGTCGGCGCCCTGGACATCTCGCACCGTGCCAGCGGCCCCGAGGACCGGGCGGTGCTGCCGCACGAGGGCATCCACCCGGTGCAGGCCGACGAGCTCGCCGACCGGATGACCGAGCTGGCCCTGAACCCGGCGCCGATCCTGCTGGTGCACCGGGCACCCGAGAGCGTCCGCGCGATCGTGCACCGGGTCATGCAGGACCCTCCGGTCGACGACTTCGTGGACCGCAGCGAGCAGCGGCACCGGGTGTGGGCGATCCGCGACCCCGAGCTGCTGGGCGGCATCGACGCCGGGCTGGCCGGGAGCCAGGCGCTCATCGCCGATGGGCACCACCGCTACGCGGCCTACCTGCGCATGCAACGACGCTCCCCCGGCGGTCCGACGGACTGTGGCCTGGCGATGCTCGTGGACCAGGAGGACACCCCGCTCTTCCTCGGCCCGATCCACCGGATCCTCACCGGCGTGGCGCTCGAGGACCTGGCGGCGGCCGCCGAAATCGTCGGTGCCGGCTTCGACCTCGTCGACCGGGAGACCGCCGTGCGGGCGCTGGGCCCGGCCACGCTGGCCGCGACCGACGGGCGCCGCTGGGCGGTCCTCAAGCTGCACCTGCCCGAGGACCGCGCTGCCGTGGAGCAGCTGCACGACGACCTGGTCCCGGCGCTGCCACGAGGACCGCAGCGCCTGGAGTACCACCACTCGGTGGACGCCACGCTCGCGCACCTGCGCCGGGACAGCGTCGCGGTGCTGATGCCGGCGCCGGACGTGGACCTGGTGCTCAAGATCGCCGCGGACGACCGCCTCCTGCCCGAGAAGGCGACGTCCTTCCAGCCCAAGCCCAGCGTGGGGGTGCTCATCCGCTCCCTGCGCGACGGATGAGCCGGCCGCCGCTGAGCTCCACCTCGACGCGGGACGCCGTCACGCCGCCCGCCCGGAAGAAGCGACGGCGCAGCGCGCCGGTCACCTCCACCACATCCCCGGCCGACCACCGCTCGACCTGCCTCTTGAGCCGACCCGACCACACCGCGCACTCCAGCGAGTCGACCCGCTGACGCGGCCGCTCCTTGCCCGTGGGCGCCGGTCGGTCCACGACGACCCGCAGGCTCCACACGGTGTCGCCGCTGGGCAGCTCGCGCAGCCGCGGGTCGGCTGCGAGCCGGCCCTGCAGGCGGACCTCGTTGAGGGGCTCGTCCTGGTCGCCGGTCTGGTCGGCGACCTCCATCTTGTGTGCACTCATGCACCTCACCTCCGCGCACCACGCTCCGGTGTGGCGGGGACAGCGCGGGCCGGCGGCCCCGGTCCCTGTGGACGGAGCGGTGTCGCGCTGCTCCTGTGGACGGCCGGTGGACGCCGCGTGGACACCTCCAGGCGCCCGCACCGGCCTAGCACCGGTGCCCCAAATGCCAAGAAGGCCACCTGCGCGAACGCAGGTGGCCTTCTGGAAAGAATGTCCGGCGACGTCCTACTCTCCCACAACCCCTCGGTTGCAGTACCATCGGCGCTGAGAGGCTTGACTTCCGGGTTCGGGATGGGACCGGGTATTTCCCTCTCGCTAAGGCCGCCGTAACTCTTGCCGGCACTCACAGGTCGCCACGAGGGCGCTGCACCGTGAGCAGCCGAAGCTACTTTGCCTGTTGAGGCGGTATCCAGTTGTGTGGATGCCTTCATTAGTGGACGCGAACAGTCTTTGCGCTGGGCAGGTTGTCTTGATGCAACCAGATGTTGTCTTGGTTGAATGTTTGTGGGACAAGCCCTCGGTCTATTAGTACCAGTCGGCTGGGCATTACTGCTGTACACCTCTGGCCTATCAACCCAGTGTTCTGCTGGGGACCTTACCTACTTATGTAGTGGGAAACCTCATCTTGAAACGTGCTTCCCGCTTAGATGCATTCAGCGGTTATCACTTCCGAACGTAGCCAACCAGCCGTGCTCCTGGCGGAACAACTGGCACACCAGAGGTTCGTCCATCCCGGTCCTCTCGTACTAGGGACAGCCTTTCTCAAGTTTCCTGCGCGCGCGGCGGATAGGGACCGAACTGTCTCACGACGTTCTAAACCCAGCTCGCGTGCCGCTTTAATGGGCGAACAGCCCAACCCTTGGGACCTACTCCAGCCCCAGGATGCGACGAGCCGACATCGAGGTGCCAAACCATCCCGTCGATATGGACTCTTGGGGAAGATCAGCCTGTTATCCCCGGGGTACCTTTTATCCGTTGAGTGACCACGCTTCCACATGCCGTGGCCAGATCACTAGTTCCGACTTTCGTCCCTGCTCGACATGTCTGTCTCACAGTCAAGCTCCCTTGTGCACTTACACTCGTCACCTGATTGCCAACCAGGCTGAGGGAACCTTTGAGCGCCTCCGTTACATTTTAGGAG
>CAZEPK010000204.1:0-9205 GCA_964514085.1 uncultured Nocardioides sp.
GGCGCCGGCACCGTCCGTGACGTCTCGCGCTGGGACCCCGGGCGCCGTCCGAGCTCGCGCGTGTCGAGCACGAGCGGCGCTCTCGGGTCCAAGCTGTTCAGAGAAGTCACTTCCGGTATCCGGGCAAACAGATCCAAGCGAGAATCGTACGCGGGCGGTGTCGAGTCGGCCAAATGGCGCGGATCCGCGTCCCGGCGAGCGTCCCGCCCCGCGGCGCCCTACTGCTCCGCGCGGCGGGCCGCCAGCCGCTCGGTGAGCGGCCCCAGCACGAAGTCGGGCACGAGGTCGGAGACGTCGCCGCCGTAGGACGCGACCTCCTTGACCAGGCTGGAGGAGACGAAGCCGAAGCGCGGGTCGGCGACCAGGAAGACGGTCTCCACCCCGGTCAGGTGGGCGTTCATCTGGGCCATCTGCAGCTCGTAGTCGAAGTCGGTGCCGGAGCGGAGGCCCTTGACGATCGCGCCGGCGTCGGCCTCCTGGCAGTAGGTCGTGATGAGCCCGGTGAAGCCCTCGACCCGCACGTTGTCGAGCCCGGCCACGCCCTGGCCGAGCATCGCGAGCCGCTCCTCGGCGCTGAAGAGCCGGCTCTTCGACACGTTGACGCCCACGGCGACGACCACCTCGTCGAAGAGCGTGGAGGCCCGCCGCACGATGTCGAGGTGGCCCTTGGTCACCGGGTCGAAGGACCCCGGGCAGACGGCTCGGCGCATCACGGCTCCTGGGGATCCTCTGGGCTGGCGGCGGCGTGACCGTACCAAAGGGTCGTCTCGCCGTAGCGCTTGCTGCGCCTGCCTGCGATGCCCGCGGGCCAGGTCGGCTCCGGGCTGCGGGAGGACCGCTCGACCACGACCATGGCTCCCGGCACCAGCCGCTCGTCCTCGCGGGAGTACGGCGGGTCGAGGAAGGCCACGTCGTAGGGCGCGGACGGCGGGCGGGCCAGCGTGGCCGTGACCGAGCCGCTGACCACGTCGGCCTTGGCGAAGCCCAGCGTCCGGGCGTTGTCGCCGATCAGCCTGGCGGTGCGCCGGTCGGCCTCGACCAGGGTTACCACGCCGGCCCCGCGCGACCACGCCTCGAGCCCCACGGCTCCCGACCCGGCGTAGAGGTCGAGGAAGCGCAGCCCCTGCAGCGACCCGCACCAGGCCTCGACGCTGGAGAAGAGCGCCTCGCGGACCCGGTCGGTCGTGGGCCGGGTCTGCTGGCCCGAGGGCGCAGTGATCCGGCGCCCGCCGGCCGCGCCGCCGATGATGCGCGTCATGGGCGCCCACCCGAGGGTGGGCGCACCGAGCGGTCCGGGGTCGCGGTCACGACTTCTCGATGAAGTCGCTCTGGCGGGAGGCCTCCATGAGCAGGACCCTCTCGGCCAGCAGGGCGTGGTCGGACAGGCTCTCGTCGGCGTCGAGCAGCCGCTCGGCGGCCTCGCGGGCGGCCACGATCGTGTCCTCGTCGCGCAGCACCTTGAGGTTCTGCAGGCTGGACCGGTAGCCGGACTGCGACCGCCCGAGGACGTCGCCCTCGCGCCGCTGCTCGAGGTCGACCCTGCTCAGCTCGAAGCCGTCGGTGGTGGAGGCGACCGCGTCGAGCCGCGCGCGGGCGTCGGTGCCGTCCTCGGCGTGCGAGACCAGCAGGCACAGGCCCGGCAGACCGCCCCGGCCCACCCGGCCGCGGAGCTGGTGGAGCTGGGAGATCCCGAAGCGGTCGGCGTCGAGGAGGACCATCGCCGTGGCGTTGGCCACGTCGACGCCGACCTCGATCACGGTCGTGGAGACCAGGACGTCGATGTCCCCGGCGGCGAAGGCCCGCATCGTGCGGTCCTTCTCCTCCGGCGGCAGCCGGCCGTGGAGCGCGGCCAGCCGCAGCCCGCGCAGCTGGTGGGTCTCCAGCTCGGGGACGACCTCCTCGACGGCGGCGAGCGTGTGGCGGGTCGCCTCGGCCACCTTGGTCTCGAGCTCCAGCTCGTCGTAGACGGGGTCGCTCTCGCCCTGCTCCAGCTCGTCGCCACTGATCCGCGGGCAGACGACGTAGGCCTGGTGACCCTTCTCGACCTCCTCGCGCACCCGCTGCCACACCCGGTCGACCCAGGTGGGCTGGCCGGCCGGCACCACCGTCGTCTGGATGGGGGCCCGGCCCGCGGGGAGCTCGCTGAGCGTCGAGGTCTCGAGGTCGCCGAAGACCGTCATCGCCACCGTCCGCGGGATCGGCGTGGCCGTCATCACCAGCACGTGGGGCGGGCTGCCGGCCTTGTCGGTGAGGGCCGCGCGCTGCTCGACGCCGAAGCGGTGCTGCTCGTCGACGACGACCAGGCCCAGGTCGAAGAACTGCACCTGGTCCTCCAGCAGCGCGTGGGTGCCGATCACGATCCCGGCCTCGCCCGAGGCCAGCCTCAGCAGCGGCTCGGTCCGCTGCGTCTTGGTCATCGACCCGGTGAGCAGCTCCACGCCGGTGGCCTCGGCGGCACCTCCGAGCATGCCGCCGGCCGCCAGGTCGCCCAGCAGGGCGGTGATGGAGCGGTGGTGCTGCTGGGCCAGCACCTCCGTGGGGGCCAGCAGCGCCGCCTGTCCCCCGGAGTCGACGACACGCAGCATCGCGCGCAGCGCCACCAGGGTCTTGCCCGAGCCGACCTCGCCCTGCAGCAGCCGGTTCATGGGGTAGGGACGCGCGAGGTCCTCCTCGACCTGCGCGCCGATCTCGCGCTGGCCCGCCGTCAGCTCGAAGGGCAGCCGCGCGTCGAAGGCCGCCAGGAGGGCGCCGTCCCCGCCGGTGCGGGGCCGGGCGCCCATCGCCCGCACGGCGCGCCGCCGGCGGCCGAGGACCAGCTGGGTCACCAGCGCCTCCTCGAACCGGTAGCGGTGCTGGGCCCGCGTGATCTCGCCCCAGGTCTCCGGCGCGTGGATGAGGTCCAGGGCCCGGCGGGCGTCCAGCACCTTGTACTCGCGGCGCAGGTCCTCGGGAAGGAGCTCGGGCACCTCCTCGACCATGGTCCGAGCGAAGGCGATGGCCTTCTGGAGGTCCCAGGACTCGACGTCCTTGGTGGCCGGGTAGAGGGGGTAGAGCGGACCGATGGTCTCCAGGGAGAGGGCGGCCAGGTCCTCGCTCCCCTCGTCGTCGGCACCGAAGAGCACCATCTGCGGGTTCGTCAGCTGCCACTCGCCGCGGAAGGTCCCGACCTTGCCCATGAAGATGCCGCGCCGGCCCTTGCTGAAGCGCTGCTCGTTGAACCGGCCGACGTGGGCCTGCTGGGCGAAGAAGGTCATCTGCAGTCGCGGCCCCTCCGTGCGCAGCACGACCTCCTGGCGGAAGGCGGGGCGGCCGGTGCGCCGGTCGCGGTAGCTGCGGCTCACCGAGCTGGAGATCTCGCCCACCACGGTCAGCAGCTGGCCCTCGCGCAGCTCCTCCGGCGCCGACAGCGAGCCGGTCTCGAGGTAGCGCCGGGGGAAGTGCCCGAGCAGGTCGCCGACGGTGCGCAGCCCCAGCCGCTCGGTGATGCCCTCCTGGCGGCTCTGGGCCTTCTTGCCCTTGGCCACCCCGAGCACGGTCTCGACGGGTGAGTCGAGGCTGATCACGGCACTCCCCTCTGCGGCTACTCGACGGCGACCAGGAGCGGGTAGCGCTCCTGCCCACCGTCGTACACCACGACGTCGACAGCCGGGTGGTGCTCCTCCAGCCACCCCGCGCAGGTCCGGGCCAGGGCGCCGTCGGCGTCGTCGGCACCGGAGACCAGGGTCACCATCTCCCCACCGCCGCCCAGCAGCCGCCCGAGCACGTCCTCGGCCACGCCGGTGAGGTCGTGGCCCACCACGACGAAGTCGCCGCCGATCGCGCCCAGCACGTCACCCGGCTCGCAGGGGCCGGCCATGGTGATGGCCCGCCGCGCCGCCACGGTGACCGCCCCTTGGCGGGCGTGCCGCGCCGTCGCGGTCATCTCCAGCACGTCCTGGTCGAAGGTCCGACCCGGCTCGTGGACCGCCAGCGCGGCCAGTCCCTCCACCTGCGCGGTGGTGGGGATCACTGCGACGCGGATGTCGTGGTCCTTCTCCGCCGTGCTGGCCGCGACCTGCGCCGTACGGACCGAGTCGTTGTCGTTCGGCAGGACGACGACCTCCTGCGCCCCGGAGCCGGCGATGGCCTCCAGCAGCATCCCGGTCGAGGGCCGGTCGCCGGGGCCGCCGCGCACCACGACCGCGCCGGCCTCCTCGAACAGGCTGGCCAGCCCGGGCCCCGCCGCGACCGCGACGATGGCCCGGCCCACCCGGGGGCGCTGCTCCCGCCCGGCGACCTGCTCGGCGAAGTGGGTCACCCGCACCCGGTGCGGACGGCCGGCCTCGATGCCGGCCTCGATGGCCGCGCCGACGTCGTCGACGTGCACGTGGACGTTCCAGAGGCCCTCCCCGCCGACCACCACCAGGGAGTCACCCAGCCCTGCCAGCGTGTCGCGCAGGCCGGCGATGGAGTCCGCCGGGGCGTCGAGGAGGTACATCACCTCGTACGCCGGCCCGCCGTCGACCAGGTCCGCGCCGGGCTCGGCCGGCCCCGGCCGGGTCAGGTTGGGCTGCGGGATCCGCCGGCCGGCCTCGACCTTGGGCGGTCGCTTGCCGGTCAGGGCGGTCTCGGCGGCGTCGAGGATGACCACCACGCCGCGTCCGCCTGCGTCGACCACCCCGGCGTCGCGGAGGGCCTGCAGCTGGTCCGGCGTCCTGGCCAGTGCCTCGCGCGCGGCGGCGGCGCTGGTGGTGAGGACGTCGCGGGAGCGGACAGTCGGGTCACCCTCGAGGAGCGACGCCGCGGCCTCCGCGGCGGCCCGGCAGACCGACAGCATGGTGCCCTCGACCGGGCTGCCGACCGCGGCGTAGCTGGCCTCGGTGGCCCGCCGGAGCGCGTCGACCATGACCGCGCCGTTCCGCTCGTCGGGCTCGGCCGCGGCGATCCGCCGGATGATCGCGCGCAGCATCTCGCTGAGGATCACCCCGGAGTTGCCGCGCGCTCCGAGCAGCGCACCCCTGGTGAACGCCTCGAGCAGCCCGGCCCGGTCGGCGCCGGGGGTCGCGGCCCGCTCGCGCACGGCGTCGCGGGCGGCCGCCATCGTGAGGTAAAGGTTGGTGCCGGTGTCGCCGTCGGGGACCGGGTAGACGTTGAGCGCGTCGATCTCCTCGCGCGCGCCGGCCAGGGCGTCCACCGCGATGTCGATGAACCGGAGCACGGTCGCGAGCTGGATGCCGCTCCCCACGGTGCCCGGTTCGCTCACGGGGGCGAGACTAGAGGGTGAGCCGCGCCCGGGAGCGTCGCTCCCCGTTTGGGCGGGAGCGTCGGGTTCGGATATTCTTCTTCGGTTGCCCGGACGCCGGGCACCCACGAACTCACAGCAATCCATTCTCCAGGAGCACACAGTGGCCGCCGTCTGCGACATCTGCGCCAAGAAGCCCGGCTTCGGCAACAACCGGCCGTGGTCGCGGAAGATCACCAAGCGCCGCTTCGACCCCAACATCCAGCGGGTCCGGGCGACCGTCAACGGCACGCCCAAGCGGCTCAACGTCTGCACCGGCTGCCTGAAGGCCGGCAAGGTCAGCCGCTAGTCACCAGCGAGCCCGAGGCCGCTGCCCCCCGGTGGGGGCGGTGGCCTTTCGCTTTCCCGCCGTGGCGGGTCACCCGGGGTGACCCTGACCCCTAGAAGTGCGTCCAGCCCGTCGCGCCGTCGTACGCCGCACCGTCGACGGTGACGCCCTCGCCCTCGGCCACCGAGCCGATGACCGTCCAGCCGGGCGGTACGGCCCCGTCGGGGAACGTGGCCAGCAGCGAGTGGTCCTCACCGCCGCCCAGCACGAACGAGATGGGGTCGGCCCCGGTGGCCGCGGCGACGGCGTGCAGCGGCTCCGGCACCTCCAGGGCGTCGGTGCGCACGTCGATGGCCACCCCCGAGTCGCTCGCGAGGTGGCCGGCGTCGGCGAGCAGGCCGTCGGAGACGTCGACCATCGAGGTGGCTCCGGCCTCGGCCGCCTGCGGACCCGCGTCGTACGGCGGGTGCGGGCGGCGGTAGGCCTCGACCAGCGCCCGCGGTGAGCGGAAGCCGCGGCTGAGGATGGCCAGCCCGCCGGCGGACCAGCCCTGCCGGCCGGCCAGGGCCAGCACGTCGCCCGGCCGCGCGCCCGAGCGCAGCACCGGCGCCTGGGTGCAGGCGCCGATGACCGTGACGGCGATGACCACCTGGTCGCACCGGGTCAGGTCTCCCCCGACCACGCTGGCGCCGACCAGGTCGCACTCGGCCGCGAACCCGGCGGCGAAGTCGAGCGCCCACCGCGCCGGCAGGTCGCTCGGGGCGCCCAGCCCGATGGTGAGCGAGTGGGCGCGCCCACCCATGGCGTTGAGGTCGGAGAGGTTCTGCGCGGCGGCGCGGTGGCCGACGTCCGTGGCCTCCACCCAGTCGCTGCGGAAGTGCTGGCCCTCGATGAGCAGGTCGGTCGACACCACCACGTGGCCCTGCCGCACGCGGATCACGGCCGCGTCGTCCCCCGGCCCGACCAGCACGTGCTCGCCCTGGCTGAAGAGCCGGGTCAGCTCCCCGATCAGCCTGAACTCACCGACGTCGCCGAGCGTGGCCTCGGGGGGGAACGACATGTGGCCATTCGAGCAGATGCGCGGGTGACCTTGTCTATGACGTGCCGCAGCCTCGCGATAGGTTGGCCCCGTTCTCGCGAGCAGCGTCCCCCCACTCCACGAACCGCAGGGAGATCCGCACATGGTGGTGCAGGCCTACATCCTGATCCAGACCGACGTCGGCAAGGCTGCGGAGGTCGCCAACGCGATCGCCCAGGTCAAGGGCGTCACCATGGCCGAGGACGTCACCGGCCCGTACGACGTGATCGTGCGCGCCGAGGCCCGCAACGTCGACGAGCTGGGCAAGCTCGTGGTCGCGAAGGTCCAGACCCTCGACGGCATCACCCGCACGCTGACCTGCCCGGTGGTCCACATCTGACCCCGCGCCCGGCCTCCTCGGCGCCCCGCACCCGTCCGGTGCGGGGCGTCGTCGCGTTGTGACAGGCTCTGGCCATGCCTCCCGAGGACTTCCCCGGCCCCGTCGCGGTGATCGCCGGCGGCCTCAGCCACGAGCGCGACATCTCGCTCGCCTCGGGCCGCAACCTCGTCCGTGAGCTGAGCGCCCGCGGCGTCGACGCGCACGCCTACGACTTCGACCGCAACCTGCTGCACACCCTCGAGCGCGACAAGGTCGTCGCGGCCCTGCCGGCCCTGCACGGCCAGTTCGGCGAGGACGGCGAGATCCAGACGCTCCTGGAGCTGATCGACCTGCCCTACGTCGGCTCCCGCAGCCGCGCCTGCCGGCTGGCCTTCGACAAGGCCAGCGCCCGGGAGCTGCTGCGCCGCGACGGCATCCCCGTCCCCGACTCCGTCGGCCTCTCGGCCCAGACCTTCCGCGACATCGGCGCCGCGGCCCTCATGGAGCACGTGATGCACCGGCTCGGCACCCGCGTGGTGGTCAAGCCGGCCCGCGGCGGCTCGGCGCTCGGCGTGTCCGGGGTGGACGGCCTGGCCGCGCTCCCCTCCGCGCTCGTCGGCACCTACGCCTACTGCGAGGACGCCCTGGTCGAGCGGTTCCACGACGGCGTGGACGTCTCGGTCATCGTGCTGGAGACCGACGACGGCCTGCGCTCGCTGGAGCCGGTGGCCATCGACTTCGAGAAGGGCCACGAGTTCGACTTCTCGGCCCGCTACACCGCCGAGTTCGTCTCCCTGACCCGGCCCGACTTGCCCGAGGCGCAGATCGAGCGACTGGGCGAGGTGGCCCGCCAGGCCCACCGGACCCTGGGCCTGCGCGACGTCTCC
The DNA here is from genome assembly GCA_964514085.1 of uncultured Nocardioides sp. GTDB lineage: Bacteria > Actinomycetota > Actinomycetes > Propionibacteriales > Nocardioidaceae > Nocardioides. The sequence goes on from CAZEPK010000204.1 coordinate 7,834, forward strand.
CGCTCCGACTTCATCGTCTCCGCCGACGGCAGCTTCGTGGTCCTCGAGACCGCGATCACCCCCGGCACCACCGAGACCTCGGTCTTCCCCTTCGCCTGCACCCTGAGCGGCACCTCGCTGGGCGAGGTCGCCCAGGACCTCCTGCGCCGGGCCATCGCCGCCGGCGTACCGGTCTGACCCGTCCCGGCAGCCCGATCCGGGTCACCGCAAGCAGGGGCATGCGCGGTTGGGGGCATCGAGGCCCTCAAGCGCGCCCGCGAGGTGAACAGCGAGACGCAACCGCGCGCGCGCAATGGGATCGGGCGAGCGCAGCGAGGTGGCGAGCGGAGCTCGCGCTCCCCGCGATCGGGCCAGGTGGCCACGACGGACGGCGAAGCCGCGAGCGCAGCGAGCAGTCCGTCGTGGGCCCTGGGCCGAAGCTCGCGGGGGTGTCACCGCAAGCCGGTGTCCCGCTCGAGCGCCAGCTGGATGAGCTCGTCGATCAGCGCGGGGTAGGGCAGGCCGGAGGCCGCCCACATCTTGGGGTACATCGAGATCGGCGTGAAGCCGGGCATGGTGTTGATCTCGTTGACCACGACCTGGTCACCGGGGGTCACGAACACGTCGACCCGGGCGATGCCCTCCGCGCCGATGGCCTCGAACGCGCGGACGGCGAGGTCGCGCACGCGCTCGGCCACCGCGGCGGGCAGGTCGGCAGGGACGTCGATCCGCGCCGTGGCCTCGTCGATGTACTTGGCCTCGAAGTCGTAGAACGCCCGCGCGGCGTGGTCGACCACGACCTCCCCCGGCACCGAGGCGCGCGGCGCGGCACCGCCGCGGCCGCCCAGCACGGCGCACTCGATCTCGCGGCCCTCGACGCCCTCCTCGACCAGCACCTTGGGGTCGTGGACGCGGGCGTCCTCGACGGCGCGCTCGAGGTCGGCCAGGTCGTCGACGCGGGTGACGCCGAGCGAGGAGCCGGCCCGCGCCGGCTTCACGAACACCGGCAGCCGCAGCTCCTTGACCCGGGTCAGCACGTCCTCGCGGCGGGCCGACCAGTCGCGGGGGCTGATGACGACGTAGGGGCCGACGGGCAGGCCGCGGGCGGCGAAGACGAGCTTCATGTAGTGCTTGTCCATGCCGACCGCGGAGGCCAGCACGCCGGAGCCGACGTAGCGGACGTCGGCGAGCTCGAGCAGCCCCTGCACCGTGCCGTCCTCGCCGAAGGGTCCGTGCAGGACGGGGAAGACCACGTCGACCTCGCTGAGCACCGACGGGACGCTGCCCGGCTCGAGCACCTGCAGCTGGGGACCGTCGGTCGACGCGGCCAGCACCACCTCCGAGCCGGAGGCGGCGGTCACCTCCGGCAGCCGGTCCGAGCGCAGCTCCCACT
>CAZEPK010000205.1:0-9176 GCA_964514085.1 uncultured Nocardioides sp.
GGTGGTTGAGGAGGTTGCGCAGCAACCGTCTCGAAACCTCGTGAGCCGGTGCTGGGACGGGGCCGGCACCAGCACCGCGTCACCAGGTTCCGAGACGCTCGCTGCGCGAGCTCCTCAACCACCGCGTGGGCCGGCACCAGCACCGCGTCACCAGGTCCCGAGACGGGCGCAGAACGCCCTCCTCAACCACCGAGGGGGCGGGTCAGAACATGGCGCCCGGGTTGAGGATGCCCTGCGGGTCCAGGGCGTCCTTGATCCGCTGGTTCAGGGCCAGGGCGTCGGGGCCGAGGTAGTCGCCGAGCCAGGGGCGCTTGAGGCGGCCGACGCCGTGCTCGCCGGTGATGGTGCCGCCCAGCGACATGGCCAGCTCCATCACCTCGCCGTACGCCGCCTGGGCCCGCTCGGTCATGTCCGGGTCGGCGGGGTCGAAGACGATAAGGGGGTGGGTGTTGCCGTCGCCGGCGTGGGCGATGACCGCGATGGTGACCTCGCGCTGGGCGGAGATGTCGGCGATGCCGTCGACCAGGGCGCCGAGCTGCGGCAGCGGCACACCGACGTCCTCGAGCAGCAGCGTGCCGGTCCGCTCGACGGCAGGGATCGCGTTGCGGCGGGCGACCACGAAGGCCTCCCCCTCGTCGGGGTCGTCGGTGGAGAACACCTCGGTGGCGTTGTTCTCCTCGCACAGCGCGGCGATCAGCTCGCACTCCGCGGCGGCGTGGCCGGCCGGCTCGTCGGACTGGATGACCAGCATCGCCGCGGCCTCGCGGTCCAGGCCCATCTTGGTGAGGTCCTCGACCGCCGCGATGGTGGGCCGGTCCATGAACTCCAGCATCGAGGGCCGCAGCCGCCGGGTGATGGCCAGCACCGCGTTGGTCGCGTCGTCCAGCGTGGCGAAGGTCGCCACCAGGGTGGCCGGCGGGCGCTGCGCTGGGATCAGCCGCAGCACGATCTCGGTGACGATGCCCAGCGTGCCCTCGGAGCCGACGAAGAGCTTGGTCAGCGAGAGCCCGGCCACGTCCTTGAGCCGCGCCCCGCCCAGCCGCACCGCGGTGCCGTCGGCCAGCACCACGGTCAGGCCCAGGACGTAGTCGGTGGTGACGCCGTACTTCACGCAGCACAGCCCGCCGGCGTTCGTGGCGATGTTGCCGCCGATCGAGCAGATCTCGTACGACGAGGGGTCGGGCGGGTACCAGAGGTCGTGCTCGGCCGCCGCCGCCTTGACCTGGGCGTTCATCAGTCCGGGCTGCACCACGGCGGTCCGGGTGACCGGGTCGATCTCGATCGCGGTCATCCGCTCGGTGGAGACCACCAGGCAGCCCGCCACCGCGGAGGCGCCACCGGAGAGCCCGGACCCCGCACCACGGGGCACCACCGGCACGCCGTGGGCGGCCGCGAAGCGCACGGCGGCCTGCACGTCCTCGGTGCTCCGGGCCCGCACCACCGCCAGCGGGACGCCCGCGCCGGGGTCGTTGGCGCGGTCCCAGCGGTACTTCTCCATCCGGTCGGGATCGGTCACCACCACGTCGTCCCCGAGCTGGCCGGCCAGCTCGTCGACAAGGGCCCCGAGATCGACCTGCACGTCCGTCGTCATGTAGGCAAGACTGACTCGCCCATGGGAAAGAAGCCACCAGGAGGTAGCCGTCGTGGTTGACCGCGTCGAGGTCGGAGGGCTCCGGATCGCCTCGGAGCTGCACCAGTTCGTGCGGGACGAGGCGCTGCCGGGCTCGGGCGTCGACGAGGCGGCGTTCTGGGCCGGCGTGGAGGAGCTCCTCGAAGAGTTCGTCCCTCGCAACCGCGACCTGCTGGCCCGGCGCGAGGAGCTGCAGGCCCGGCTCGACGAGTGGCACACCGCGCACCCGGGGCCGGTGGCCGACCAACCGGCCTACCTCCAGCTGCTGCGCGACCTGGGCTACCTGGTCGAGGAGCCGGCCGACTTCACGATCGAGACCGAGGGCGTCGACGAGGAGGTCGCGGTCCAGGCCGGGCCGCAGCTGGTGGTGCCGGTGCTCAACGCCCGCTTCGCCGCCAACGCCGCCAACGCCCGCTGGGGCTCGCTCTACGACGCGCTCTACGGCACCGACGCCATCGACGAGGAGGACGGCAAGGAGCGCGGCTCGTCGTACAACCCGGAGCGCGGTGCCGCGGTGATCGCGCGGGCGCGGGCCTTCCTGGACGAGCACTTCCCACTGGCGTCGGGCTCGCACGCCGACGTCACGTCCTACGCGGTCGACGACGGCGTCCTGGTCCCGGCCCTGGCCGACCCCGCTCAGCTGGTGGGGTGGCGGGGCGAGCCGGCCGAGCCCGAGGGCGTGCTGCTGGTCCACCACGGGCTGCACGTGGAGATCCAGGTCGACCGGGAGGACTCCATCGGGAGCACCGACGCGGCGGGGGTCAAGGACCTGCTCCTGGAGTCGGCGGTCTCCACGATCATGGACCTCGAGGACTCCATCGCGGCGGTCGACGCCGAGGACAAGGTCGCGGCCTACCGCAACTGGCTGCTGCTCAACCAGGGCACGCTGACCGCCGAGGTGACCAAGGGCGGGTCCTCCTTCACCCGCGGGCTGGCCGAGGACCGGCTCTACGACGGCCCGGGCGGCCAGATCGTGCTGCCCGGACGCTCGCTGCTCTTCGTGCGCCAGGTGGGCCACCTGATGACCACCGACGCGATCCTCGACGCCGAGGGCCAGGAGGTCCCCGAGGGGATCCTCGACGCCGTGGTGACCGCGCTGTGCGCGCTGCCCGACCTCCAGGGCCGCAGCCAGCTCTCGAACTCCCGGACCGGCTCGATGTACGCGGTGAAGCCGAAGATGCACGGCCCCGACGAGGTCCGGTTCACCGACGACGTGTTCGCCGCGGTCGAGGACCTCCTCGGCCTGGGGCGCGGCACGATCAAGCTCGGCATCATGGACGAGGAGCGGCGCACCTCGGCCAACCTCAAGGCCTGCATCCACGCCGCCCGCGGGCGGGTCGCCTTCATCAACACCGGCTTCCTGGACCGCACCGGAGACGAGCTGCACACCTCGATGCTCGGCGGGCCGATGGTCCGCAAGGGCGAGATGAAGTCGACCGCGTGGATCAAGGCCTACGAGGACCAGAACGTCGACATCGGGCTGGCCTGCGGCCTCAAGGGCAAGGCCCAGATCGGCAAGGGCATGTGGGCCATGCCTGATGAGATGGCCGCGATGCTGGAGCAGAAGGTCGGCCACCCGCAGGCCGGCGCCTCCTGCGCCTGGGTCCCCTCGCCGACCGCGGCGACCCTGCACGCGCTGCACTACCACCAGGTCGACGTGGCGGCCCAGCAGGACGAGCTGGCCGCAGGCGGTCGGCGTACGACGGTCGAGCAGCTGCTCACCGTCCCCCTGGCCGACCCGGCTGAGGCTTCGGCCTGGTCCGAGGAGGACAGGACCGCAGAGATCGAGAACAACCTGCAGGGGATCCTGGGCTACGTGAAGCGCTGGATCGACGTCGGCGTGGGCTGCTCCAAGGTCCCCGACATCACCGGCACCGCACTGATGGAGGACCGCGCCACCTGCCGGATCTCCTCCCAGCACGTCGCCAACTGGCTCCACCACGGCGTGGTGAGCGCCGAGGAGGTCGAGGCGGCCTTCCGCCGGATGGCCGACGTGGTCGACGAGCAGCAGGGCTCCGAGGCCGGCTACCGACCCATGGGGCCGACCTACGACGGCGAGGCCTTCGGCGCCGCCCACGACCTGGTCTTCGAGGGCCTGCGCCAGCCCTCGGGCTACACCGAGCCGATCCTGCACCGCCGCCGCCGCGCCCTGAAGTCCGCCCTGCCGTCGTCAGCCAAGGAGCAGTCATGACCCTGTCCCTCTCCCAGGCCCGGGCGATCATCGCCGGCGCGCTGGCCGCCGGCAGCAACGCCTCGTTCAAGCCGCTCACCGTGGTGGTCCTCGACGCGGGCGGCCACGTGCTCGCCGCCGAGCGGGAGGACGGCTCCTCCAACAAGCGCTTCGAGGTGGCCCACGGCAAGGCCCACGGCGCGGTCTCGCTGGGCATGGGCTCGCGGGCGCTGATGGCCCGGGCCGAGCAGCAGCCCTACTTCGTCGCCGCCGTCACCCACGCCGTGGGTGCGCTGGTGCCCGTGCCGGGCGGGGTGCTGGTCAAGTCGGCCGACGGGACGCTCCTGGGCGCGGTCGGTGTGTCCGGCGACACCTCCGACCACGACGAGGAGGCCGCGCTGGCCGGGGTCGAGTCGGCGGGGTTGGTGGGTCAGGCGGACTGACCGTGGCCACGCAGGGCCAGCGCCTGGGGACCGCCGAGCTCCCCGACGGTGGCCGGGTGGCGTACGCCGTGACCGGGTCCGGCCCGCCGCTGCTGCTGGTGCCGGGGTGGCTCAGCCACCTCGAGCTCGGCTGGGCGATCCCGGCCGAGCGACGCTTCCACCAGGCGCTGTCCACCGGGCGCACGCTGGTGCGCTACGACCGACCGGGCTGCGGCCTCTCCGACCCCCACGCCGGGCCGCACACGCTGGGTCTCGAGCTGGCCACCGTCTCGGCCGTGGTGGCGGCGCTCGGCCTCGACCGGCTGGACGTGTTCGGCACGTCCCTGGGCGCCCCGGTGGCCGCCCGGTGGGCCGCGGACCACCCCGAGGCGGTCGACCGGCTGGTCCTCTACGGCGGGTGGGCGGAGGGTCGGGCCATCGGCGACGAGGACAGCCGGCAGCACGTGCTCGGCCTCGTCGGCACCCACTGGGGCCTGGGGTCGGACCTGCTGACCGAGCTCTACGCGCCCGACGCCGACGCCGGGACCCGGCGGGCCATCGCGGCCTACCAGCGCGCCGCCTCGAGCGCCCCCACGGCGGTGGCGCTCCTGGAGCTGGCGCTGAGCCTCGACGTCCGCCCGGCACTGGGACAGGTGCGGGCGCCCACCCTGGTCCTCCACCGGCGCGAGGACCGCGCCGCGCCCCTGGCGCAGGGCCAGGCCCTGGCCGCGTCGATCCCGGGCGCCGAGCTGGTGGAGCTGGAGGGCCGCTCCCACCTGCCGGCCTTCGGCGACGTCGACGCGGTGCTGCAGCCCGTGCGCCGGTTCCTGGGGCTGCCACGGCTGCGCGCCGAGCCCGCCACGGGGCTGACCCCGCGCCAGAACGAGGTGGCCGGGCTGGTGGCCGAGGGGCTGACCAACCGGGAGATCGCCGAGCGGCTGCACCTCACCGAGCGCTCGGCCGAGTCGCACCTCGAGCGGATCCGTCTCCGGCTGGGCTTCCGGACCCGGGCGCAGGTGGCGGCGTGGTACGTCGCCTCGGGTGGCCAAGTGCGGCAGTTTCACGGCTGCGCCGGACCTGGTCGCCGGACCACGATCGACGGGTGCCCCGACGACCCGCCCACCTGCTCGTGTCCGCCCTCGGCTGGGTGGCGTTCAACGCGGTGATGGTGTGGGCCGTCGTCTTCCTCTGCGACGGGCCGCTCCCGCGGACCGTCGACTCGGCCGCCCGGGTGGCCACCGCCCCCGCCGTGGCCGTCGACCTGACGCTGCTGCTCCTCTTCGCAGCCCAGCACTCGGTGATGGCGCGGCGGTCGGTCAAGGCATGGCTGCGCCGGTGGGTCCCGGCGCCGCTCGAGCGCACGGCCTACGTGCTGGCCACCGACGCCTGCCTGGCCCTGCTCTTCTGGCTGTGGCAGCCGTTCGGCGGCCCGGTCTGGCAGGTGTCAGGCGTCGGCGCGGTGGGCCTGTGGGTGCTGTGCGCGGCCGGCTGGGCGCTGGCGGTGGCGGCGACGTACGCCGTCGACCAGCCCGCGCTCCTCGGGCTGCGGCAGGCCGGGTGGGGCCGGCCGCCGCAGCCCGTCGAGGAGCTGGAGACCGGCGGCCTCTACGCCGTGGTGCGGCACCCGCTGATGACCGGCCTGCTGCTGGCGTTCTGGGCCACGCCGACGATGGGCGCCTCCCACCTGCTCTTCGCCGTGGCGGCGACCGGCTACGTCGCGGTGGGGGTGGCGTTCGAGGAGCGCGACCTGCGACGCACGTTCGGACCGGCCTACGACGCCTACGCCGCCCGCGTCCCCTCGGTGGTGCCGGGCCTGCGGCTGGGGCGAGGCGTCAGGCAGCGCGCCTGAAGCAGCCGACCAGGTGGGGGTCGAAGATCCCGATCGCCTCCATCAGGGCGAACATCGTGGTGGGGCCGACGAAGGCGAAGCCGCGCTTCTTCAGCGCCTTGGAGAGGGCGAGCGACTCCGGGGACGTCGTCTGCATCTCCTCGGTCGTCGTCGGGGCGGGCGGCCGCTCCGGCGCGAAGGAGAGCACGAAGCCCTCGAGACCCCCGTCGACGTCCGGGGCGTCGCGGAGCGCGAGCGTCGCCCGCGCGTTGACCACCGCCGCCGAGATCTTGGCGCGGTTGCGGACGATCCGGGCGTCCTGCATCAGCCGCGCCTCGTCGTCCTCCCCGAAGGCGGCCACCTGCTCGGCGTCGAAGCCGCAGAAGACCTCGCGGAAGGCCTCGCGCTTGTTCAGGATCGTCGACCACGACAGCCCCGACTGGAAGGCCTCGAGCGTGAGCCGCTCGAGGTAGGCCGCCTCGCCGTGCACCCGGTGGCCCCACTCCGTGTCGTGGTAGTCGCGCATCACCCCGGGCGCCGCGCCGGCCCAGGGGCACCGCGCCACGCCGTCGTCACCGCTCACCGGACCCATGCGCCGACTACTTCCTCTCCTTGAGGCGCGCGTGGGGCAACGGCGGGGCCGGGATCGGCGGGGAGTGGTCGCCCAGCACGACGCCGAACCGGCCGGGCCGCACGCGCTGGGAGTCAGCCACCACGCGCTGGTCGGCACCGCCTTCATGCAAGCCGCCGGCCTCGTCGGGGTCACGCGCCGTGCCGTCGTCCTCCAGCACCTGGGCCTGCCACTCCTCGCGGAAGCCGACGACCTCCTCGTGGCTGCGGCCGACGAAGTTCCACCACATGACGATGGCCTCGCCGAACGGCGGGCCGCCGAGGACCAGCACCCGGGCCTCCGCGACGGCCTCGAGGGTCAGCCGCTGCGAGCCGGGCGGGGCGTAGGCGAGCTCGTGCTCCTTGACGTCGGCGTCGCCGACCGACACCACGCCGGTGTCGACGAGGACGCCGTGCTCGAAGGACGGGTCGACGTCGAGGTGCAGCTCGGTGCCGGCGGTGAGCCGCAGCTCGGCGCCGAGGAGCGGGGTCGCCGTCCGGACCGGCGAGGTGTCACCGAGGAGGGAGCCGAGGAAGACCCGGGCCTCCCAGCCCTCGCCCGCCACCACCGGTGGGGCGTAGTGGTCGAAGCCCGGTGCGGTGTCGCGCGCGCCGTCGGGCAGGGCCACCCAGAGCTGGGCGCCGTGCAGGACCGTGGTGGAGGGCGGCGACACCTCGGAGTGGCTGATGCCGTGGCCGGCGGTCATCAGGTTGAGCTCGCCGGGCCGGACCATCGCGTGGTTCCCGGCGCTGTCGCGGTGCTCGACCTCGCCGGTGAAGAGCCAGGAGACGGTCTGCAGCCCGGTGTGGGGGTGCGGGGCCACGCTCATGCCGCCGGAGTCGGCGACGAGGTCGGGACCGTAGTGGTCGAGGAAGCACCAGGCTCCGATCAGCGACCGGTCGCGCTGCGGGAGGGTGCGCCGCACGGTCATCGCCCGCGGCCCGCCGAGCGGCACGTCGCGGGGCGTCAGCACCTCGACGCCGCCGCGGCCCGGCTCGCAGACCAGCTCGTCGGGCCTGTCCTCGAGGTTGCTCACCGCCCCATTGTGTCCGGTCGGCGCAGAGGGGCCCGGCGCTCAGCTCAGGTGGTGCGGCTCCACGAGGCGCTGGGCGTCGATGGCGTCGGGCGAGAAGTCGCTGGAGGCGCTGGCCGGCCTGGCCACCCCCGGGGCGTCGGGGACGCTCGGCACCAGCCGGACCACGATGGACTTGTAGGCCGGCTGGTTGCTGCCGACCGCCTTGGAGTCCAGCGGGACCAGGGAGTTGGCCTCCGGGTAGTAGGCGCCCGCGCAGCCACGCGGGGTGTCGTAGGTGACGACCCGGAACCGCTCGGCCTTCCGCTCCGACCCGTCCTCCCACTCGCTCACCAGGTCGACGTGCTGCCCCTCGCGCAGGCCGAGCGACTCGACGTCGAGCGTGTTCACCAGGACCACCCGGCGTCCGCCCTTGATGCCGCGGTAGCGGTCGTCCAGGCCGTAGATCTGGGTGTTGAACTGGTCGTGGGAGCGCATGGTCTGGAGGAGCAGCCGACCCTCCGGCACGTGCAGGACCTCGGTCGGGCTGACGGTGAAGATGGCCTTCCCCTTGTCGGTGGGGAAGGTGCGGCTGTCGCGGGGCGGGTGCGGCAGGACGAAGCCGCCCGGCTGGTCGACCTTCTCGTCGTACGACGCGCAGCCCGGCACCACGCGCGAGATGCGCCGGCGGATGGCGGTGTAGTCGTCGCGGAAGTCGGCCCAAGGGATGTCGTGGTCGGCACCGAGCGTCGCCAGGGCCAGCGAGCAGACGATGTCGACCTCCGAGCGGAGCAGCTCGGAGGTCGGCTCGAGCGGCCCCTGCGAGGTGTGCACCGAGCACAGCGAGTCCTCGACGGTCACCCGCTGCGGGCGACCGCCGGTGAGGTCCTTCTCGCTCCGGGCCAGCGGCGGCAGGATCAGCGCCTCGGTGCCGTGCACCACGTGCGAGCGGTTGAGCTTGGTCGAGACGTGCACGCTGAGGTCCGCCCGGCGCAGCGCGTCCTCGGTGACGGTGGTGTCGGACATGGCGCCGACGAAGTTCCCACCCAGCCCGAAGAACACCTTGGCGTCCCCGTCGCGGAAGGCCTTGACGGCCGCCACGGAGTCGTAGCCGTGCTTGCGCGGCGGCTCGAAGCCGAACTCGTCGCGCAGCGCGTCGAGGAAGTGCGACGGCGGGCGCTCCCAGATCCCCATGGTGCGGTCGCCCTGGACGTTGGAGTGGCCCCGGACGGGGAACAGCCCCGCGCCCGGCTTGCCGATGTTGCCCTGCAGGAAGGCCAGGTTGCTGATCTCCTTGACGTTGGCCACGCCGTTGCGGTGCTGCACCACGCCCATCGCCCAGCAGTAGACGGTCTTGCTGGAGGCGGCGACCATCCGGGCCGCCTCCTCGATCTGCTCGCGGGTGAGGCCGGAGGACTGGAGCACCAGGTCCCAGTCGAGCTGGCGCAGGTGCTCGGCGTACTCCTCGAACCCGTGGGTGTAGCGCTCGATGAAGTCCTGGTCG
>CAZEPK010000206.1:0-9168 GCA_964514085.1 uncultured Nocardioides sp.
TGCTGCCGCGCCGGGTCACCGGCCGCTGGGAGATCGCGATGCTCGCGGCGTACGGCGTGGTGGCGGCCTACCTCTACGGGCTGCTGATGAACCTCTCGGGCTGGCCCTTCCTCCTCGGCATCGTCATCCCCGGCCACGAGCAGACCGCGCTGTCCTTCGACCCCGGCGCCCCGCTGTGGGAGAACCTCCAGCGCTTCGGCGCCTACACGCTGATCACCTCCACCGGCTCCTTCGACACCGGCCGGGCCGTCACCAACGCGGTGGCCATCGTGGTGGTGGGGCCGGCGGTCCTGACCACGCTGCGCCGGGCGGCCAAGCGGGCCACCGTGGTGGGCACGACGGTCCGGGTCACCTCCGAGGGCGGTGCCTGAGCAACCGCTGTCCACAGGGGCGGCCCGGTGGGCGGTGCCTGGGCAACCGCTCTCCACGGGGATCACCGGTGCAGGGCCACCGCCCCTCTGTGGAGGACGGGTGCTCACCCACCGCCCCCCGGAGCCTCAGCCGCCGCCCGGGCTGACGACCAGGATCTGGTCGTCGTCGGCCGAGGGGGAGCCGCGGCCGTCGCGGTTGCTGGTGGTGACCCACAGGGTTCCGTCGGGGGCGGTGACCACGGTCCGCATCCGGCCGTAGTCACCGACGAAGTACGCCTCGGGCTGGCCGGCGGCCTGGTCGGCGCCGGTGCCGGTGACCGGGATCTTCCAGAGCCGGCTGCCTCGCAGGGCGCCCATCCAGAGGGCGCCGTCGGCGAAGGCCAGCCCCGAGGGCGAGGCCACGTCGGTGCCCCACGTGGCCTGGGGGTCGGTGTAGCCCTCGGCGGCGCCGCCCGAGCCCTCGTGGACCGGCCAGCCGTAGTTGGCGCCGGCCTGGATGCGGTTGAGCTCGTCGAAGGTGCTCTGGCCGAACTCCGAGGCCCACAGCTGGTCGCCGTCGAAGGCCAGCCCCTGCACGTTGCGGTGCCCGAAGGACCACACCGCGCTGTCGAACGGGTTGCCGGGGGCCGGCTCGCCCTGTGGCGTCAGCCGCAGGATCTTGCCGCCGAGCGAGTCGCGGTCCTGGGCCAGGTCGCCGTCGCCCGTCTCACCCGTCGAGGCGTAGAGCATCCCGTCGGGGCCGAACGCCAGCCGTCCGCCGTCGTGGATGCCGCCCAGCGGGATGCCGGTGAAGATCGGCCGGACCGGGCCCAGCCGGCCGTCCTGCAGGGTGGCGGTGACGATGCGGTTGTCCTCGGCGCTGCTGAGGTAGAAGTACACCGTGTGGTCCCGGGCGTACGCCGGGGAGACCGCCACCCCGAGCAGCCCGCCCTCCCCCTGCGGGGCGGCGGCGCCCACCGTGCCGACCTCGGTGACCTGGTGGTCGGTACCGCCGATCACCAGCACCCGGGCCGAGTCCCGCTCGGTGACCACGGCGTCGCCGTCGGGCAGGAAGGCCAGGCCCCACGGCACCTCCAGCCCCGTCGCCACGGTGTCCACGACCGTCGGCACCGCGCCGGACGCGCCCGCCGACGCGGTGGCCGACGGGGTCGCGGCGTCCTCGGTGGAGATGTGCACCGTGACCTCGTCACCGCCCTGCGAGCAGCCTCCGACGCCGAGGGCGAGGAGGGCGGCCGCGACCGCGGTGCGGCGCACGGGTCAGTCGATCCGGGCCAGGAAGTCGAGCAGCAGGGCGTGCACCTGCTCGGGGTGCTCCATCTGGACGAAGTGGCTGCCGTCGAGCTCGACGTACGTCGCCCCCGGGATGCGCGCCGCCGCCGACCGCATGTCGCGCGCGCCGGCCAGGACGTCCCACCGGGCCGCGACGAAGGCGGTCGGCACCTCGACCTTGGACAGCGAGACCCGGCCGTGGTCGGAGGTGGCGATGGCCAGGTGCATGTACCACTCGATCGGGGTGACGAGGAACTCGCGCACCGCGTTGGCGGCCCCGACGGGGTCGGCGACCGGCAGCATGAGGCCGCTGTGGCTGAGCACGGCGATGCCGCGCGGGCCAACCGGCAGGCGGGTGGTCACGGGGGTGATCGCCCGCCCGGCCAGCTCGAGCACCCGGGCCACGTTGACGGTGAGGCTGCGAGCGACCAGCCGGGGCAGCTTGAGCGGCGCCAGCATGGTGGCGAAGGTGTCCCCCGGCACGCCGGCCACGGCGAAGAGCCCGGTCACCCGCTCGGGGTGCCGGAAGGCCAGCTCGAACATGGTGTTGACGCCCATCGACCAGCCCATGAGCGGGGCCTGGTCGATCCCGAAGTGGTCCATCACCGAGAGCGCGTCCTCGACGAAGGCCTCGATGCCGCAGTGCGCCGGGTCGCTGGGGCGGTCGGAGCCGCCGGTGCCGCGGTGGTTCCAGGAGACGACCCGGACCCCGCAGTCCGGGCGCAGGAGCTCGGGCCAGGCCCAGGGCCCCGTGCCCAGGCCGTTGCACAGCACGACGGTCGGGCCGTCGATGCGGCCGTCGAGGTCGTTGGTCCACGCCGTGAGGCGGGTCCCGTCATCGGAGAGGACGTCGCGGTAGGCGATGCTCGGCGCAGGAGCGACGCGCGCCGCAGAGGTCGGCATGAGGTGCATTGTGCCGGAGTGCGGGACGCTCCCGGGTGGGACGTGCCGGGACGACCCCGGTCAGAGGCCGGCGCCGAGCGCCCTGCGGCGCTCCTCCTCACCCCGCTCCAGGGAGGAGAAGAAGTCCCGGACGTCCTCGCGCTCGGCCCGACGGGCGGCCAGGGCGGTGCTGGCCACCATGGCGTTGCGGCGCGCGCCCTGCTGGGAGTCCACCGACCACGAGTGGACAGCGGTCTGGACGGCGGCGCGAGCGGCGGACAGGGGGTTGAGCGAGGTCATGGGGCACTCCGTGGGGTGTGGGGGAGTGGCACCGACGCTAGCCACGCGGACCACGCCGCACATCACCCCCTTGTGAAGAGTCCGTGAACAAAGGTGAGGAGCGGCTGAGGGCCCTTGAGAGGCGCGGAGAGGCGCCTGCCCCCCGGAACGTTCAGTCCGGCGCCGGCTCCGCGATGACCGCACCCGACCGCGTGGCGCCCACGCTGGCCGCCACCACGCAGGCCATGGCCGCCAGCTGCAGTGGCCCGAGCAGCTCGTGCACCACCACCAGCCCGGCCAGCGCCGCGGCGGCGGGCTCCAAGCTCATCAGGATGCTGAAGACGGCCGGGCGCAGGCTGCGCAGCGCGACCAGCTCGCAGGTGTAGGGGATCACCGAGCTGAGCAGGCCGACCGCCGCCCCGATCAGGAGGATCCGCACGTCGGCCACCTGGTCGGCATACCTCCCCAGCGCCAGCGGGGTGAGCAGCACCGTGGCCACCACGCTGGCCAGGGCCAGGCCGTCGACGCCCTGCCACCGCCGGCCGGTCTGCGCGCTCAGCAGGATGTACGCCGCCCAGCAGGCGCCGGCCAGGACCGCGAAGCCCACGCCGGCCCAGGTCAGGTCGCCCGGCTGGATCCCGAGCAGCAGCACCCCGAGCCCGGCCAGCCCCACCCAGACCAGGTCCCGCACCCGCCGCGAGCCGATCACGGCCAGCGTCAGCGGGCCGACGAACTCGATGGTGACCGCCAGGCCGATCGGGATCCGCGCGAAGGACTGGTAGATCGACCAGTTCATCAGCCCGAGCACCACGCCGAAGGCGAGCACCACCCACCAGTCCCCGGCGCTGCGCCCGCGCAGGGCCGGGCGCGCGACCGCCATGAGCACCACCGCGCTGGTGACCAGGCGCAACCAGACGATGGTGGTCGGCGCGACCTCGTCGAAGAGCGTCTTGGCGATGCCCGCGCCGAACTGGACCGACAGGATCCCGCCCAGCACCAGCCAGATCGGCGGGACCCGGCGCAGGCGCACCGATGAGTCGTGCGCCGCCACCGGGTCAACCTATCGACGCCCGGGACCGACGAGGACGAGGATGCCTGCCATGAACCAGACCCTGCTCCTGGTGGGGACCCGCAAGGGCCTGTGGGTCGGCACCTCCGACGCCGCCCGCGAGGACTGGCGGTTCTCCGGACCGCACTTCGACATGGAGGAGGTCTTCTCCTGCCTGGTCGACACCCGCACCGACCCGCCGCGGCTCTACGCGGGTGCCTCCTCGAGCTGGCTGGGCCCGCGGGTCCGGCGCTCGGACGACCTCGGCGCCTCCTGGCAGGAGGGGACCGACGGCGGCATCCGCTTCCCCGAGGGCAGCGGCGCCAGCGTCGAGAGGATCTGGCAGCTGGTGGCCGGCCACGACCCCGACTCGCTGTGGGCCGGGACCGAGCCCGGCGCGGTGTGGCGCTCGGGCGACGGCGGGCGCACGTTCGCCCTGGAGCAGCAGCTGTGGGACCACCCGCACCGGCCCGAGTGGGGCGCCGGCTTCGGCGGCCAGGCCTTCCACACGATCCTCCCGCACCCCGACGACCGCGACTCGGTCACCGTGGCGATCTCGACCGGCGGCGTCTACCAGACCGCCGACGGCGGCGCGTCGTGGGAGCCGCGCAACCAGGGCATCCGCGCGGAGTTCCTGCCCGAGGGCCAGCAGTACCCGCCCTTCGGCCAGTGCGTGCACAAGGTCACCCGGCACCCGTCGCGACCCGAGCGGCTCTTCCTGCAGAACCACGGCGGCGTCTACCGCTCCGACGACCACGGCGGCTCCTGGACCTCCATCGCGGAGGGGCTGCCGGCGGCGTTCGGCTTCCCGGTCGTCGTGCACCCGCACGAGCCCGACACCGTGTTCGTCTTCCCGCTCAACGGCGGCGACCGGCGCTACCCGCCCGAGGGCCGGGCCCGGGTCTGGCGCTCGCGCGACGCCGGCGACAGCTGGACCGAGCTGGCCGGGGGACTGCCCGACGAGTTCTGGGTCGGGGTGATGCGCGACGCCATGTGCGCCGACGACCACGAGGCGGCGGGGCTGTACGTCGGCGCGCGCAACGGCGCCGTCTGGGCCTCCTCGGACTCCGGCGACTCCTGGCGGCCGGTGGTGGCGAACCTGCCCGACGTGATGGTCGTGCGCGCCGCGGCGTTCTGAGCGGCCGGCCCCCGGGCCACATGCTGACGCCTCGACCGGAGAGCCTCTCCGCACGTCGTACGCTCGCCGCATGGCTCAGCAGTCCGACGGCGCTCCCGACATCAAGCCGCGCTCGCGCGACGTCACCGACGGCCTCGAGAGGGCGGCCGCGCGCGGCATGCTGCGCGCGGTCGGCATGGACGACGAGGACTTCCTGAAGCCGCAGATCGGCGTGGCCTCGAGCTGGAACGAGATCACGCCCTGCAACCTCTCGCTGCAGCGGCTGGCCCAGGCGGTCAAGAACGGCGTGCACGCGGCGGGCGGCTACCCGCTGGAGTTCGGGACCATCTCGGTCTCCGACGGCATCTCCATGGGTCACGAGGGCATGCACTTCTCGCTGGTCAGCCGCGAGATCATCGCCGACTCCGTCGAGACGGTCATGAGCGCCGAGCGGCTCGACGGCTCGGTGCTCCTCGCCGGCTGCGACAAGTCGCTGCCCGGCATGCTGATGGCCGCCGCGCGGCTCGACCTGGCCAGCGTCTTCCTCTACGCCGGGTCGATCATGCCCGGCCAGGTGGACGGCAAGGACGTCACCATCATCGACGCCTTCGAGGCGGTCGGCGCCTGCCTGGCCGGCAAGATCAGCCGCGAGGAGGTGGACCGGATCGAGCGGGCCATCTGCCCGGGCGAGGGCGCCTGCGGCGGCATGTACACCGCCAACACCATGGCCGCGGTGGCCGAGGCGATCGGGATGAGCCTGCCCGGATCGGCGGCCCCGCCAGCGGTCGACCGGCGCCGCGACGGCTTCGCCCACCGCTCCGGTGAGGCGGTCGTCGGTCTGCTCCGCAAGGGCATCACCGCGCGCCAGATCATGACCCGCGAGGCGTTCGAGAACGCCATCACGGTGGTGATGGCCCTCGGCGGCTCCACCAACGCCGTGCTCCACCTGCTGGCCATGGCCCGGGAGGCCGAGGTCGAGCTGAGCATCGACGACTTCAACCGCATCGGCGACAAGGTGCCGCACCTCGGTGACCTCAAGCCGTTCGGTCGCTACGTCATGAACGACGTGGACAAGATCGGCGGCATCCCCGTGGTGATGAAGGCGCTCCTGGGCGCCGGGCTGATGCACGGCGACTGCCTCACCGTGACCGGGCGGACCATGGCCGAGAACCTCGAGCAGCTGGCCCCGCCGGCCATCGACGACGACGTGATCCGGTCGCTGGACCGGCCGATCCACAAGACCGGCGGGCTGACCATCCTCAAGGGCTCCCTGGCCCCCGAGGGCGCCGTGGTGAAGAGCGCCGGCTTCGACGAGTCGGTCTTCACCGGCACGGCCCGGGTCTTCGACGGCGAGCGTGCCGCGATGGACGCCCTCGAGGCCGGTCAGGTCACCGCGGGCGACGTGGTGGTGATCCGCTACGAGGGGCCCAAGGGCGGGCCCGGGATGCGCGAGATGCTCGCCATCACCGGCGCGATCAAGGGCGCCGGCCTGGGCAAGGACGTCCTGCTCATCACCGACGGCCGCTTCTCCGGCGGCACGACCGGCCTCTGCGTCGGGCACATCGCGCCCGAGGCGGTGGACGGCGGCCCGATCGCCTTCCTCCGCGACGGGGACCGGATCACCCTCGACGTGCTGAACCGCTCGCTCGAGGTGGAGATGGACGACGACTGGGACGCGCGCCGCGAGGGCTGGGAGCCGCTGCCTCCGAAGTACACGACCGGGGTGCTGGCGAAGTACCGCAAGCTCGTCGCCTCGGCCGCGCACGGGGCCGTCACGGGCTGACGGGGACGCCCCGCGGGGGAGGGCGGGGACACGGGGACGGTCCCGCCGCAACCGAACCGCATCGCTTATCGTCTTCCTTCCGATGGACAAGTCCGAACGCCCCGCCCTGGTCGGCGTGCTGCTGGCGATGGTCGCCCTGATCTCCCTCGCGGCCGTCGTCCCCGACGTCTCCACGCTCCCCGCCTGGGGGGCCGTGCCGCCGACCGCCGCGAGCGCCGCGACCGTCTCCTCGACCGGCGGGGGCGCCGGCACCACGGCGACCGACCCGCAGGCCGGTCAGGCACCGGCGACCCCGCCGGCCGCGCCGCCGGTCCCGGCCACCCTGCCCGGCGGGGCGACGAAGATCTTCGGCGACGGCAGGTTCCTCGTCGCCTACTACGGCACCGCGGAGACCGGCGCCCTCGGCGTCCTCGGCGAGACCCGGCCCGAGGAGATGGCTCGGCGCGTGCAGCGTGCGGCCGCGCCGTTCGCCCGGCCCCGGCAGCCCACCCAGATCGTCTTCGAGCTCATCGTGACCATCGCCGACCGCTACGCCGGCCCCGGCGACGACTACTCCCACGACATCCCGCGCGCCGAGGTCCAGAAGTACATCGACGCCGCGCACGAGCACGGGGCCCTGCTGCTGCTCGACGTCCAGCCCGGGCGCGCGAACTTCCTCGACGTGGCGAAGCGCTGGGCCTGGGCGCTCAAGGACCCCTACGTCGGGCTGGCGCTCGACCCGGAGTGGCGGATGGGCAAGCACGGCGTGCCGGGCACGCGGATCGGCTCGGTCGGCGCCGGCGAGGTCAACGCCGTCTCGGCCTGGCTGCGCGACCTGGTGGCGCGCCGCCAGCTGCCGCAGAAGCTGTTCGTGCTGCACCAGTTCCGCACCGACATGATCGACCGCATCGGCGCCGTCGAGCCGCGCCGCGGGCTGGTGATGGTCCAGCACGTCGACGGCTTCGGCACCCCGGGCCAGAAGCTGGACACCTTCCACGCGGTGGCCCGGCCCCAGCAGTTCCTCATGGGGTTCAAGCTCTTCTACGACGAGGACGTCCACCGCATGTCCGCAGCCGACGTCCACCGCATCGACCCGAAGGTCCGGTTCGTCTCCTTCCAGTAGCGGTCAGTCCGGTGGAGATCGGTGGTTGAGGAGGTTGCGCAGCAACCGTCTCGAAACCCGCTGACCCGGTGCTGGAACCGTCCCAGCACCGAGGCGGGTGGTTTCGAGACGGGCGCAGAGCGCCCTCCTCAACCAACGATGTCCACCGCATCGACCCGAAGGTCCGCTTCTTCTCGTTCCAGCAGCGCCTGGGTCAGGGGCCGGGTCGGTGGTTGAGGAGGTTGCGCAGCAACCGTCTCGAAACCCCGCGACCCGGTGCTGGAACCGTCCCAGCACCGAGGCGGGTGGTTTCGAGACGGGCGCAGAGCGCCCTCCTCAACCAACGAGGGGGGCCGGATAGCCTCGCGGCGTGGCTGACCCCCTGGCGCTCGACGCGGCCGACCCGCTGGCGGCGTACCGCGACCGCTTCGTCGGCGCGGACACCCCGCTCGTCTACTTCGACGGCAACTCGCTGGGCCGGCCGCTGGCGGTGACCGGCCCGCGCCTGGCGGAGTTCGTGTCGCAGGAGTGGGGCGGACGGCTGATCCGCGGGTGGGACGAGCGGTGGTTCGACCTGCCGCGCACCCTCGGTGACCGGCTCGGCGAGGTGTGCCTGGGCGCCGCCCTCGGCCAGGTCGCGATCGGCGACTCCACCACGGTGCTGCTCTACAAGCTGATGCGGTCCGCGGTCGCGGCGCGGCCCGGGCGCACCGAGATCGTGCTCGACCGGGACCAGTTCCCCACCGACCGCTACGTCGCCGCGGGCATCGCCGAGGAGGCCGGGCTGACGCTGCGCTGGATCGAGGTCGACACCAGCGCCGGCGTCACCGCCGAGCAGCTGTCCGCCGTGGTGGGGCCGCAGACCGCTCTGGTGGTGCTCAACCACGTGGCCTACCGCTCCGCCTGGCTGGCCGACGCCCCGGAGCTGACCCGGATCGCCCAGGAGGCCGGTGCGCTGGTGCTCTGGGACCTGTGCCACTCCGCGGGCGTGGTCCCGGTCGAGCTCGACGCCTGGGGCGTCGACCTGGCCGTCGGCTGCAGCTACAAGTACCTCAACGGCGGCCCCGGCGCGCCGGCGTTCCTCTACGTCGCCGAGCGCCACCAGGAGACGCTGACCCAGCCCATCCAGGGCTGGATGGGCGCCGAGGACCCCTTCCTCATGGGGCCGTCGTACGTCCCGGCCGCCGGCATCCGGCGCTTCCTGTCCGGCACCCCTGCGGTCGTCGGCATGCTCGCGCTCGAGGACATGGTCGACCTCCTGGCCGAGGCCGGGCTGGACGCCGTGCGGGCCAAGTCGGTGGGCCTCACCGAGCACGCGGTCGAGGTCGCCTCCGAGCT
>CAZEPK010000207.1:0-7327 GCA_964514085.1 uncultured Nocardioides sp.
CGGTCAGCACCCCACCATCGGCGCGCTGACCGCCGACCAGACCGTGCCGCGGCTCCGGTTCATCAGCTTCAACGTCGACACCACCGGCTACGACCCGACCCGCCCCGTCCTGGCCCAGCACGACCGGCGCTGGTCCTACGCCGACATGCTGGCCCACCCCGACCAGCGCTGGGGCCGGCGCGTGAAGTCCCTCGTGCGCAACCGGGTGGCCCAGCTGAACGCCACCGTGCACAAGATCAGCCGGGGTCCCCATGTCGTGCTCGACCCGGACGTCGCCCGCCTGCACCACTTCAAGATGCCGCTCGGCGGCCTCGAGCTCCCCTACTCGGTCCACGACCCCATCGAGCTCCCCGGCAGCGGTGGCTGAGGTGCGAGGCCGGCCACGGCCGAGCCTCGAAGCCCCCACAGCCGCCCGGATGGCCCGCGGTGGCTGAGGTGCGAGGCCGGCCACGGCCGAGCCTCGAAGCCCACAGCCGCTGCTGGGACCCACGACCACCCAGCACCGGGTCACCCGGCTTCGAGGCTCAGGCGCTGCACGCCTTCACACCTCAGCCACCGTCGGAGTCCCGCGGCACCGGAGCGGCTCCCCAGCAGCGGTGGCTGAGGTGCGAGGCCGGCCACGGCCGAGCCTCGAAGCCCCCACAGCCGCTGCTGGAACCCACCACCCAGCACCGGGTCACCCGGCTTCGAGGCTCAGGCGCTGCGCGCCTTCACACCTCAGCCACCGTGGCGGTCGCGGGGCGCCGGAGCGGCTCCCCGGGTAGGAGTCGAACCTACGTCGCTAGTCCTGATTCAAAGTCAGGCGGGCCCTACCGGCAGACCAACCGGGGATAGGGCCCAAACTCTAGGCGCTGCTGAGGGTCGGCTGCTCGCGTCGTACGGCGCCTGCTCGCGACGGCCCGCTTAGGGTCGAGCCCGTGGACCTGCCCCTGATGCCGCCCGTCCGGCCGATGCTCGCCAAGTCGGTGAAGGGGATCCCCGATCCCGAGAAGCACCACGGGCTCATCTTCGAGCCGAAGTGGGACGGCTTCCGCTGCATCGTGTTCCGCGACGGCGACGAGGTGGAGCTGACCAGCCGCAACACCAAGCCGCTCACGCGCTACTTCCCCGAGCTGGTCGAGGCGATGAAGCGCCAGCTGCCGGAGCGCGTCGTGCTCGACGGCGAGGTCTTCGTGGCGATCGGCGACCGGCTGGAGTTCGAGGTCCTGCAGGAGCGCATCCACCCGGCCAAGAGCCGCGTCGACATGCTGAGCGAGAAGACGCCGGCCGGCTTCGTGGCCTTCGACCTGCTGGCCCTCGGCGACGAGTCGTACGCCGACCGCCCCCTGCGCGAGCGGCGGGCGGCCATGGAGGAGGCGCTCGGGGGCCTCGGGACCGAGGGTCCCTGCTACCTGACCCGGACCACCAGCGACGCGGCGGAGGCCGAGCGATGGTTCGAGCAGTTCGAGGGGGCGGGGCTGGACGGCGTCGTGGCCAAGCCGCTGGACGCGCCGTACACCCAGAACGGCCGCACGATGTTCAAGATCAAGCACGCCCGCACCGCCGACGTGGTGGTGGCCGGCTACCGCGAGCACAAGAACTCCACGCCCGAGAAGCCGCTGCTCGGCAGCCTGCTCCTCGGGCTGTACGACGACGGCAACCTCCAGCACGTCGGCGTGGCCGCCAGCTTCACCGAGACCCGGCGGGCCGAGCTCATCGAGGAGCTGCAGCCGCTGGTCTGCCCGATCGAGGAGCACCCGTGGGGGCACTGGCAGGAGTTCCTCACCGCCAACCCCGACCGCGTGCCCGGCACCCAGAGCCGCTGGAGCCAGGGCAAGGACCTCTCCTTCGTCCCGCTGCGGCCCGAGCGGGTCCTGGAGGTGGGCTACGAGCACATGGAGGGCCGGCGCTTCCGGCACACCGCCCAGTTCAAGCGGTGGCGCGAGGACCGCGACCCGGAGTCGTGCGGCTACGAGCAGCTGGAGGAGATCGCCTCCTACGACCTCGGCGAGGTGCTGAGCGGCGGGGAGTAGTCCTCCGCACTAGAGTCGGCGCGTGCCTGACACCGCTGCGTACGCCGTCGTCCTCCTGGTCGAGGAGAACCTCACCCCGGCCGACGCGGCCCGGGTCCACTCCCTCCACGAGGGCATCGACGGCCCGGTCACCTACCACGTGCTGATGCCGATCGACGACGGCCGCGCCCGGGTCCAGGCCGCGCTGGCCGCCTCGGGCGGGATGGCGCCCGACCTGGTGCCCGGTCGTCCCCTGCCGCTGGACGACATCGACCCCGAGGAGCTCGTGGCCGAGGCCCGCACCGCGGCCGAGAGCGAGCTCGACAACGCGGTCGCCGTCCTCCGGGCCACCGGCTCGACCGCCACCGGGGCGCTGGTCACGGGCGACCCCGTCGACGCGCTGGCCGCCACGATCAAGGAGGTCGACGGGCGGGAGGCGATCATCTTCACCGAGGAGCACTTCGTGGCCGAGCTCCTGCGCCTCGACTGGACCTCCAAGGCCCGCCGCCACCTCGACATCCCGGTCCTCCACCTGATGGAGCAGGAGAACTTCGACGAGCAGGCCGGCGGCGGCGAGGGCGCGTCCCTCATCTAGTGGTGAGGCTCCTCCGACGCCGGGACGGTGCCGCGGTCGCGACGTACGCCGCGGTGCTGGACGGCGTCCACCTGTGGCTCGACGCCGACGGACCGGTCGCGGTGCGCGAGGCCGGAGGGCGTGCCGTCACCGAGCTGGGTGAGCACCCCTACGACCTGAGCGGCCTGACCGGCTCGACGTACGACGTGCTGGCCGGCGGGGAGCCCGTGTCGCTGTCCGCGCGACCCGGGCAGGCGCTGACCCGCACGCCGCTCTCCCCCGACGGCCGCACGCAGTGGGAGGTGCACCGCGCCGACGACGGCCGGCTGCGGCTCGGCCGGCGCACGGTCCCGGCCACGGCCGAGCTCGACGCGGTCGACGTGCGCGCCGACCGGATCCACCTGCGGCTGCGGCCGCCGGGCGAGGTCCAGCCCGGCTGCCACCTGCTGCTGCTCGATCCCGACGACCAGGTCCTGGCCACGCTGCCGGCCACGGCCCACGACGGGCTGGTCGAGACCCTCGTGGGCGTCGACGACCTGCCGCCCGGCTGGTTCGGGATGCTGCGCCCCGCGCTGGGGACCCCTGACGACCGGGTGCGGGTGCGCCGCCGCGGCAACGACCTCCTCGACCCGCACCACGCCGTCCTGCTCCCCGAGCTGGCCGACGAGCACGGTCGACCGCGCGCACGGCTGCGCTGGAACGCCGACGGCCTCCTCGCGCTGCGCTCCATCGGACCGGACGAGCAGCCGTGAGGGTCACCTTCCTGGTGCAGTCGGCGCACAAGCTCGGCGGCACCGAGCGCTCTGCGATCACCCAGGCCAACGCCCTGGTGGCGGCCGGCCACGAGGCGCGGATCCTCAGCGTGGTCAAGGCGGCCGACGTGCCGGCGTTCCGCATCGACGAGCGGGTCGGGGTCGACTTCCTCGTCGACCTCACCGTGCCCCACGACGAGGCGCTCCACGCGCGGCCCTCGGTGCTGGTGCCCGAGCGGTGGGACAAGCAGTTCTCGGCCCTGACCGACGTCGGCCTGGAGGCGGGGCTGCGCGGCCTGGCGACCGACGTGCTGGTCACGGTGACGCCGGCCCTGCTGTCCGCGGCGGTGGCCCTGGCCCCCGAGGGCGTCGTGGTGGTGCACCAGGAGCACCGGTCGAGCTCCCAGCGGACCTCGGGGATGGAGCCGCTGCTGGTCAACGCCCCACGCGCCGACGTGGTCGCGATGCTGACCACCACCATGGGCGACTGGCTGCGCACCGAGCTGGGTCCGGTGGCGCCGGAGGTCGTGGTGATGCCGAACCCGCTGCCCCAGGGCTTCGCCCCGCGCTCGCTGCTCGACACCAGGACCATCGTGGCGGCGGGCCGGCTGGTGATGGAGAAGCAGTTCACCAAGCTGGTCGAGGCCTTCGCCGACGTGGCCGACGAGCTGCCGGGGTGGCGGCTGCGGATCCTGGGCCAGGGCCACCAGCGGCCCCACCTGGTCCGCGAGACCCGGAAGCGCGGGCTGTGGGACCGGGTCGAGCTGCCCGGCACCAGCACCGACATGGCCAGCGAGTGGGCGCGGGCGTCGCTGTTCGCGCTGACCTCGCGGGCCGAGGGCTTCCCCCTGCAGATGCAGGAGGCGATGGCCGCCGGCGTCCCGTGCGTCAGCTTCGACTGCGCCTCCGGCCCCCGGGAGATCGTCCAGCACGAGGTCAACGGGCTGCTGGTCGCGCCCGAGTCCATCGCCGGCATGTCGGCGGCCCTGCTCCGCCTCGGCTCCGACGACGACCTGCGGCGCCGGCTGGGCGAGGGCGCGCTGGCCACCTCGGCGGCCTGGGACGCCGACCTGCTCGCGGGCCGGTGGGTCGACATCTTCGAGCGCGCGATCGCGAGCCGGGCGGGACGGCCGCGGTACGCCGCCCTCGCGGCGGCCACCCGCATCGCGCCCGCGCCTCCTCCGACCCACGACGCACCGGGCGTGACGCCGGCGGGCGCCCGCCACGCGGCCCTCTCCTTGGCCACCGCCGCCGCTGCGCGGTCGACCGGCGAGCGCTGGCTCGTCGTCCCGCCGCACGAGACCCGCACGCCGGTGGTGGTGCTGCCCATGGCCGCGCGCCAGCGGTTCCTCGAGGAGCTGGTCGCCGCCGACGCGCCGGCGTACCTCTCGTTGCGCGACCCGGCCGGCGGCGGCTGGCCCGAGCGCCGCGCCGCGGTCGCCGAGCTGGCCGCGGACCTCCAGCGCGGCCGCACCTCGGTCGTGGCCATCGAGCCGTGGCCGACGAGCGGCGACCGGGCCACGCTGCTCGGGCAGGGCTGCACGGTCGAGGTGGAGTTCTGGGAGGAGGGCGTCGACGGGCAGCTGGTGGCGCCGAGGCGCAACCGCTACGCGCAGCGGCTCCCCCGCGACCTGACCACCGTGGAGGCCGTCGTCGACGGGGTCACGGTCCCGACCCTGCCCGCGATGGCCGCCCCGACGGTGCACGAGTGCAGGTTCCCGGTCGACGTGGTCTACACGTGGGTCGACGGCCGGGACCCGGCCTGGAACCAGGCCCGGCTCGAGCGGCTGGCCGGCCTGACCGGCACCGCCACCACCCGCGAGTCCAGCGGCCAGGCCCGCTTCGTCTCGCGCGACGAGCTGCGCTACTCGATGCGCAGCGTCCACCTCTTCGCGCCGTGGGTGCGCCGGATCCACCTGGTCACCGCCGGGCAGGTGCCGGAGTGGCTCGACACCGACCACCCGCAGGTCGCCGTGGTCGACCACAGCGCGATCCTGCCGCCCGACGCGCTCCCCACCTTCAACTCGCACGCCATCGAGGCGGCGCTGCACCACTTGCCAGATCTTGCCGAGCACTTCGTCTACCTCAACGACGACTTCTTCCTGGGCCGCCCGCTCGGCCCGGAGGCGTTCTTCAGCCCGGCCGGGCTGGCCGAGGTGTGGCTCTCACCGCAGACCGTCGGGCTGGACGGCACCCCCGGCGCGGCGCCGTACCTCCGGGCGGCATGGAACAACCGGCGGCTCCTCCAGGAGGCTTTCGGGGCCGTGCTCACCGACAACCTGGCCCACGCGCCCTACCCCCACCGGCGGTCGGTGCTGGAGGAGATCGAGCGGCGTTTCCCCCGTGAGGTGGGGGCGACCGCGCGCTCGCCGTTCCGCTCCGAGACCGACCTGTCGATGCTCAGCTCCTTCGCCCAGCACTACGGGCTGCTGACCGGGACGGCGTTCGTCGGGGAGTCCGAGCGGGCCTACCTCAACATCAGCAACAGCGACCTGGAGTGGCAGCTGCGGAAGGTCCTCGAGCGGCACCAGGACTTCCTGTGCCTGGCCGACCACCACGACCACGCCCTGGACCCGGAGCGGCTCGACCGCACTCTGGAGGACTTCATGGCGGCGTACTTCCCTGTGGCTGCACCGTGGGAGACCGGCAACTGATCTGGACCAGTTGGCAAGCCCTCCGCGCCGGTTTGTGGGGATTCTGTTACCCAACGCTGGAATCCTTGTGGTGTCGACGTGCCCCCAACGCAAACGTTTCGGCCTACCGTTCTGGATGTCAGGGATCTTCGGATCGCTGACCTGGGGGACGAAGTCGGAACGCGAAACTCTGGGGGGAGCGCGAGCCGGCAGGACCTCAGCACGAAAGGACCTCTGCAAGGCAGTGTCGGGGGACACCACCGAGCAGGGCTCGTCGGGGGACGAGGCCACGAGGTTCCTTCGCAAAGGGTTCCCGCCCGGGTGCTCGTGGGGATGCACCGGGGCGGGCCCTTTCGCGATCCTGAAGGTGTCTCGACTCCGTCGCCACGTGCTCGGCGCGCTCTGACCGGACCGGCGCGCCCAGCCCTCTCAGGAGTGGTTGCGGCCGGCCCACCAGGAGAACAGCCCGAGCCCGGCGCTGGTGATGGCCACCAGGGCGGCGGCGCCGAGCGCGGCCTCCCGGTCCGAGAGCAGCAGCGCGATGAGCAGGTAGACCGGCACCAGGGCCAGCAGGAACTTCGCGGCGGCCAGCCACTGCTGGCGGGCCGTCTCCCGGGCCAGCGCCCGCGCCTCCTCCGGCGACCGGCCCTGGACCAGCCGGGACAGCCCCGGCACGCCGCGGTAGAGCCGCCAGGCCCGGCGCGAGAGCACCAGCCCGCCGCCGATGAGCAGGACGCCGGCCAGCAGCAGGCCGGTGACCGTCTCCGAGCGCAGCAGCCCGACCATGCCCAGCAGCAGGCAGGCGATGGCCACGAAGGACAGCAGCGACGCGGCCAGGGTCTTGGGCCTCGAGGGCGTGCGCCGCGGGGCGACGGGCTCGCTCACGACGGCCCGACCCGGTTGCCGTCCGCGTCCCAGTGCTCCTCGACCTTCTTGCTCGGCTGCACCCGCGGCGGCTCGCCCGGCATCTTGGGGAAGTCGGGCGGGAAGGGCATCTCCCCGCCGGGCAGCTCGTCGTACAGAGCGAGCAGCGGCTCCAGGGAGTACGCCGTGTCGTCGATGCTGGCCCAGGCGTCGCCGGAGGCGGCCAGCCGCTCAGGGACGGTGAACAGGTTGAGCTCGCGCGGGTCGGTGAGCTCCGCCAGCTCCTCCCAGCCCAGCGGGGTGGAGACGGGCGCGCCGGGCTGCGGCCTCAGCGAGTACGCCGAGGCGATGGTCCGGTCGCGACAGTTCTGGTTGAAGTCGATGAAGATCCGGGCGCCGCGCTCCTCCTTCCACCACTCGACCGTCACGCCGTCGTCGCGGCGGGCCAGCTCACGGCCGAAGCCGATCGCGGCGTGCCGCACGTCCAGGAACTCCCAACGCGGCTCGATGCGC
>CAZEPK010000207.1:7337-8046 GCA_964514085.1 uncultured Nocardioides sp.
CGAAGACGTGGATGCCGCGGTTGCCGGAGGTCTTGGCGTAGCCCCGCAGGCCCAGCTCCTCCAGCAGCTCCCGGGCCACCCCGGCGACGCGCACGGCGTCGCCGAAGGAGGTGCCGGGCTGGGGGTCGAGGTCGATGCGCAGCTCGTCGGGGCGGTCCACGTCACCGCGGCGCACCGGCCAGGGGTGGAAGGTCAGCGTCCCCATGTGGGCGCACCACACCGGCACCGCGATCTCGGTCGGGCAGATCTCCTCGGCCGTCCGCCCGGAGGGGAAGGTGATCTCCACCGACTCCAGGTAGTCGGGCGCTCCCTTGGGCACCCGCTTCTGGTAGAACGCGTCGGCGTCGCGGTCCATCCGCGACGTCGCCAGCTTCATCCCCGGCCGCACCCCCGACGTCCAGCGCTCCAGCGCCGTGGGGCGGTCGCGCAGCGCGCGCATGAGCCCGTCCTCCACGGAGGCGAAGTACTCCGCCACCATCAGCTTGGTGACCTCGGGCGTGGTGTCGGTCGCCTCGTAGATCACCCGGTCCGGGCTCGACACCCGCACCGCGCGGTCGCCGGCCTGGACCTCGACCGCAGCTGCCTTGGGCATGCAGAGAACCTAACCGCTGCCCCTCCGGACGGCCGCTGGGACGCGTCGACGGTGGCTGAGGTGCGTCGACGGTGGCTGAGGTGCGTCGACGGTGGCTGAGGTGCGTCGACGGTGGCT
>CAZEPK010000207.1:8146-9122 GCA_964514085.1 uncultured Nocardioides sp.
GAGGTGCGAGGAGCGCCAGCGACGAGCCTCGAAGCCTCTGGCCGTGGTGCTGGGACCGGTCACGACCCAGCACCACCTCACCAGGCTTCGAGGCTCGGCCGTGGACGGCCTCGCACCTCAGCCACCGTCATCGGGCCGGAGCTGGTGCGCGGCAGAGCCTGCGCCGCGTCGACGGTGGCTGAGGTGCGAGGAGCGCCAGCGACGAGCCTCGAAGCCTCCGGCCACGGCGCTGGGACCGGTCACGACCCAGCACCGCCTCACCGGGCTTCGAGGCTCGGCCGTGGACGGCCTCGCACCTCAGCCACCGGGAGTCAGAGCAGGGAGTTCGGTTCGAACCGAGGCTCGCGGTCCAGGTCGTCCCGAGCGGGCCGGACGAACTCGAACCCGGAGGTCGTCACCAGCTCCCACCGCGGGTCCGCATCCGAGCTCCGGCGCAGCTCCTCGGCGCACTCCTGGTGCATCGGCGGGAGGTGGAAGGCGTTGCGGGCGACCTCCTCCGGAGTGCCGAGGAAGGCCACCGGGCGCCCCAGTGACCGCGCGCAGGCACCGCAGATCCGCGACAGCGCGCACTGGGTCACCCAGCTCCGCTCGTGGAGTCGGGCGGCCTCGGCCAGCTTCGGGGTCGTCATGACGCCTGCCGCGACCAGCTGCCGGTTTCGGTCCGGCGGCGCGGGCGCTCGGCGTCGGTCTTGCGGCCGCGGTCGATGGACGGCGAGGGCGGCTCGGGCTGGTCCGAGGAGGTCATCCGGTTGGGCAGCGACATCTTCATGATGGTCCGCAGCGCCTGGCCGTACTGCCGGTGCAGCGGTCCGGTGGTGTAGGGGATGTCGTACTTGTCGCACAGCGCCCGCACCTTCACCGCGATCTCGGGGTAGCGGTTGCTCGGCAGGTCGGGGAAGAGGTGGTGCTCGATCTGGAAGCCCAGGCTGCCCGAGAGGATGTGCAGCAGCCGCCCGCCCTCGAAGTTGGCCGAGCC
>CAZEPK010000208.1:0-9118 GCA_964514085.1 uncultured Nocardioides sp.
GCTGCCAGTGGACTCGTCCGAGGACCACCGGGTGTCCGGGGCGACCGTGGTACGACGCACGGGCGAGGGCCTCGTCTCCCTCGCGCTCAGAGAGCACACGTCGTACCACGGCCGCGGTCAGGTCGGGCAGGTCGACCAGGCTCACCACGGCGGCCTGGGCGTCGCTGCTGGACAGCGACTCCAGACCGGCCCGCAGTGAGGCCGACATGCCCTCGGCCCATTCATGGGCGAGGACGACGTCGACACCCAGGCCGTCGAGGAGGCGAACCGCCTCGTCGGCCCCGGCGCCGAGCACCACCGTCACCCCGTCACATCCACCCTCGCGCAGGACCTCCACCCCGTGCTGGAGCCTGGACGCCCCGTCGGCGTCGTGGACCAGCGCCTTGGGACGGCCCATGCGAGAGCCGGCCCCGGCAGCGAGGAGGAGTCCCTGCGCCAGCATCAGCGGACGAACGCCTTGGAGAACGGCGAGCGCAGCTCGCCGCTCGCAGATCCGGAGTAGCACTGGGACAGCTGGCCGTCGAAGACGGCCACCAGGTAGTCCTGCCCGACCTGGAAGTCGAGGCCGGGGACCAGAGCGCCCAACCCCTCGGGTGCGGTCACCTCGACGGTCTCGCCGACCTCACCGGCGAGGACCTCGCCGGCGTCGAGGGTCACCGTGTCACCCGTGATCGCGGTGACCGTGCCCTGGAAGGCCACGGGGTACTGGGACAGGATCGCCGGCGTCGCCGGGGCGCAGCGACCATCGACCGGCGCCACGCCGAGCGTCGTGGTCTGGCCGGCCAGCGGCGCGCCGGCCTCGGGGACGGTCGCGGGGCTGCTGGTCTTGGTGGATCCGGCCTGCGGGGCCGGATCGCCGGAGCCGGAGAGGCCGTTGACGGCGAAGGCGCCGCCCGCGGCGATGGCGGCGACCGCTGCGGCGGCGACCAGCCAGGTCAGCCGGTTGCGGCCGTGGGTGCCGGAGCTGCGGTCACCCTCGTCGACCGCAGGGCGCACGTCGAGATCTGCGCTCATGATGTCCTCCAGGAGGCTCGCGAGAGCGGCCGGGTCGGCCGGGGAGAGGGAGCCGGCGGGGTCACCGCCACGGAGCAGCGCGCGCAGCTCGTCGTCGCGGTCGAACTCGTGCTCGGTGCCGTGGTCGGAGCTGTGGTCGGTGCTGTCGTCGCTCATGGGTCCCTCCCTTCTCTCACCCCTTCATGTCCGGGGTGGTCCTCGATCTTTCGCAGCTCGTCGACGAACTTGCCGCGCGCCCGGTGCAGCCGGATGCTCACGGCGTTGGGGGTGATGCCGAGGACCTCGGCGATCTGGCTCGGGCCCAGCTGCTCCCAGGCCCAGAGCCGGAGCAGCTCGGCCTCCTCCGGGCGCAGGGCGGCCAGCGCCGCCGTGACCCGGTCGTCGGGCTCCGGCGCCTCCCGGCCGACCTCCTCGGGCGGGTCCACCACGCTGATCCGGGCGGCCAGGCGCACCTGGCGCCGGTCGCCGCGCTGGATGTTGGCCAGGCAGTTGCGCGCCACGCCGTACACCCAGGGCAGGGCGTGGTCCGGCACCTGGTCGAGCCGCCGCCAGCAGACCAGCAGGGTCTCGGCCAGGACGTCCTCGGCGGTGTCCGGGTCGGTGCGCCGGGCCAGGAAGCGGCGTACCGGCTCCACGACCTCCGCGGCGATCGCCTCGAAGCGCTCACGCGCGTCGTCGGGGTGCTCCTCGGCCACGGCCCCACCCTCACACACCCGGACAGACCACCGGCCCGGCAGGTCGAGCCTGCCGGGCCGGTGGGGGTGCTGCGGGAGCGGTGGACTCAGAAGTCCATGCCGCCCATGCCGCCGGAGGGGTCGCCGCCCATCGCGGGCGCCTTCTCCGGCTTGTCGGCCACGACGGCCTCGGTGGTGAGGAAGAGCGCCGCGATGGAGGCGGCGTTCTGGAGCGCGCTGCGGGTCACCTTGGCGGGGTCGATGATGCCTTCCTTCAGCATGTCGACGTACTCACCGGTGGCCGCGTTGAGCCCCTGGCCGGCGGGGAGGTTGCGCACCTTCTCCGCCACGACGCCGCCCTCGAGGCCGGCGTTGATCGCGATCTGCTTGAGCGGGGCCTCGGTCGCGTAGCGCACGATGTTGGCGCCCGTGGCCTCGTCACCGGTGAGCTCGAGCTTGGCGAACGCGGCGTCGGCAGCCTGGACCAGCGCCACGCCACCGCCGGCGACGATGCCCTCCTCGACGGCCGCCTTCGCGTTGCGGACGGCGTCCTCGATGCGGTGCTTGCGCTCCTTGAGCTCGACCTCGGTGGCCGCCCCGACCTTGATGACGGCCACGCCGCCGGCCAGCTTGGCCAGGCGCTCCTGCAGCTTCTCGCGGTCGTAGTCGGAGTCCGACTTCTCGATCTCGGCGCGGATCTGGTTGACCCGGCCGGCGATCTGGTCGGCGTCGCCCGCACCCTCGACGATGGTGGTCTCGTCCTTGGTGATGACGACCTTGCGGGCCTGGCCGAGCAGCTCGAGCCCGGCGGACTCCAGCTTGAGGCCGACCTCCTCGGAGATGACCTGGCCA
Source organism: uncultured Nocardioides sp. (assembly GCA_964514085.1). Lineage (GTDB taxonomy): Bacteria > Actinomycetota > Actinomycetes > Propionibacteriales > Nocardioidaceae > Nocardioides. Next base: position 2,541 of record CAZEPK010000208.1, read on the forward strand.
CCGGTCAGGATCGCGATGTCCTGCAGCATGGCCTTGCGGCGGTCGCCGAAGCCAGGGGCCTTGACGGCCACGGACTTGAAGGTGCCGCGGATCTTGTTGACCACCAGGGTGGACAGCGCCTCGCCGTCGACGTCCTCGGCCAGGATCAGCAGGGGCTTGCCCGACTGCATGACCTTCTCGAGGAGCGGCAGCAGGTCCTTGACCGAGGAGACCTTGGAGTTGGCGATGAGGACGTAGGCGTCCTCGAGCACGGTCTCCATGCGCTCCGGGTCGGTCACGAAGTAGGCCGAGATGTAGCCCTTGTCGAACCGCATGCCCTCGGTGAGCTCGAGGTCGAGGCCGAAGGTGTTCGACTCCTCGACGGTGATGACGCCTTCCTTGCCGACCTTGTCCATCGCCTCGGCGATGATCTCGCCGACGGTCGGGTCCGCGGCGGAGATCGACGCGGTCGCGGCGATCTGCTCCTTGGTCTCGATCTCGGTGGCCATGCTGAGCAGCTGCTCGGACACGGCGGCGACGGCGGCCTCGATGCCGCGCTTGAGGCCCATCGGGTTCGCGCCGGCGGCGACGTTGCGCAGCCCCTCGCGGACCATGGCCTGGGCCAGGACGGTCGCGGTCGTCGTGCCGTCACCGGCGACGTCGTCGGTCTTCTTCGCGACCTCCTTGACCAGCTCCGCGCCGATCTTCTCGTAGGGGTCCTCGAGCTCGATCTCCTTGGCGATGCTCACGCCGTCGTTGGTGATCGTGGGGGCGCCCCACTTCTTCTCGAGCACGACGTTGCGGCCCTTGGGACCGAGGGTGACCTTGACGGCGTCGGCGAGGGTGTTCATACCCCGCTCCAGACCCCGTCGGGCCTCCTCGTTGAAAGCAATCAGCTTCGCCATGACTGGGTGATTCCTCACGCTTGAAGAGTTCAGGAAGTTGTCACTCTCCTGACGAGAGTGCCAGCGTCATGTTTAGCACTCGCCCCCTGCGAGTGCAAGCGCGGTTCGCCCTCAGCGCACCAGGGCCGAGACCACGACCGAGACCACGCCTACGGCGCCGACCACGAGCAGGAGCGCGCCCCGGTCCCCGCGGTGCCGCCAGCCCCAGGCAGCGGCCGCCAGGGCCAGCACGGCACCCGCCCAGGTGAACTCGCCACCGGTCGCGTTGGTGCCCCACGTCAGGCCGACCGCGGCGGCCAGGAGCCAGGCCAGCGGGTGCCGGGGCACCGGACGCTCGACCAGCGTGGAGCCGAGCGTCGCGGCGATGACCGCGACCCCGGCGTACCAGACCCAGTGCCCGACCTGCTCGTCCCACAGGTGCGCGGTCCGGCCGGGGGCGACGTTGCCGATCGAGTTGGCCGAGAGGTGGACGCCGTGGCCGGTGGCGTAGAGCCAGGAGCCGACCGCGAACCACAGGTACGTCGCCCGGGACACGCCTGCCGACAAGAGCGTGCCCAGGGCCGGCAGCAGCACCACGAACGGCGCCAGCAGGTCGAGCCAGTCGGTCACCCGGGTCCCGCGCCCGGCGTCCCCGAGCCCGTCGGGCAGCGACCCGAGGTGGTGGGCCAGCGAGTAGGCCACCGCCGTGACGATGAGCGGTACGTCGCGGCGGGGCACGGTGCTCATCATCGCCGACCCGTCGTTACTGCTCATCAGTAACGACGGGTCGGCGCGCATCTTCACGGTGACCCGTCGTTACTGCTCATCAGTAACGACGGGTGGCCGCGCGATTCCCGGTGACCCGTCGTTACTGCTCATCAGTAACGACGGGTCGGCGCGCAAGTTCACGGTGACCCGTCGTTACTGCTCATCAGTAACGACGGGTGGGCGGGGTCAGGAGCTCTCGCGGACGACCAGGCGGGTTTCGAGGAGCCGAGGAGCGGCGGGCTCGTCGGGGTGACGCATGGTGTCGAGCAGCATCGCCACCATCTCGCGGCCCATCTGCTCCGGCGACTGGTGCACGGTGGTGAGCGGCGGGTGGGTGGACTGGGCCAGGGGCGCGTCGTCGAAGCCCACGACCGACACGTCGAGGGGCACCTCGAGCCCGGCCTCGCGGAGCACGCGCAGCGCGCCGGCGGCCATCAGGTCGTTGGCGCAGAAGACGGCGTCGAGGTCCGGACGCCGGGAGAGCAGCACGCGCATCGAGGACTCGCCGCTGTCCTGGCTGAAGTCGCCGCGGACCACCAGCTCCTCGGTCGCCGGCAGCCCGGCCGCCTCCAGCCCGGCCAGGTAGCCCTCGTGCCGGGTGCGGCCCACCACCATGTCGGCGGGGCCGGCAATGGTCGCGATGAGGCGGCGTCCCCGGTGCACGAGGTGGTCGACGGCGAGCCGGGCGCCCAGCGCGTTGTCGGCGTCGACGTAGGCGCCCTGCTGGCGCTCGGTCGCACGGCCACCGAGGACCACGGGCAGGCCGCGCGCGCGGATCCGCTCCGGCAGCGTGTCGTCGTCGTGCAGCGAAAGGAGCAGCACGCCGTCGACGTGCTGGCGGGTGAGGTAGTCGTCGAGCCGGCCGTTGCGGTGCGCGGTGTGGGCCAGCAGCAGCACCAGCTGGAGACGCGCGTCGGACAGGGCGGTGCCGATGCCGCGCACCACGCCGGCGAAGAACGGCTCGCCGAAGACCCGCTCCTCCGACTCCGCGATGACCAGGGCCACCGCGTCGGTGCGCTGGGTGACCAGCGTGCGGGCGGCCTGGTTGGGCACGTAGCCGAGGTCGGCGATCGCGCCCTCGACCGCCTGCCGCGCCTTGTCCGAGACCTTGGCGCTGCCGTTGATCACGCGGGACGCCGTGCCCCGGCCGACGCCGGCCGCCGCGGCCACCTCCTCGAGGGTCGGCCGCGTGCGCGGCTGCCTCGTCATGGCGTCAGTATGTCGCCGCGCGCGGCCCTGACGAACTGGCCGTACCACGCGCCACTGGCCTTCAGGGTCCGCACCTGGGTCTCGAAGTCGACGTGGACCAGCCCGAAGCGCATGTCGTAGCCCTCGGCCCACTCGAAGTTGTCGAGCAGCGACCAGGCGAAGTAGCCGGCCACGTCGGCGCCCTGCTCCCGCGCCCGCGCGCACGCCGCGACGTGGGCCGCGAGGTAGGCCACGCGGTCGAGGTCGTGCACCGAGCCGTCGGGGGCGACCTCGTCGGACCAGGCCGAGCCGTTCTCGGTGACGTGCAGCGGCAGCGGGGGGTACTCGCGGGAGACCCGCACCAGCATCTCGGTCAGACCGGCCGGGTCGACCTCCCAGCCGTTGGCCGCCGTGGGCAGGCCGCGGTGGGTGAACTCCACGTCGTTGGTCCCGGGGTACGCCGAGGGGCGGACCACGTGCCGCGTGTAGTAGTTGATGCCGAGGAAATCGAGCGGCTGGGCGATGGTCTCGAGGTCGCCGTCGCGGACCAGGCCGTCGGGCAGGAGCGGCCCGAGGTCGGCCACCACGTCCTCCGGGTAGCGGCCGAGCAGGACGGGGTCGAGGAACCAGCGGTTGTGCAGCCCGTCGATGCGGCGTACGGCGTCCGCGGCGTCGGCCGCGCCGTCGGCGGCGGTGACCGGGTAGAGGTTCAGCGTGGTGCCGACCTTCGCCTGGGGCGCGACCGACCGCAGCGCCTGGACGGCCAGGCCGTGGCCGAGCAGGAGGTGGTGGCTGGCGGCGACGGCGGCGGCGTGGTCGCGCACGCCCGGCGCGTGGATGCCGTTGCCGTAGCCCAGGAAGGCCGAGCACCACGGCTCGTTCAGGGTGATGAAGTGGTCGACCCGGTCGCTCAGCAGCGACCCGACGGAGGCGGCCAGCTCGGCCAGCCGCGGGGCCGTGTCGCGGGCGGGCCAGCCGCCGGCGTCCTCGAGGTGCTGGGGCAGGTCCCAGTGGTAGAGCGTCACCCAGGGGGTCACGCCCGTGGCGAGCAGCTCGTCGACCAGCCGGTCGTAGAACGCCGCGCCGCGCGCGTTGAGCCCGCCGCCGGCGTCGGGGAACAGCCGGGGCCAGGAGATGGAGAAGCGGTAGGCGCCCAGCCCGAGGTCGCCCATGAGGGCCACGTCGTCGGCGTAGCGGTGGTAGTGGTCGCAGGCCTGCTCGCCGGTGTCGCCGCCGCGGACCTTGCCGGGCGTGGCCGCGAAGGTGTCCCAGATGGACGGCGCGCGGCCGTCGGTGGAGGCGGCGCCCTCGACCTGGTACGCCGCGGTGGCGGCGCCCCAGACGAAGTCGCTGGGGAACTCGTCGGGACGCACGGCGACGTCGGTGAGGAGCTCGGGGATCAGGGCCGCTCGGGGCTCGACCGTGGTCACGACTTGAGACCGCCTTCCATGATGCCGCCGACGATCTGGCGGCCGAAGAGGATGAAGACCACGAGCAGCGGCAGGACCCCGAGGAGGGTCCCGGCCATCACGAGCGCCTGGTCGGTGTAGTAGCCGCCGGCCAGCCGCGAGAGCGCGACCTGGACGGTGGGGTGGTCGAGGTCGAGCACGAGGTAGGGCCAGAGGAAGTCGTTCCAGCGCTCCATGAAGGTCAGGAGCGCGAGCACGGCGGCGGCCGGGCGCAGGACCGGCATCACGACGTACCAGAAGGTCTGGAGGATCGAGGCGCCGTCGAGCCGGGCCGCCTCGAGCAGCTCGTCGGGCAGCGCCTGCACCACGAACTGCCGCATCAGGAAGACGCCGAAGCCCGAGACGAGGAACGGCAGCGTCACGGCCGGCAGGGTCCCGCTGAGGTGCAGCTTGGACATCAGCATGTAGAGCGGGATCAGGCCGAGCTGGATCGGGACCATCATCGTGAGCAGCACGAAGGCGAGCAGCGGCTGCCGCCCCACGAAGCGGAGCTTGGCGAAGGCGAAGCCGGCGAGGCTGGAGAACAGCACCACGGAGAGCGTCGCGACGCCGGAGACCAGCAGCGTGTTGATGACCGCCTTGCCGAAGGTGATGTCGGGGTTGCTCAGCACCCGGTCGATGTTGTGGAACAGCTCGCCGCCGGGCGTCAGCGGCGGCGGCACCGAGGTGATGTCGGAGTTGGGCCGCGAGGCCATGACGAGCATGAAGTAGAGGGGGAACGCCGACAGGGCGGTCACCAGGCCCAGGACCACGACGGCCGGGCTGATCCCGAGCCGGCGCCGGCGGCCGACCCGCTTGGTCCGGGGTGCGCGCACGACCAGGGCCGGCTCCACCCGCTCGAGCTGGGCGGTCACGAGACACCCCGCAGGCGGCGCAGGAGCAGGGCGTTGATGAGGCCGATGATCCCGATGACCAGGAACATCACCCAGGCCACGCTGGAGGCGTAGCCGAACTCCTGACCGGTGAAGGCCTGCTCGTAGACGTACATGGTCAGCGTCTGGAACTGCCGGGTGGTGCCGCCGGTGATGGCGTTGGCGCCGGAGTTGAACAGCAGCGGCTCGGTGAAGAGCTGGATGCCGCCGATGGTGGAGACCAGGCTGACGAAGACGATGGTGGGCCGCAGCATCGGGACGGTGATGTGCCGGAACTGCTTGACCGGGGTGGCGCCGTCGATCTCGGCGGCCTCGTAGAGCTCCTTCGGGACCGCCTGCAGGGCGGCCAGGAAGATCAGCGCGTTGTAGCCGGTCCAGCGCCAGTCGACCATGGTGGAGATGGCCAGCCACGACGACCAGCGGTGGCTCTGCCAGGAGACCGGCGTGACGCCGACGTGGCCGAGCAGCCAGTTGACCAGGCCGAAGTCGCGGGCGAAGAGCAGGGTGAAGATGATCCCGACCGCGGCGATCGAGGTGATGTTGGGCAGCAGCACCCCCATCCGCCACAGGGTCCGCGCCCGCAGCTTCTGGTTGAGCAGCTGGGCCAGGGCCAGGGCCATCAGCAGCTGCGGCACGGTGGCCAGGACGAAGATGCCGAGGGTGTTGACCAGGGCGTTCCAGAAGTGGTCGTCCCCGAGGAGCTTGCGGTAGTTGTCGAGCCCGGACCAGCTGTGGCCCCCGAGCAGGCTCCAGTCGTGCAGGGAGACCCAGAAGGTGAAGAGGAGGGGGAACAGCCCGAAGACCGCGAAGACCAGGAAGAACGGCGAGACGAAGGCGTAGCCCGCGACCTGCTCCCCTCGGGGTCCGCGGCCCGGCCGGACCGTACGGCGCTGCCGGGCCGGCGTACCGGTCAATGTGGTCACGTCGCTCCTGGCTGCTGGTGGTGGGTGGAGGCGGTCGGCGGGTCCGGCGTTGTCGAGGCGGAGATCGGACCCGCCGACCGAGCTGGTGCGGCTGGTGGCGCGGGGCCGGCGCGGAGCCGGCCCCGAGGGGCTGCCTAGCCTGCGGCGGCCTCGGCGTCGCTGACCGCGGTGGACCAGCCGTCGTCGGAGGACTTCTCGCCGTTCTCGACGCTGCGCATGGCGTTCTCGACCGCGTCGCGGACCGGCTGGTTCTTGGCGCCGAGGTAGACCGGCTTGAGGGCCGTGGCGCCGGCGGCGAAGAGCTGGCCGGTGGGTGCGTCGCTGAAGTACTCGTTGGTGAAGCCCTCCAGCTCGGGCGTGGTGTAGAGCGTCGGGTTCGAGGGCAGGTTGCCGACCTCGTCGAAGGCACCCATCTGGCCGTCGGCGCTGGTCAGGAAGTCCAGATCGGAAGAGCACACGTCTGAACTCCAGTCACCTTGTAATCTCGTATGCCGT
>CAZEPK010000209.1:0-9069 GCA_964514085.1 uncultured Nocardioides sp.
CCACCCCTCGGGCGTGCTGCTGGTCGGCCAGCTGCTGGTGGTGCTGGCCTACCCCTTCCTGGACGGCTCCACGGGTGGCCGCGCGGTCATCGGCGTGGTGCAGATGATCGTGGTGTTCACCGCGGTGGCCGCCGTCCGGCTCACGCCGGTCCTGTCCTGGCTGGCCCTGCTGCTCGGCCTGCCCGCCATGGTCTTCGCGGTGCTCGAGGCGGTGCGGCCCGACACCGACTGGATCGTGCTGACCTCCGCGTCGGTGCACGCGCCGTTCTACTTCTACGTCTCCTACGCGATGATCCGCTACCTGTTCCACGACGACCGGGTCACGCGCGACGAGCTCTTCGCCACGGGCGCGGCCTTCACCGTGGTGGCCTGGGCCTTCGCCTACGTCTACGCCGCGGCACAGGTCGTCTGGCCCGGCTCGTTCGTGGGGGCCGACGGCGACCACCAGGAGTGGTTCAACCTGCTGTTCCTGTCCTTCACCAACCTCACCAGCGTGGGGCTCTCCGACGTCCTGCCCGTCGACGAGCACGCCCGGTCGCTGGTGATGGTGGAGCAGGTCGCCGGCGTGCTCTACGTCGCGCTGGTGATCGCCCGCCTGGTGGGCCTGACGGTCGCCCGTGCCGCCGCCTCGGCACCGGACCGCGACGACCGCCCCTAGGCGGGTCTCAGCCGAACAGCTTGGCGATCAGCCCGCTGCGCCCCACCTCGGGACGCGGTGCGCCGGCGTGCGGGTCGAGGTCCACCACCGCGGCGAGGAAGTCGTCGACCTGCGCGCCGTCGTACCCGTCCTGCAGCCGGACCGGCGTGAACCGCACCTTCCGGACCAGGTCGGCCAGCGGCTCCTCGGCCCGCACCGCCTCGGCCAGGCGGGTCAGGAAGGCGTCGACCTCACCCTGGGCGTAGCCGCGCCTGCCCAGCGTGCTGGCGAAGCTCGCCCGCCCCAGGTAGTCGCAGAGCTGCTCCGCGGTCACTGCTTCGGCGCGCTCCGGCCCGGTCGTGTCGTCGATGTCTCCGTCCACGCGCTCATCCTCCGTCGGCGGCTCGCCGCCCGGGCCGGAACGTCGCAGATTCGTGGCCTGGCTGGACCGGTCAGCGGCCGGTCACTCGTGCATCCACCCCTCGGGTCGGTCCTTCTTCGGCATCCTGCCCACCACCAGGCGGTACGACTCGTCGACGGCCTCGAGCAGCTCGTCGTCCGGGACCCCGGCGAAGGCCAGGGAGTTCCAGCCGGAGCGCCCGAGGTAGCGCATCACCGTGGCCGACCCCGGGAAGCGCTCGAGCCACTCGTCGGCGACCTCCCGCCTCGCGCCGCCCTTCACCCCGACCGAGTCCTCGCCCAGGAAGGCGAAGACCTTGCCGCGCGTCCCCTCACCCACCTTGATGACCGGGAGGTCGTGGTCCCACGGGAAGTCGGGCCAGGCGCCCGGCTTGGCCTCGCAGTAGGCACGCAGCTCAGCGGCATCCACGGTGCGACGGTACCGATCCGGTGGTCTGATCGTGCCCCGCGCGGGTTGTTCGAAGTCCCGCAGGAGGGGCCCGTCGCGGGCTAGCGTCGGAGCGGCAGGAGGCGCCATGGAGCTCGCGGACGGGAACCGGCTGGACCTCGCGCGGCTCGAGGAGCTGCGCGAGCTCGGCCTGGCCGCCGACGGGACGTCGTACCTCGACCGGGCCATCGGCCACTTCCTCGAGGCCATCGACGGGCAGGTGGCCGCGATGCAGCAGGCCGCACGGGCCGAGGACACGGCCCGGCTGCGGTCCACGGCGCACAAGGCGGCGGGGGCCGCGCTCAACCTGGGGCTGACCGAGCTGGGCGAGGCCCTCCGCACGGTCGAGGAGCTCGTGGTGCGCGGCGCGCTCGGCGAGGCGGGCGCAGCGCTGGCCGACCTGGCCCGGACGCTGCCGGCCGACGTCGAGGCCCTGGAGGGCTACCGGCGCCGGCAGCTCAGCACGCCCTAGGCGTCCGACTCAGTCCTCGTCGTCCTCGTCGAGCAGGCCCTCACGACGCGCCTTGGCCACCAGCTCGCGGATCTGCTCGGGCGTCCCGCAGCCGTCGTCGATCTGCCGGTTGCGCTCGGTGAGGAAGGCCGTCCCCAGCTCGGCGCGGTCCCGGTCGCCGACCTCGTCGCGAGCCGGGTTGAGGATGGTCAGCTCCTCCTCGGTGAGGTGGTGGTTGAGCACCTTGGCCAGCTCCTCCACCGCGTCGTCGAACGCCTGCGTGTCGGTGCCCTTGAGCTCGAGGACCGCGAGCATCGCCTCGTGGCCCTCGGCGTGCTCGTGCTCGCCGTGCTCGGCCTCGTCCTCGGTGATCGCGTCCTTGCGCTCGAGCTTGGGGTAGACGTGGGTCTCTTCCGCGATCGCGTGCGCCGTGTGCAGCGTGGCCAGGGCCCGGCGCACGGCGTCGCGGTCGGACGAGCTGTCGCGCAGGTCGCGCAGCAGCGCCTCGAAGCGGCGGTGGTCGTCCAGGATGAGGTCCACGACGTCGCCCTGCAGCGGCCGGCCGAGGTCGATGTTGGTCTCCGTCACGGCACGGCGGTACCCACTGGTCAGGGCTCCGGTACGTCGGTCTCCCAGCGCGTGCGCCGCTCGTCGTCGTCCTGCTCCCACCACGGCGTGCCGCGCTCGCCGAGCGCCACCTTGGCGGCCTGGACCCCGGCGCGGGCGCCGCTCTCCCCCGCCGTCCCCTTGGTGCGCCGGACCTCACGGCGCCAGGCCATCAGCACCCGCTGGAGCTCGTGCCGCCGCTCCTCCGGGATCGCCGGGTCGGTCGCGCGCCAGCGGCGCCCGTCGATGACGACGTACCTGCCGTCCGGGGTGGTCTCCGGTCCCTCCGCCACGGACCCGACCCTAGGCTGACGAGGATGCCCGGCGAACGCTCCCCTCGCGCGGGTCTGGGGCTGGTCGTGGCCGTCACGGTCGTGCTGAGCGTCGTGCTGTCGCTCGTGCACCTCCCCTCCGCGGTGCTGTTCGCCTCGCTGCTGGGCGGCATGGCGCACGCACTGACCTCGCCCACCGCTCTGGAGCTGCCACCGGTCCTCTACCGGCTGGCCCAGGGCGCCGTCGGCGTGGTCATCGGGGCGGTGGTCAGCGGGCCCGCGCTGGAGCGCATCGGCCACGACCTGCTGCCCATCGGGCTGGTCATGCTGTCCACCCTGCTGCTGTCGGTGCTGGCCGGGCGGCTCCTGGCGCTGCGGCAGGACGTGTCCCCCGTGACCGGTGTCTTCGCGCTCATCGCCGGCGGCGCCTCGGGCGTGGTCGCCGTGGCGCGGGACCTCGGTGCCGACGAGCGCGTCGTGACCGTCGTGCAGTACCTCCGGGTCCTGGTCGTGCTGCTCACCATGCCGCTGGTCACCGCGCTCGTCTTCCGGCCCGAGCACGGGCAGGGACGGCTGGCGGAGGCCCACGCCGGACCGGTCAGGGACCTGGCCTTCCTGGTGGTCTCGCTGGCCGTCGGACTGGCGCTGGCCCGGCTGGTGCGCTTCCCGACCGCCTCGCTCCTGGGGCCTCTGCTGATGGCGGTGGTGCTGGCCCTGGGCGGCTGGCTGGGCGAGGCACGCGTCCCGGTGGCGGCGCAGTGGGTGGCCTTCGCCCTGATCGGCGCCCAGGTCGGGCTCCGCTTCACCCGGGCCAGCCTGGCGTCGATCGCCCGGATGCTGCCCACCGTCCTGGCCCTGACCCTGGGCATGGTGGCGGCCACCGCAGGGGTGGGTGCGCTGCTGGCCTGGGCCACGCCGGTCGACGGGCTCACGGCGTACCTCGCGACGACGCCGGGCGGGCTCTTCGCCGTCCTGTCCACCGCTGCGGACGCCGGCTCCGACGTGACCTACGTGCTGGCGGTCCAGCTGTGCCGGCTGCTGGTCATCCTCGCTCTCACCCCTCTGCTCGCGCGCTGGCTGTCAGCTCGGTCCGGTCGATGACGGCACGGGCACGCCGGCGGTAGCGCCAGACCTGGAGCAGGCCCAGCGCCCAGAGGGGGTACTGCGTGCACATCGCCCAACGGAAGGCGCTCGCGTCGTAGGCGGTGCTGCTGCCGGGCGTGCGCCAGTCGAGGACCAGGCCGATCGCGACCACCAGGACCAGACTGGCGGAGAAGCCGGCCTGGTTGATGATCCCGTTGGCGCTGGCCAGCCGGTCGGCCGGGTTGGAGGTGCGGGCCAGGTCGAAGCCGATCATCGACGCGGGGGCGCCGATCCCCACCACCTGCGTGAGCACGACGAGCAGCCAGAACGGCGCGTCGCCGGGCCAGGCCAGCACCGCCGTCCACACCGCGACGATCGACCACACGATGCACAGCACCGTGGTGGAGCGGTGCCAGGGGTGCCGCCCGATGAACCAGCCGATCGTGGGGCCGCTGTACATCACCGCCACCACGACCAGGGTCAGCAGCAGGCTGGCCCGCCCCTCGCTGAGGTGCTCACCCCGCACCAGGAAGGGGAAGCCCCAGAGCAGCGTCATCGCCGTGGCGCTGAACTGCGTCACGAAGTGCATCCAGAAGCCGAGCCGGGTGCCCGGGTGCGTCCAGCTGGCCCGCAGGCTGGCCCGGACGGTGGCGAAGGTGAGCCGGGGCCCGCGCTGCACGCGGTCCTCGGGCGTGTCGTGGACCAGCACCGCCACGGCCAGCGCCGCCGCCACGCTGACCCCGGCGGCGATCAGGTAGGCCTGCGTCCAGCCCAGGTGGCCCAGCGCCCAGGTCATCGGCGCGGCGGCTCCGATGGCGCCGAGCTGGCCGACCGTCCCGCTCAGGGCGGTCACCAGCGGCACCCGGCGACCGGGGAACCAGCTGGCCACCAGCCGGAGCAGGCAGATCCACGTCATCGCGTCGCCCATGCCGACGAAGACCCGGGCCGCCAGCGCCGCGCCGTACGACTCGGCCAGCGCGAAGCCGGCCTGGGCCAGCGTGAGCACCACGGCGCCCGTGAGGATCACGCTGCGCGGCCCGTAGCGGTCCACGAGCAGCCCCACCGGGATCTGCATCGCGGCGTAGACCAGGAGCTGCAGCATGGTGAAGGTCGACAGCTGCGCGGCGCTGATGTCGAAGCGGTCCGCCGCCGCCAGACCGGCGACCGCGAGCGAGGAGCGGTGGAAGATGGCCAGGAGGTACGCCGCCAGCGCGGCCCCCCACACGACCCAGGCCCGCCTCACCCCCAGAACGGTAGGCGTACCGCCTGGGTCACAGGTCGTCGGTGGGGGCCTCACCCTGGACGTCACCGGTGACCGAGGTGGCCCTCGTGTCTCCCTGGAGAGATCGCTCGAAGGCCTCACGCACGGGGATGAACCGGTGCGTGGGGACCAGGTCGCGCCGGACCGCGTCCTCCTCGCAGACCATGTCGTGGGACAGGCTCTCGACGAGGGCGTTGACCGTGCCCCGCGGGATGCCCGCCACGAGGGCCACGATCTCGCTCACCACGCGGTGCGGCACCAGCGGGACGACGAACTGCGGGCGTCGGAGACCGGCCACGTCCGCGAACAGCGCCAGCAGCTGCCGGTAGGTCAGGACCTCGTCGCCGCCGACGTCGTAGTGGCGGTTGCGCGCGGGGCCCGACAGCGCTGCGGTGAGCACCACGATCGCGTCCTCGACCGCCAGCGGCTGCAGGCTGCGGCGCATCCAGGAGGGCACCGGCACCACGGGCACCCGCTCGGTCATCCGTCGCATCAGCTCGAACGACGTGGAGCCGGCCCCCACCACCATCGCGGCGCGCAGGACGGTCGCCGGGATGCCGCAGTCCAGGAAGATCGACTCCACCTCCGCCCTGGAGCGGAGGTGGTCGGACAGGTCGCCCGACGGCACGAGTCCGGACAGGTAGACGATCCGCTCCACCTGGTGCTTCTCGCAGGCCCTCGCCATCGTCTGCGCGGCCTCGCGGTCGCGGTCCACGAAGTCTCCGCCCTCCATCGAGTGCACGAGGTAGACCACCGCGTCCATGCCCTCCACGGCGTCGAGCACCGTGCGCTCGTCGCTGATGTCCAGCCTCACGGTGCTCACGTCGGGGCGCCAGGCGAAGTCCGCCAGCGCCTCGGGGTCGCGGCCCGCGGCCACCACCTCGTGCCCGGCCGCGACCAGGCTGGGCACCAGTCGCGAACCGATGTAGCCGCTGGCTCCGGTGACGAGCACGCGCATGGGGACTCCTGACCTGGACGAGGCTGCTGAGTGGTCACCGAGCGCCACCCTCCGATGCCCGAACCCCGGGCAGGGCAGCCGTCACCCGGGCGTGACGCTGGTCTCGCTCAGTCGTCGAACTCGAAGCCCTCGGCCTCGGCCCTGGCGATGAGGTCGGTGATCCGGGCACGGTCGGTGAGGTAGGGACGCAGCGCCGCGCGGACCTGCTCGAGGAGGTCGCGGTCGCCGAAGGCCGCGAACCGGCCCGCCTCGCAGTCCAGGTCCAGCCCCGCCACCGCGGTCGGGGCGCCGTAGCGCGCCACACTCTCCCAGAAGTAGCCGTTCGGCTCGTGCCCGGCCGCCCGGACCGCGTCGTCGACGGCCAGGTCACCGCAGTCGAACGCCACGGAGGGGCCGTCGCTCGCGGACTCCTGGACGCGCAGCAGGTCGGGCATGGGGCGCACTATGCCTGATGCCCGCGCCGGACGGCGCTTGGCTAGGGCCTCTTCCTCACTTCGTCGCCTCCATCATCTGGCGCAGCTCCTTCTTGAGCTCGGAGATCTCGTCGCGCAGCCGGGCGGCCACCTCGAACTGGAGCTCCGCGGCGGCGGACTTCATCTGGTCGGTGAGGTCCTGGATCAGCTGGGCCAGGTCGGCCGAGGGCATCCCGGCCAGGTCGGCGGCATGGTGGCCGGCGGCCCGCTCGCCCAGGACCGGCGTGGGCTGGCGACCCTTGGGCTTCACGCCGCCGGCGCGGCCCTTGGCCTCGGTGCCGGCCCAGGTCTGGAGGAGCTCCTGCGTCGACTCGTCCTCGCGGGCCAGCATCTCGGTGATGTCGGCGATCTTCTTGCGCAGCGGCGTCGGGTCGATGCCGTGCAACGTGTTGTAGGCCTCCTGCTTGGCCCGCCGGCGGTTGGTCTCGTCGATCGCTGCCTCCATGGAGGGCGTGATCTTGTCGGCGTACATGTGCACCTCGCCGGAGACGTTGCGGGCCGCGCGGCCGATCGTCTGGATCAGCGACTTGTCGGAGCGCAGGAACCCCTCCTTGTCGGCGTCGAGGATCGAGACGAGCGAGACCTCGGGGAGGTCGAGGCCCTCACGGAGCAGGTTGATGCCGACCAGGACGTCGTACTCCCCCAGCCGCAGGTCGCGCAGCAGCTCGATCCGCTTGAGGGTGTCGACCTCGGAGTGGAGGTAGCGGGTGCGGATGCCGGCGTCGAGGAGGTAGTCGGTGAGGTCCTCGGACATCTTCTTGGTCAGCGTGGTGACCAGGACCCGCTCGTTCTTGGCGGTGCGCTCCTTGATCTGGTGGATCAGGTCGTCGATCTGGCCCTTGGTCGGCTTGACCACCACCTGGGGGTCGACCAGCCCGGTCGGCCGGATGATCTGCTCGACCACAGCGGGCGGGGTGTTGCCGCCCACCTTGTCGAGCTCGTAGTTGCCCGGGGTGGCCGAGAGGTAGATGGTCTGGCCGATCCGGTCGAGGAACTCCTCCCAGCGCAGCGGCCGGTTGTCCATCGCGCTGGGCAGCCGGAAGCCGTGGTCGACCAGGTTGCGCTTGCGGGACATGTCGCCCTCGTACATCCCGCCGATCTGCGGGACGGCGACGTGGGACTCGTCGACGACGAGGACGAAGTCCTCGGGGAAGTAGTCGAGCAGGCAGTTGGGCGCCGAGCCGCGGGTGCGGCCGTCGATGTGCATCGAGTAGTTCTCGATCCCGGCGCAGGAGCCGACCTGGCGCATCATCTCCACGTCGTAGGTCGTGCGCATGCGCAGCCGCTGGGCCTCGAGCAGCTTGCCCTCGCGCTCGAACTTCGCCAGCTGGTCCTCGAGCTCGAGCTCGATGCCGCGGATCGCCCGCTCCATCCGCTCCGGGCCGGCGACGTAGTGGGTGGCCGGGAAGACGTAGAGCTCCTGGTCCTCGGTGATCACCTCGCCGGTGACGGCGTGCAGCGTCATGAGCCGCTCGATCTCGTCGCCGAAGAACTCGATGCGGACCTGGTGCTCCTCGTAGACCGGGAAGATCTCGAGGGTGTCGCCGCGCACCCGGAAGTTGCCCCGGGCGAAGGTCATGTCGTTGCGGGTGTACTGCATCTGGACCAGCTGGCGCAGGATGCCGTCGCGGTCGTGCTCCTCGCCGACCTTGAGCCGCAGCATCCGGTCGATGTACTCCTGCGGGGTGCCCAGGCCGTAGATGCAGGAGACCGTGGCGACCACGATCACGTCGCGCCTGGTCAGCAGCGAGTTGGTGGCCGAGTGGCGCAGCCGCTCGACCTCCTCGTTGATCGAGGAGTCCTTCTCGATGTAGGTGTCGGTCTGGGGGACGTAGGCCTCGGGCTGGTAGTAGTCGTAGTAGGAGACGAAGTACTCGACCGCGTTGTCGGGGAAGAGCATCCGCAGCTCGTTGGCGAACTGGGCGGCCAGGGTCTTGTTGGGCTGCATGACCAGGACCGGGCGCTGGACCTGCTCGGCCACCCAGGCCACGGTGGCCGTCTTGCCCGTGCCGGTCGCACCGAGCAGGACGACGTCCTGCTCGCCGGCGTTGATCCTCTTGGTGATCTCGGCGATCGCGGCCGGCTGGTCGCCGCTCGGGCTGTAGTCGGACACGACCTGGAACGGCGCCACGCGGCGCTCGAGGTCGGTGACAGGACGCATAGGTCGAGCGTACGGGCGACCACCGACAACCGGGTTCTGGTGAACCCGCCACCCACCCGTCAGGGCGCACCTAGCATCGCCGGGTGCCCGAGCCCGAGCCGACGCGCAGCGTCACGATCGACGCCGAGCGGCACGACGAGATCGTCGGCGACCTCATCCGGATGGCTCTCCGCCACGGCGGTCACTGGTGGTGCTACCTCTCCTACCGGCGCGACGCGGAGTCCTCGGCGCGTGACGGGCTGGACACCGGGCAGTCGGTCACCCTGGCCCGCGGACCGGACTCCCTGGACATCACGGACGCGACCGGCACGCTCAGGCTG
>CAZEPK010000210.1:0-9062 GCA_964514085.1 uncultured Nocardioides sp.
CGGAGCATGTTGCGACGCGGGATGGTGGCCAGGTCCCGCCGGATCACGCCGTAGAGCGGGTCGAGGGTCGCGAAGTCCGTGGTCAGCAGGCGCAGCATCCCGGCGAAGCGCTCGACCGGGTCCGCCGAGGCCAGGGCCGTCGGGTCGTGACCCGTGTCGAGGGTCTGGCGGCCCTCCGCGTCGACGTAGACCATCTGCGTGGTGACCACGACCCGGCGCGGGTCCTGGTCGAAGACCTCGAGGACCCGCACGAGGTAGTCGGGCTCGAGCGCGTCGTCGTCCCCGATCCAGCGCAGATGGCTGCCGGCCGCCTGGTGGGCGCCGGCCACGAAGTTGTTGAGCAGGCCGACGTTGGTCGCCTGCCGCAGGTAGACCACCCGACGGTCCTCGCGGGCGAGGCGCCGGCACACCTCCTGGGTGTCGTCGGTGGAGGCGTTGTCGCTGATCACCAGCTCGAGGTGGGAGTGGGTCTGCGCGAGCACCGACTCCACCACCGGCGCCACGGTGTCCGCGCCGTTGTGGACCGGGAGGACGATTGAGACCAAGGAGGTCCGGGACGAGTGGCTCACCACTGGACCGCAACGTTGCCGAGGTTGCCGTGGTTCACGGCTCGACTCGTTCCAACCAGACCTCGCGCCACCAGCACACGTACTCGCGGGGGCAGTTCATGGTGAACGCGCCCTCGCAGACGATGTCCTCGAGAATGATGCACGGGTTCTTCATGGTCAGCAGGCGACCCGACTTCTCGTCGACCACCCGGTGGGCCCGGGCCTTGACCCGGGCGGTGCGTCCGCAGAAGCGGGACATCTCGGTGTCGAAGCCCATCCCGCGGTTGAGCAGGCCGCTGTCCAGGGTGGCCATGATCTCCTCGCGCGACTTGATCCGCACCAGCTCGCCGGGCTGGAGGTCCAGGTGGGCGGTGGGCGTCCGACCTTCGGTGACCCGTCCCTCGAGGAAGCCCCAGCGCAGCCCGCGCCGGATCCGGAGGAACCGGGGGAAGCGCTTGCTGCGCTCCTGATAGCGGTTGAAGACCGCGATGAGGAACGACGAGACCGTGGCTCGGACGCCGGCGTTGCCGGTGGCGACGTCCTCGCGAAACTGGGTGATCTCCTTGAGGGGCAGCCGCTGCGGCGCCGCGCGCAGCATCTCGGTGCCCTGGCAGGAGTAGCGGGTCTCGCCGTCCTCGAACGGCTCCTTGGTCGTCTTCTCGACCAGCAGCGGGAGGAGGGTGCGCTGGCCGGCGTCCGGGTTCAGCGGCGGCGGGTCGTCGGGGCCGACCCGCTTGAGCCACTGCTCCTTCCAGTACAGCGAGCACGCGTTCTGGCAGCCGGCGTGGGCCGAGCCGTCGCAGCGCGACTCGGTCAGGTGCACGGCGTCGTACATGCGCCGCATGCCGCTCTGGCTGATGTAGTCGCACAGCTTGAAGGCGACCTTGTGGACGGTCAGCCGCCGGCCGCAGTAGGCGAGCATCTCGGGCATGAAGGGCAGCCCGGCCAGCTCGCCGTTCTCGTCGAGGGTCGCCCGGATCTCCTCGGCGCTGCGCACCTCGACGAGCTCCCCGACCTTGAGGCCGAGCACGCCCGGCACCTCGACCTCCGCGGTTGTCATCGTTTCGCTCCCCCTGTGGCCCGGTCGGACTCGGCCGCAGCAGTGCAGCCATCGGCACGCTAGGGCGCGGCAGGCGGCACCCACCCCACGGTGCGTGTCCGTCCCCTAATTGGGGGACCGCTCCCGGCGCGACGGTCCGGACCGGTGCTCCGCAGCGAGGATCCCTGTCATGGGGCACGACAGCCGTACTGGCTTCTGGACGACGATCATCGGACTGCTGCGGCGCAAGCGGGTGGTCGTCCCGGCGATCCTCGTCGCGATCGGGGCCGGAGCGCTGGCCTACGGCGGCACTCCCGTCAGCTACGTGTCGAGCACGACGATGGTGCTGACCACCACGGCGTACGGCGGCACCGAGTCGCAGGACCCGACCAAGCCGACCGACCTCACCAACCCGATGCTGAACTTCAACGACAGCCTCCGGACGACCTCGGCGATCCTCATCGAGTCGATGAACACCAAGGACGTGGCCAAGCAGCTCGGGGTCCGCGGGTCGACGACGCTGGTCGTCAACGACGGCCGCACGAACCCCAACCTGCTGGGCAGCAACGGCCCGTTCCTCTACATCGTGGGACGCAGCCGGTCGAGCGCCGAGACAGAGCGAGTCGTGGCTGAGGCCCAGAAACTGATGCAGCAGAAGCTGCTCGAGCTGCAGAACGCGCTCGACGCCCCGGAGAAGACCTACGTCAGCCTGGTCAACGTCGTGGCACCGAACGCCCCGGAGCCGGACGCCTCCCGTGCCACCAAGCTCGGCCTGATGGCGCTCCTGTTCGGCTTCGGGCTGGTCATCGGGATCGCCTATCTGGGCCAGCGAATCCTGGCCCGCCGGCGCGCACGCGCTGCGGTCAAGGCCGCGCTCTCCGGCCCACCGCCGGAGCGGGAGCGGACCCAGGTCCCGCCGCCGCCCGACGACCCTCCGACCCAGCCGTCCCGGCGACCCTCGCGGCGCCCGGTCCTGGCCCCGGACGACGGGCTCTGGGCCGCGGAGCAGCTGGTCCCGAGCCGCTCGCAGAGCACTGAGGCGACGGGTGGGTCGACGCCCGGCTCCGCGCACGGCTCGTCGAACGGCACGATCGCCGGCCCGACCACCGGCCCGACCACCGGCCCGACGACCGGTCCGCGCGAGCCGCAGCGCGACCACGACCACGGGCACGTCATGGCCACGCTGGCCCAGAAGCCCGACCACGCGCTCGCGCCCGTCCCCGTGAAGGTCAGGGACAGGTACCGGTACCGGAAGTCGTGAGGGACGCCTGATGGACTTCTGGCGGACCGTGGCGGTCCTCTTCCGACGCTTCTACATCACGGTGCCCGCGTTCGCCGCAGTGCTGGGGCTGTCCGCGGCGGCGTACTCCGTGGTCCCGGTCGAGTACCAGTCCAACAGCGTCCTGGTGCTGACGACCCCGCTGTCCGGCGGAACGGAGTCGACCCAGCCCACGCACCCCAACCCGGTCACCAACCCGCTGTTGAACTTCGACGCCAGCCTGGCGCTCACCGCGTCGATCGTGATCCAGCAGCTGACCAGCCCTGAGGTCGCCACGTCGCTGGGCATCGTCCCCGGAGGCACGACCGGCTACACGGTCAACAACGGCACCACCAACCCCGAGCTGCTCCAGTCCGGGCCCTTCGTCTTCGTCCAGGGGACCGGGCCGAGCGCCGAGGCTGCGCGCGACATCACGCTGAAGGTCTCCACCATGGCGGCGGAGGTCCTCGACGAGCGCCAAACCCAGCTCGACGCCCCGGCGTCGACCCACATCGAGCTGCAGGTGGTCGTGGCCCCCACCGCGGGCGTCGCCCTGAGCGGCAGCCCGCTCCGGGCCGCGGCCGCCGCGGCCGCCCTGGCCGGCTTCGCCGCCCTGGGCGCGGTCTACGGCTTCGAGAGCCTGATGACCGCCCGTCGCCGCCGCCGGGAGGAGAAGCGGCGTGCGGCCGAGTGGGGACGCGCGGGCACCCTGAGCGCCGTCGACGACGACGTCGCACCGATGGGACCCGTGCCGTGGAGCGACGCCGACCGCCTCCGCTCCGGTGCGGACGCCCGCCCGGCACCGGCCGGCGGCCGGCTGTCCCGCGCAGCGCGGCGCGAACGCACCAGCGGTGCCGTGGGACTGCTCGAGAGCCGGACGACGGAGGAGCCGTGAGCCTCCTCGAGCGCCCCGCCGGCCCCAAGCGGCTCGGCGGCCGGGCCCCCATCGCGCCGCGGACCTCGCGCAGTGCGGACGCGACGACGGTCCTGGCCTTCTTCGTGGTGCTCCAGTTCGTCCTGCCCTCCCGGCTGGTCATGAACGGTCTCCCGCTCTCGCTCTCGGCTGCATCCATCGCCGCGCTCGGCTTGGGCGCGCTGTGGCTGTGCACCCAGATGACGACGACCCTGGGCGCCGCGAAGGGCCGCAGCCCGGTGCGCACCATGCTCTTCCTCTACCCGTGCGTGCTGCTCGCGTCCTACGCCAGCTCCTCGATGAGCCACCTCGAGTCCGACGAGAGGGAGATCGGCGACCACACGATGGTCACCGTCCTGGCCCTGACCTTCGTCGGACTGGCGCTCTGCGATGGCGTCCGCAGTCGCGACCGTCTCTACTTCCTGCTGCGGGTCATCGTGGTTTGCGGGTCGGTCATCGCCGCTGTCGGGATCTTGCAGTACCTGGTCGGCTTCGACCCGACGCCCTTGATGCGAGCACCCGGCACCCACTTCAGCTCGTTCGACAACTCCGTTGGCAGCAGGGACGGCCTGAGCCGTGCTGCGGGGACCACGGCCAACCCGCTCGAGTTCGGTGTCCTCTGCGCGATGATGCTGCCGCTGGCGATCCACCTGGCCTTCCGCGCCACGACGAGCGGTGACCGCGCCCGCCTCTGGTGGACATGTGTCGGGCTCATCGGCGCCGGCCTGATGTTCTCGGTCTCGCGCTCGGCCATCGTGGGCCTCACCGCCGCCGGCATCGCCCTGTTCATCGGCTGGTCCGCGCAGCGCCGGAATTGGATGGCCATCGCCGGCATCGGCTTCCTGGTGGTCATCAAGTTCCTCTCCCCGGGACTCCTCAGCACCTTCCTGAGCCTGTTCCAGAACGCCAAGAACGACGACAGCGTCCAGTGGCGGACCCACGACTACGCCACGGCGCGGGAGCTCATCTCCCAGCACCTGTGGCTGGGTCGCGGGATCGGTACCTGGTACGCGCCGAAGCACGAGGTCTTCGACAACCAGTATCTGCTCACGCTGGTGGACAGCGGGATCCTCGGGCTGGCGGCGTTCCTCGGTGTCTTCGCGGCCGGGATCTACGCCGCGGTCCGGGTCCGGCTCCTCTGCGGCGCGCTCCCCGAGCACGACGACGAGGCGTCGGTGCCCGGCACCGACCGCGACCTGGCGCTGGCGCTCACGGCGTCCCTGGTCGTCATCTTCCCGACGTTCGCCACGTTCGACTTCGCGGCCTTCCCCACGGTGTCGGCCATGGCGATGCTCCTGGTCGGCCTCAGCGGCGCGCTGCTGCGGATCGTGACCGCCGAGGTCACCGGCGCACCGGTCGACCCGTACGCCGTCGTCTGACCCGCACCGTCCAGCCGCGGACCAGCCAGCGAACCAGCAGCCGGCCAGCGGTCGGCCAGCGGTCGGCTAGCGGCCGGCCGGGGTCCGGTCGCCGGACCGGCGCCGCCGCTGTGCGTGCACGGCCCTGCGGAGCAGGGGCGCGAGCGGCGAGGCCTTGGCCGCGGTGAGGGCGGCGCGCCGGGCCTTGTGCCCGACCCGGCGCGCCGCGGTCCCGGTGAGGGCCCCGGCGGCCACCTCG
Source organism: uncultured Nocardioides sp. (assembly GCA_964514085.1). Taxonomy (GTDB): domain Bacteria; phylum Actinomycetota; class Actinomycetes; order Propionibacteriales; family Nocardioidaceae; genus Nocardioides. The sequence continues at coordinate 5,376 of CAZEPK010000210.1, forward strand.
ACCTCGCCGGTGCGGGCCCGCCGCTTGTACTCGTCGTCGCCGCGGCCGAGATCGACCCGCTCCAGGCCCAGCTCGGGAGCCGCTTGGGCCAGCTCGCGCAGCAGGATCCACCCGGGTGCGAGGGCGGAGTGGGCCGGGTCGTAGACCGGGAACCACCAGTGCAGGACGCTGCGGGTGCGGATGCCGAGGTGCGCGGCCACGAGGGTGTCACCGAAGTGGACCGTCGAGAGGATGCCCTCGCAGCCGGGCTCGTGGGTGTCGAGGAGCAGCGAGAGGAGGCGGCGGCGGTCGGGGCTCGCGAAGTGGTCGCGCGCACCCGTCGCGGCGTACTGCTCGCGCTTGCGGTCCACCAGCCAGGCCAGGGCCTCCGGGTCCGACGACTCCGCCCGGAACGTCAGCGGGCCGAGCTCGCGCTCGGCCCGGGCGGTGCGCCGGCGGGCCTGCGACATGTTGTCGCGGCCGCTCTTGGACGCCCGGGACAGGTAGCCGTCCAGGCCGCCCCCGACCTCGACGTACGGCGAGGCCGCGCGGGTCTCGACCCACGGCTCGGCGTCGGCGCTCGGGAGCAGCCAGTGGTCGAACTCGAAGACCCGCACGCCGTCGACCAGCAGCCCCCGCAGGTCGAAGGAGGCGCCCGGGGCCAGGACCGCGCCCTGGAAGTCTGCGCCGGGCCAGCCGACGGGACGCAGCACCGCACCGTCGCGCTGGCAGGCCAGCAGGCGGGTCAGCGCGGGCCCGCGACCGTCGACGGCCACGGTGACCTCGACGCCGCTGGCCTGCACGGCCGCCGCGAACGCAGGGTCGAAGTAGGCGCTGTCCAGCTGCGGGTTGCCGGCGCGCAGCGCGCGCCAGGTGTCCAGCTCGTCGCCGGTCAGCTCGGAGAACGGCACCAGCCGTAGCGCCGTCACCGGAGCTCCGCGAGCGAGTGGATGCGGTGGGAGGGGAACAGCAGGGCCGCCATCGACGCGCGGGCGGTCCGCTTGCCCGCCGCGGCCCGGAACACGGTGCCGAGCAGCACGCTCCCGGAGTAGGCCAGCCCCCTCAGGACGCCGTGCCTGCGCCGGAACAGCGCGACCTTGTTGACCGTCACCAGGGCGGCCAGGCTGGGCCTGGTCCCCGACTCCCCACCGGTGTGCTCGACGACGGCGGCCGGCTCGTACCACGTGGACCAGCCGTGGTCGGAGGCGCGGAGCATGAACTCGGTCTCCTCGCTGTAGAGCAGGAAGCGCTCGTCCCAGGGTCCGACGGACTCCAGGAGCGCCCAGGCGATGAGCAGTGCGGCACCGGTCACCCAGGCCGCCGGACCGGCGGTGTCGTGCGGCCCGTCGGAGAAGATCAGCTCGCCCACGCCGAGGCGGTCGGCGATCTTGCCGCCCACCACCGCCTCCACCAGCGCGCCGAGCACGGTCGGCAGCCGGCGCAGGCTCGGCTGCAGGCTGCCGTCCACGTTCACCAGGCGGGGGGCCACGATGCCGCGCCCGGACGTCCGGAGGTCCTTCGCCAGCACGGCCAGCGCACCGGGCCGGACCCTGCAGTCGGGGTTGAGCACCATGACCGCCTCGGGCGGACGGCCGCGGAGCGCGGCCACCCCGGCGTTGAGGCCCGCGGCGTACCCGACGTTCTCGGTCAGCCGGACCACGGAGATCGGCAGGCCCTCGGCCGCCGCCGCGACGTCCGTGGAGTCGTCCGTCGAGGCGTTGTCGACCACGACGACGTCGGTCAGCTCCACGCCGTCCGCCCCGCCGTGCCGGAGGGCCTCCAGGCAGGCGGGGAGGACGTCGGCGCTGTTGTAGGTGATGACCACCACGGCGACCTTGGCGACGCTCACGGGCGATGCTCCCTGCGCAGCGATCCGGTCAGCCGGCCGGGGCGGGGACGACGGTCCGGAGCATGTCGTCGAGGCGACCTTCCGCCTTGAGCCGGTTGATCTGCTCCAGGCGCACGAAGGTGTGGCCGAACTGCTCGGCGGTGAGGCCGTTGCGCTCCATGTCCGCGGTCAGCTCGTCGATCCCGGCAGGGACCGTCCACCTCGGCTGGAAGCCCGGGAGCAGCTCCTTGATCTTGGTGAAGTCGACGCGGTAGTCCCGCTTGTCGGCCGAGGCACCCTCGGCGTAGGTCACCGGCGCACCGGTCCGCTCCGCCACCGCGTCGGCGATGGTGCGGATCTGGACCACGTCCTCGTCCCGGCCGACGTTGAAGGCCTGGTCGTGGATGACGTCCCGGTCGGCCTCGAGCACCGCGAGCACCGCGCGCGAGATGTCCTCGGCGTGGACCAGCGGGCGCCACGGGGAGCCGTCGCTCTGCAGGGCGACCTGGCCGGCGGTGAGCGCGGCCCCGGTCAGGTTGTTGACCACGATGTCCGCCCGCAGCCGGGGGCTGGAGCCGTAGGCCGTGGCGTTGCGGAGGTAGGTCGGGCTGAAGGTGTCGTCGGCGAACTTGGCGATCAGCTGCTCGGCCATCACCTTGCTCTGGCCATACGGCGTCACGGGGTTGAAGTCGCTCTCCTCGGTGACCGCCTCGTCGCCCGCCGCGCCGTAGAGGCTGCAGGAGGAGGAGAAGACGTAGCGCGGCACGCCCGCCTCACGGGCCACCTGGGCCAGGTGCGCGGCGCCGTGGGCGTTGACCGAGTAGGTCGCCTCGGGGTTGAGGTGGCCGACCGGGTCGTTGGAGATGGCGGCCAGGTTCACCACCGCGTCGAACCCCTCGAGGTCCTCGGGCCGCTGGTCGCGGATGTCGCCCGTGCGCGCCTCGTAGCCGCCCGGCACGGGACCGAAGTCGCACCCGTCGTACCAGCCGACGTCGAGGCCCACGACCTCGTGGCCGGCCCTGATCAGCATGGGCATGAGAACGGCTCCGATGTAGCCGCGATCTCCCGCAACGAGGACACGCATTCGATGGACCTTCCTTCGGCTCGGTGGTGCTGCTGGGCGCAGATCTGGCCCCACCATCGAGATCACACCCGACCCGCGTGGCGCGGACGGCGCGATCCGCCGTGCGTACCCGACATTGGGGAGGGGCCCCGGGAGGTCGCTGGACCACCCGCCGGACCGGCCGCCGAGCGCGGGCGCCCACCCCGCCGGTCTGGCGGGCGCCGCCCGGTCGTACACCAATGTGAGTACGCGCACACCGCGCCGGTCCCCGACCGCCGGGGTCTACCTACGGTGCGGTCAACGCGCCACCAACAGCGCCGGGCTTCATCGGATGGGAATCATGAAACTACGTGTGGACGACATCACCTGGCGCGAGATCGACGGCGACCTGGTGATCCTGGACCTGCGCTCGTCGACCTACCTGACGACCAACGCCAGCGGCACGCTGCTGATGAAGCAGCTGACCGAGGACCGGACGCTGCAGCAGCTGATCCAGGCCATGGTCGACGCCTTCGACATCCCCGACCGGCTGGCCCAGGAGGACGTCCTGACGTTCCTCGACGAGCTCGGAGCGCGCGGCCTGCTCGACAGCAGCGGCCGCGAGCTCCGGAGAGACCCGGTCGCCGCTTCCGGCGGCCGGTAGGTCGAGACACGCGAAGGAGGTGCACCAGTGCATGAACATTACGAGTCGCCCACGTTGACGACGGTCGGATCGGTCAGGGGCCTGACCCAGGGCAAGGGGATCTTGGGCCACGACGACAGCTTCGTCTTCCACATCGGTTCGATCGTCATCGACATCCCATACGGCCAAGGCTCG
>CAZEPK010000211.1:0-8963 GCA_964514085.1 uncultured Nocardioides sp.
CGAGGGAGGCCTGCTGTCCTCGCCCTGGTCGGCGCCGGCCGCGGCGACCTGGCCGACCACCCCGCCGATGAGGATGGTGGCGACCACCGCGCCGACGACCACGGCGGTCGTCCTGCCGTCCTGGGGTGCCGTCCCGGCCGGGGTCGGCCGCAGGCTGGGGCGAGCCGGTGCCGCGAGCGCCTCGTCGTCGGTGCGGTTGCGGGCCCGCGTGACCTTGTTGCCGGCGCGGACCGAGGTCCCGCAGGCCACGCAGAAGTGGGCGCCGACCAGGAGCGGCATCTCGCAGGAGGGGCAGTACGCCGTGCCGCGGGCGCTGTCCTTGAGCACGGTCCCGGTCGAGGAGGCCTCGAGGGCGGCCTCGAGCACGGCGTAGTGCAGCAGGTAGCGGAGCCGGACGAGGAGCACAGCGGCGATGAGCGCGCCCCAGACCAGGCCCAGGACCGCGCCGCCGGTGCCCTCGACCCGCGAGGCGAAGAACAGCCCACCCTGGAAGAGGATGTTGGCCGCCAGCGCCTCGGACAGGCCACGCAGGTAGGCCGGCCGGAAGCCGTCGTACCCCGCGCCGAGGCCGGAGAAGCTGGCCACGGCGATGCCGGTCGCCGCGCCGTACACGATCGGCTTGACCACGGCCGCCGAGAGGATCAGGGAGACCCAGAAGCCGGCGTTGGGCGAGTCGACGTGGCCGAAGGTCGAGAACAGGCCGCGGTTGACCACGATCGTCTCGGCGGCGGCGAAGGCCGCGCCGGCCGCGACGCCGAAGGTCAGGCCGTCGATCATGTCGTCGAACTTCGGCAGCCGCGCGAGCAGGATCGGCCCGACCTGCTTGAGCACCTCGCCCACGGTCGGGACGAGCAGCACCAGCACCAAGAAGCTGGTCCACCGCACCGAGCCGGAGCCGTTGCCGTCGAAGTCCACGGTCGCGAGGTCGCTGCCCAGGAGCCCGGCGTGCCAGAGGAAGGTGAAGCCGACCCCCAGCGCCGCGGCGGCACCGATCGCGCCGAGCACCACGCCGACCGGCTGGTCCTCCCACTGGTTGACGTCGTACATGTAGACCACGTAGACCGCCGGCACCACGAGGGCCGCGGCCACGAAGGCGAAGGCCAGGAAGCCCAGGGCCCCGGCCACGACGGGGATGAGGATCCCCAGGCCGAGGGCCCAGCGGTAGGTCTGCGGCGCCGTGCCCGAGGCCAGCGGCATCAGCGAGCTGACCACGTTGAAGGAGGCCACGGGCTCGCCCGGCTGCAGGGCGAAGCTCCTCGTGCGGGCGCCGCCACCGGCGCCGCGCTCGGCACCCGTGACCGGGTCGAACCGCGCGCCCGCGGGCAGGTCGGAGTGAGGGGGCTCGGAGATGTCGGTCATCGCACCTTCTCTGGAGGGACGCGCGAGGGGCCGAGTCCCCGTGTGCCTGGTGGTGTGGTGTGTGTGGTGGAGGATTCTGCAGACAGAGGCGGGCCACCGTAAATGGCCCGTTCGCGTGGTCTGGGACGAGACACGGGAAAATCCGGTTCCCGTCCGGACCGGGCGAGCCAGAGCCTGGCCGGTGCCGGGTCCCGGGCCCCAGGGTCTGCTGTCCCGTCCGGGCCGGGACCTGGAGGCCGGCGCCAAGTTACTGAGAAGTAGGATCCGTCTCAGACCCGAGCCTCGTCGGCGTGCGGCCCGTAGGCTGCCGCTGGTCGTGCTCAACCGTCGGGAAGAGGACTGAAGCTGTGGACCTGTGGGTGCTGATCGTCGGCCTGGTGATGCTCGTCGTCGCCCTCCCGGTCGCCGGGCGGAGGTTGTTCTTCCTCTACCGGCTGATCACCAGCGGCCAGCCGGCGCCCGACCGGGTGGAGCACGTGACCCACCGGCTCGGTGCGGTGGTCAAGAGCCAGCTGGGCGAGGTCTTCGCCCAGCGCAAGCTGCTCAAGTGGTCCATCCCCGGCGCCGCGCACTTCTTCGTCTTCTGGGCCTTCCTGATCCTGGGCACGGTCTACCTCGAGGCCTTCGGGATCCTGTTCTCGCGCAACCCGAAGTGGGCCATCCCGCTCGTCGGCCACTGGGACGCGCTCGGCTTCGCCCAGGACTTCATCGCCGTGATGTGCCTGGCCGGCCTGGCGACCTTCGCCCTGATCCGGGTGCGCAACAACCCGCACCGGCTGGGCCGGAAGTCACGCTTCAGCGGCTCGCACCTCGGCGGCGCCTGGGTGATCCTCGGCATGATCGTGAACGTCATCTGGACGATGCTGCTCTTCCGCGGCTCGGCGTCCGCGGCGGGCAACCTGCCCTACGGCAACGGCGCCTTCGTCTCGACGGCGATCGGCAAGCTGCTCGACGGCCTCTCCCACGACCCGCTCGAGGTCCTCGAGGGCGTCGGGCTGCTGCTGCACATCGGCGTGATGCTCGCGTTCCTGGTGATCGTGCTCAACAGCAAGCACCTGCACATCTTCGTGGCGCCGCTCAACGTGGCCTTCAAGCGCCAGCCGGTCGCGCTCGGTGCGGTCAAGCCCCTCACGTCCGAGGGCAAGCCGGTCACCCTCGACGACATCGAGGACATGGACGAGAACACCACGCTCGGCATCGGGTCGATCGAGGACTTCTCGTGGAAGGGCCTGCTCGACATGGCCACCTGCACCGAGTGCGGTCGGTGCCAGTCGCAGTGCCCGGCGTGGAACACCGAGAAGCCGCTGTCTCCCAAGATGCTGATCATGAACCTCCGCGACCACGCGTTCGCGAAGGCGCCGTACCTCCTGGCCGACGAGGCCGACCGGGCCTCGCTGCCGCAGGCCGTGCTGGACGAGGCCGACCGCCCGCTGGTCGGCGAGACCGAGGGCCTGGCCTGGGAGCCCACCGGCGGCGCGATCATCGACACCGACGTGCTGTGGTCCTGCGTCACCTGCGGCGCCTGCGTCGAGCAGTGCCCGGTCGACATCGAGCACGTCGACCACGTCATCGACATGCGGCGCTACCAGGTGCTCGTCGAGTCCAGCTTCCCGCCCGAGCTGAACCAGCTGTTCAAGGGCATGGAGAACAAGGGCAACCCCTGGAACATGTCGCCCACCGCCCGCATGGACTGGGCGCAGGGCCTCGACTTCGAGGTCAAGGTGGTCGGCGAGGACGTCGAGTCGCTCGACGAGGTCGAGTGGCTGTTCTGGGTCGGCTGCGCGGGCGCCTACGAGGACCGCCAGAAGAAGACGACGCGCGCGGTCGCCGAGCTGCTGCACATGGCCGACGTCTCCTTCGCCGTCCTCGGCAACGGGGAGACCTGCAACGGCGACCAGGCCCGCCGAGCCGGCAACGAGTTCGTCTTCCAGGGCCTGGCCCAGCAGAACGTCGAGACCTTCAAGGAGTACAAGGTCAAGAAGGTCGTCTCGACCTGCGCACACTGCTTCAACACGCTGAAGAACGAGTACAAGGACTTCGGCATCGAGCTCGAGGTCGTCCACCACACCCAGCTGCTCAACCGGCTGGTGCGCGAGGGTCGGCTCACGCCGGTCAAGGACGGCGCGGGAGCCCACCAGCGCAAGATCACCTACCACGACCCGTGCTACATCGGCCGCCACAACGGCGTCTACGAGCCGCCGCGCGAGCTCCTGCAGGTCCTGCCCGGCGCGGAGTTCGTGGAGATGGAGCGGAACTCCGAGCGGTCCTTCTGCTGCGGCGCCGGCGGCGCGCGCATGTGGATGGAGGAGAACATCGGTGAGCGGATCAACGTCAACCGCACCAACGAGGCCATCGGCACCGGTGCCGACCAGATCGCGGTCGGCTGCCCCTTCTGCCGGGTGATGCTCTCCGACGGGCTGACCGCGGCCATCGACAAGGGCCAGGCGCGCGAGGAGGTCGAGGTCCTCGACGTGGCCCAGATGCTGCTGGCCTCGGTGAAGGGCGAGATGGCCACCCGTCGCGCCCCGGGCTCCACCTCGGCCGCCGCTGCGGCGGCCTCCGGTGGCGGCACGGCCACCGCGCTCCAGGAGCGCCCGGTCGAGACCAAGGCCGAGCCCGAGCCGGGCGACGAGACGATCAGCGCCGACACGGTCACCGAGACCTCCGAGGCCTCGCCCGCGGCGAAGGCCTCCGGTGGCGGCTCGTCGCTCTTCGACACCCCCGCCGACGACGCCGCGGAGGAGCCCGACAAGCCGCAGACCGCCGCGGCCGACAAGACCCCGCAGGAGGAGGCCGAGGCTGCCTCGTCCGGGTCCTCGGGGTCCTCGGGGTCCTCGGGGTCCTCGGGGTCCTCGCTGTTCGACCTGGGGGCCGACGACGAGCCCGAGGCGCCCGCCGCCGAGGAGGAGCCGGCTGCCGAGGCGGCGCCGTCCGGCGGCTCGCTGTTCGACATCGAGGCCGACGACGACGAGCCTGCAGCGGACGCCGAGCCCCGGACCAGCACCGCGACCGAGACAAAGGACGAAACCAAGGACGAGGCGCCGGCCGCGCTGGCGGCCGACCTGGGCTCGGGTGGGTCCCTCTTCGACATCCAAGCCGACGAGGAGCCGGACGCCGCGCCTGCCGCGGAGGCGGAGGCCGAGCCCGCGCCGGAGCCCGAAGTGCCGGCCGCACCGGCGGCCGACCTGGGCTCGGGCGGGTCCCTCTTCGACATCGCGGCCGACGAGGAGCCCGCTCCCAGCCCGGCCGCGACCACCGAGCCGGACCCGGAGCCCGCAACGGACCCGGAGCCGGAGGCCGAGCACGAGGCGGCGAAGGACGAGGCGGCGAAGGACGAGACGCCCGCCCAGCCGGTGGCCGACCTGACCTACAGCGGCTCCCTGTTCGACATCGCGGCCCCGGAGGTCGTCGATGCCCCGGTCGCGCAGGCCGAGCCCGAGCCCGAGGCAGCGACCGAGGCGGAGTCAGAGGTCGACGAGCCGGAGGCGGAGGTCGACGAGCCCGGGGGCCCGGCGCAGGGTCTGTCCGGAGGCGCCGCACTGAGCCAGGCCGCGACGTTCTCGGACACCGATGACGCGACCGAGCCCGAGCCCGAGCCCGAGGCCGAGCCGGAGGCCGAGCCCGAGCCTGCTGCGGAAGAGCCCGAGGCCCGGGCCGAGGAGAAGCCGAAGCCGGCCGCCCCCTCCGGTGAGGTCCACACCCCCAAGACCGACGTGGACATCAACGAGTCCGGATCGCTGTTCGACCTCTGAGGGAGGTCGGGCGGACCCCGACGCCCAGCCGACCCGGCCGTAGGCTCACGACGGAGGTGTCGTGGACTTCGACCAGTACGTCGCGGCGCGGTACGGCAGGCTCATCGAGCACGCCGTGCTGCTCGGCTGCGCCGAGGGCGAGGCCGGCACGCTGGTGGACCAGGTGCTGCTGGCCCAGCGCAAGCGGATCCAGCGCGCCGAGGACCCTGATCCGCTGGTCCAGGAGGCCCTGGAGCAGCTGATCCACGGCGCGCCGCCCCGCCGGAGCCGCACCGGTCCGGTGGTGGGCATCGCCCTGGCCGGCGTGGCGGTGGCCGCCGCGGTGGCCCTGACCTACCGGCCCCCGCCCGAGCCGATGCCCTCGCTGTTCGCCCTCGACGGCGCCCAGGCCGAGCAGCTGCTGGAGGAGCAGGGCTACGACGTCCAGCTCCGGCCCGCGCGGGCCTGCGAGCCGCAGGGCCTGGTGCTCGGGTCGGACCCACCCGCCGGCGAGCCGGTCCGCAAGGGCGCCACGGTGACGGTGCGGACCGCCGTACCGTCCGACGTCTTCTGCGAGGCGCAGTACGTCGCCCGCTCCGACGCCTGGGAGTTCGTGGCCTTCGCCCTCGGCGGCGAGGCGCCCGAGTTCGCCGACACGGTGGACCTGCTGGTCAGCGGGAGCATGGCGCGCAGCTTCGTCCGGGCCGACGCCGTGGACCGCAAGCGGTGGGGTGAGGCCTTCGACCTCATCGAGGCCGCGGCCCACCAGGCCGCACCGACGACCAGCGGCATGCCGGCCCTCCGCGTGGACGCGACGATCCCGCCGGAGCAGTGGTGCGGCGTCCCGCGCCCGCCCACGGTGGGACGCCGGTTCGCGCTGCGCCTCGAGATCGACCCGCGGGGCCCGCGCGACGTCCGCGGCTGCCCGCTGACCATCGACCTCTACCGCTCCGAGCGGGTCATCGACACCGTCGTGGTCTACGGCGCCAAGGCGTCCGGCACCAGCTCCGGGCTCGAGGTGGAGCCTGCCGGGCTGCGGCCGCCGCGCTACCTGCCCGACTGACCGTCCGCCGGGTGCGAGGGGTGGTCGCCCGCGGGGGCGTCCACGTGCTCCGGGACGACGATCGGCTTGAGCCGGGCCCAGACGAGGAACGCGGCGCCCACGACCGCCATGCCCAGCCCGGCCCACAGGTTGGCGTTGACGTCGCCGGTCTTGTCGAGCTCCTTGTCGCCGAGGAGCCCCATCAGGACCAGGATCACGCCGTAGGCGCCCAGCAGGCCGCCGATGATGTTGCGGATGTCGAGCGCGCCCGCGGTGTGCTTGCGGCTGCCCGTGTGCGTGGTCTGCTCGCTCATGGCTTCGTCCTCCTCAGAACAGCGCGTTCAGGATGATGACCATGACCAGCGCGACGCCGGCCAGGGGGATGGTCCGGCGGTACCACGGGTAGGTCGCCTCGTCGGCGTCGACCAGGTCCTCCCTGGGCGTCTCGGAGTAGACCAGTCCCTTCAGCTCCTCGACCGGCTTGGGCCGGGTCACCATGGAGACCACGACGCTCAGCACGATGTCCACGACGAACGCCGCCGAGGCCGCCACGAACGACGCGCCCTGACCCGACAGGGGGATGACGCCCTGGCTCAGCCCGCCCAGGGTGCCCTCGCACAGGATCGCGGTCAGGATCGCGGCCAGCGTGCCGGCCGACAGACCGATCCAGCCGGCCGCCGGGGTCATCCGCTTCCAGAACATCCCGAGGATGAACGTCGCGAACAACGGAGCGTTGAAGAAGCCGAACAGCGTCTGGAGGTAGTCCATGATGTTGGAGAAGTTCGACGCCAGCGCGGCGGTGAAGATCGCCACCACGGTGGCCGCCACGGTGGCCAGCCGGCCCACGCGCAGGTAGTAGTCGTCGTCGCGCTCCTTGACCACGTAGGTCTGCCAGAGGTCGTAGCTGAGCACCGTGTTGAACGCCGAGATGTTGGCCGCCATGCCGGCCATGAACGCTGCCAGGAGCCCGGTGATCGCCACCCCCAGCAGCCCGTTGGGCAGCACGTCGCGCATCAGGAAGAGCAGGGAGTCGTTGAACTTCACGTCCCCCGACGCTCCTCCGGGCACGGTCTCACCGGCCTTGGTCTGGACCATCTCCTTGACCAGGACCGCGGCGATCATGCCGGGGATGATGGTGATGAACGGGACGAACATCTTCGGGAACGCACCGATGATCGGCGTCTTGCGGGCCGAGGAGATCGAGTTCGAGGCCATCGCGCGCTGGACCTCGACGAAGTTCGTGGTCCAGTAGCCGAAGGAGAGCACGAAGCCCAGGCCGAAGACGATGCCGACGATCGACCAGAAGTCGGAGGTGAAGCCGGTCAGCGCGTTGCCCGGCCAGGAGTTGAGCTGGTCCCCGCCGCTCACACCCCCGGAGTTGCCGTCGGCGGCGGCTGCGTTGATCTTGTCGGTCAGGCCGCCCCACCCGCCGACCCGGTGCAGGCCGATCAGGGTCAGCGGGGCCAGTGAGGCCACGATGACGAAGAACTGCAGCACCTCGTTGTAGATGGCCGCGCTCAGCCCGCCGAGCGTGATGTAGGTCAGCACGATCGCGGCGGAGACGACCAGGGCCAGCCACAGCGGCCAGCCCAGGAGCGCCTGGATGATCGAGCCGAGCAGGTAGAGGTTGATCCCGGCGATGAGCAGCTGCGCCACGGCGAACGAGATGGCGTTGACCAGGTGCGCACCGGTCCCGAACCGTCGACGCATGAACTCGGGCACCGAACGGACCTTGGAGCCGTAGTAGAAGGGCATCATCACGACGCCGAGGAACAGCATCGCCGGGATGGCGCCCACCCAGAAGTAGTGCACCGTGGGGATGCCGAACTGGGCGCCGTTGGCCGACATGCCCATGATCTCGACGGCACCGAGGTTGGCCGAGATGAAGGCCAGGCCCGTCACCCAGGCCGGCAGCGAGCGGCCCGAGAGGAAGAAGTCGACCGAGTCGGAGACCTGGCGCCGAGCCAGGACACCGATGCCGAGGACGACGGCGAAGTAGAGGAAGACGATCAGGTAGTCCACCGGGCCGGCATCGATGAGCGTGTCGGCCATGGTGGTGACCGGTGCGGACATGCGCGGACACCCTTTCTCCAGCTGTGCGGCCCTCGAGGCCACGTGGGTGGTGCCCGCGCTCCGGCCCCGGCAAACGGGGTCACCTCACCCTTCTGGAGGGGCTCGCCGACCACCGTGACGTCACCTGACGTCAGGTGACACCACTTCGTCCTTGACATGACGTCACGGTGGTGTCATGGTGGTGCACATGGACATCACGCCGTACGTCGACAGCCTCCGGCGGGACCTGCTGGCCGCCGCCGAGGCCGCCGGCCCCGAGGCCCACGCCGCCGCCGAGCGGCTGACCTACGCCCTGGACCCGGCGGCCCGGCTCGCGCTGATGGAGGCCATCTCCCAGGCGGCCACCGAGATCACCGCCGAGATGCCGGCCGGCGGGGTCGACGTCCGCCTCGACGGTCGCGAGCTCGCCTTCGTCGTCGACGCCCCCAGCGTGCCGCCGGCGCCGCCCACGCCCCCGGCGCCCCCGGCGCCGCCCAGCCCGGAGGACGAGGAGGAGGGCGGGGTCGCCCGGATCACGCTGCGGCTGCCGGAGTCGGTGAAGGCCAAGGCCGAGGAGTTCGCGGCCCGCTCCGGCCACTCGCTCAACACCTGGCTGGTCAACGTGGTCCGCGCCGCCACCCGCGAGGGCGCCATCAACGTCGACATCGACCTGTCCAGCCTGCCCTTCGTCGGCGGCCACGACCCCTTCGGCGGGCAGGGCCCGTTCGGCGCTGGCGGCGGCCAGCGCGGCCGGCGGATGACCGGCCGGGTCTGACCCC
>CAZEPK010000212.1:0-4544 GCA_964514085.1 uncultured Nocardioides sp.
AGCGCAGCTACCTCTACGTGGCGCTCGACCACGACACCTCCCCTGCGGCGGCCGAGGCTGGGGTGGGGCTCGCCGTCGACGTCCGGCTCGCGGGTGACCCGAGGACCTACTCCTCGGACCACCTGGTCCCTGAGTGGAGCGTCAACCGCGACGTCCCGTCCGCCACCAGCGTGGAGCTGCCGGCCGGCACCACCTCCGCCGACGTGGTCTCCGTGTCCGTGCGACGGGTCCCGATCGGCCTGGCCGACAACGGCGCCACGCTCACCGTGACCGACCTCGACCGCGCCTTCTTCCTCGGGCGCGACTACCTCCCGCAGGCGTCCTTCGTCTCCTGGCACGGCAGCCAGCAGCTGACCGCCGCCTCGCCGACCGCGGTGCTGTGGTCGGCGGCCGCCGGCGGTTGACGGAGCTGAGGACCGAGCGGCTGCGGCTGGCCCGGCCCGCCCCGACCGACGCGGCCGGCGTACTGGCGATCCTCGGGGACCCGCGCACCGTCGAGCACAACCCGTCCGACCGGGTCGACGACGAGGCCGCGGCGGCTGGTCTCGTGGCCCGGTGGGTCCGCCACTGGGACGAGCACGGCTTCGGCTACTGGTGCGTCCGCGAGCTCGGCGAGGACGGCATCATCGGCTACGCGGGAGTGAAGCGGATGGACGCGCACGGGCGCCCGGCGCTGAACCTGGTCTACCGGTTCGCGCCCGACGCGTGGGGCCAGGGCTTCGCCACCGAGGCGGCCACGGCCGTCCTCGCCAGCGTCGCGGACGAGCTGCCGGCGGAGCTGGTCGTGGCCCGCGTGCGACCCGGCAACCGGTCCAGCCAGGGCGTCGCGCTGAAGGCGGGGCTGCGGCGCGACGCCACGATGGACAGCCAGGGCGAGGACGGCCTGGACTGGGCGTTCACCAATCGCGGCAGCCTCTGACGATGCGCGCTGTGGGGGACGTCGGTGCAGATGCCTGGACACCGGGGTTCGACGCACCGATCGCGGCAGATTCGCGCGGCCGTCCGCCCGTCGTACGAGGGACCGCATTCGTGCGCGGCGCAGCTGGCAACGCCGAGAGGCTCACGCGAGCCGTACGCCGAAGCTGGCCGTGTAGTCGCCTCCATCACCCAGAAACCTCAGGCTCCCGATAGGCAATGGGCGCGGCAATCCACCTTCCATGGGCATCGCGTCCGTGGCTCCTAGGACCATCGACTTGGCCGTGAGCGAGAGGCTCGCTGCACCCAGGGTGTCGTCTTCCAGGTCGAGAGCCTTGCTGATCGGTTCGCTGAGCGCGTCCGCGAGGAGTCCGATGAGCGTGAGTCCAAGGAGGAGGACCTGGCCGAATCCGGGGACGTACTTCAGCGCCAGCCCGGCAGTCCTGACAAGGCTGTCGACTGTCTCCTCGACAGCTTTCTTGGCCTCTTGGGGATTGCCCATGTCCCACTCCCGCAGAACCGTTCCTATCGCCAGTCCGGCAGGCGATCCGGCGTACAGGACCATTCGTTCGGTTCGGTTGTCCCCTGCATCGACGTCGCCGTACGTGGTGGTGAGCAGGGTGGTCGTCGCGTCCGGACCGATTACCGCGAAGATCACGTAGGGCTCGTCCGCGGCGGACAGCTGGTCGTTCGAGGTCTCTCTCGAGCAATGGAGGTTCGTGAACTCGACCGCAACCTGGCCGTTCTCTGGCAGAGCCCTAACTCCGACGTCGGGCCACCAGAAGAGATGTGCGTGTTCAAACGGGGTGAACCTGCCTCCCTCGTCATCGAAAGCCACCGTGTCGCCGGTCGGGCCTCCCAAAATTCCCCCAGGGCCACCCGTGGCCCCCAGATCGCCTTGACCCGGCGGTTGGTAGTAGGAGTCGAACTCCTTTTCCACCCAGAACGGGCCCTTACCCGAGGGCGAGCCGAACTCGTAGTACATCGACCCGTTGTCAAACTTCTGCCGGATCCAGGAGGCACCTATCTCCATCTCACCTATCGGTTCGCCACTAACACCCTTGAGGGCGTTCCGCTTGCCCGAAAACTTCATCCCAGCGACGAGGGAGGCCCTTAGCGGCCCACTCAGTTGCCCTCCCGGTGCGAAGACGACGCCGGTAGGAGGAATCACTTCATGGCCGGCTGGATAGTGCACCGAGAAGGGCTGATCGGGGTCTGGCATCGCGTGCTCCTCAGTGGCCGCAGAGCGGCGTCACCAGCATCGTGCTCCCGCCGCGCATGTCAGGCAAGAGCATTTGTCGCAGCGCAGGTTCCACAAGGGCATTGACTGTGGCGAGCACTGCCGGGCTTCACCCTGACCCTGTCGGCCAACGCGGATCGCCTGTCCCTGGCGCCGTCCGGGATACCCGTGGTCAAGTGGCGCACGAAACGCGGCAGATCGGGATGGACCCTTTCGGCCGACAGTGCGCAACGAGATTATCTGAACCTGCCGCGGACCCAAGCGCGGTGTCTACGGTCCGACGATGCATGACGGCCTCCTTCGTCCTGGTGTGCTGGAGCTTGCGATGGGGATGGTCGAGGCTTTCGCCGAGATCTTGAGCTGACGGGCGGGAAGCGCCGTCAGCGCGGCCAGACGACTCGCATCGCATCAGATCCGGACGCGCAACCTGGGTGCAAGGTGGGCGCCGACGATCAGCGAGGGAGCCCTGCACCGGATCACCCGTCCCGGGTACAGCGAAGCCATGCGCATCTTCTTCACGGGTGGGAGCGGCAAGGCCGGCAAGCACGTCGCGCCCTACCTCGCTGCCCAGGGCCACCACGTCACCAATGCCGACCTCGTCCCGCTCGGACACCCCGACGTGGCCGACCTCCGCGTCGACCTCACCGACGCGGGCCAGACCTACTCGGCCCTGGCCGGGCTGGCGACCTTCGAGGAGCTGGACCTGCCCGAGAAGCCGTCGTACGACGCCGTCGTGCACTTCGCCGCCGTGCCGGCCATCCTCCTCCGAGCGGACGCGGCGACCTACGCGACGAACGTGCTAAGCAACTACAACGTGCTGGAGGCCGCGACCCGGCTCGGGGTGCGCAAGATCGTCTTCGCCTCCTCCGAGACGACGTACGGGATCTGCTTCGCCCAGGGCGAGCGCCGACCGCTGTACGTGCCGGTCGACGAGGAGCACCCGACCGTCCCCGAGGACTCCTACGCGATGTCCAAGGTCGCGAACGAGGTGACGGCGCGGTCCTTCCAGGCACGCACCGGCGCCGACATCTACGGCCTGCGGATCAACAACGTCATCGAGCCGCAGGAGTACGCCGAGCTCTTCCCGCCCTTCCTCGACGACCCGTCGCTGCGCCGCCGCAACGTCTTCGCCTACATCGACACCCGCGACCTGGGCCAGATGGTGCAGCGCTGCCTCGACACCGACGGCCTGGGCTACGAGGTCTTCAACGTCGCCAACTCTGACATGTCCGTCGCCGCGACCACCCAGGAGATCCGCGAGACCTTCTACGACGACGTCGAGGTGCGCAAGGAGATGTCGCGCGACGAGACGTTCTACTCCATCGACAAGGCGAAGGAGCTCCTCGGCTTCGACCCCCAGCACTCCTGGCGCGACGTCCTCGCGACCTGACCGATCAGCGGCGACACCTCTGCCGAGCCGTCACCTCGAGAAGAGCAACCTGAAGCGTTGGACGAGCACCGGCATGGTCTGGGAGAAGCCGCGCCCGTGTGTCGCAACGTCGGTGAAGAACCGCTCGTGGACGACGCGCCAGTACGCCAGCGACAGGTCGCCTTCGCCCTCCGAGCGGGCCTGCTCCTCGCTGACCTCGTCGAAAGGGACGATCTCCACCTGGGTGACCTGCACCAGCGCGCGGGGACGCTTCGATCCGTCGAGCAGGATCGAGAGGTCGCCGACCTCGGGGAGGGTCTCGTCCTCGTGCTCGTAGTCCCAGAGCGCGCCGGCCGTCGCCGTCTTGGTGCCCTCGAGCACCAGGGCGAGCAGCGCATCGGCTTCGTCGGGCGTAGCACCGAAGGACGACACGGACGGAGCTGAGGCGTCGGGCTCGCTGCGTGTCGTGTGACGGGCCGCTTCCCAGAAGACGTCGATCTCCTCGCTGATCACCGCCGCGACGCTACGCCCGCTCCTGGGTCGATCAGTCGTCGAGGAACGGGTAGTCCGTGTAGCCCTCGGCGCCGCCGCCGTAGAAGGTTTCGGGGTTCGGCTCGTTGAGCTCGGCGCCGGTGCGCCACCGGGCGGGCAGGTCGGGATTCGCCAGGAAGAGACGGCCGACGGCGACCGCGTCGGCGAGGTCCTTGTCGAGGATCTCCTGCGCCGACTCGCGGGTGGTGATCTCACCGAAGCCGTCGTTGGCGATGACCACGCCACCGAAGGAGCGGCGCAGGTCCTGGACCAGGTCCTGCTTCGGGTCGGCGAGGATGCTCAGGTAGGCCAGTCCCAGGGGTGCGAGGCCCTCGACCAGGAGCCGGTAGGTCGCGGCGACGTCGGCCGGGTCCTCCTCCGTGGCTCCCTGGATGTTGTGCGCGGGCGAGATGCGGATGCCGACCCGGTCAGCGCCGATCGCGTCGGCTACCGCACGGGTGACCTCGAGGGCGAAGCGGACCCGGTTCT
>CAZEPK010000212.1:4554-8917 GCA_964514085.1 uncultured Nocardioides sp.
CTCTCGCGTCAGTCGCACGCGGTTCTCCAGTGAGCCGCCGTACTCGTCCGTGCGGTGGTTGGAGCCGGGAGCCAGGAACTGGTGGATGAGGTAGCCATTGGCGCCGTGCACCTCGACGCCGTCGAGGCCCGCCTCGACCGCGTTGCGGGCTGCCTGCACGTAGCCCTCGACGATCGACGGGATCTCCTCCACGGTGATCTCACGCGGGGTCGGGAACGGCTTCTTCCCGTCGGCGGTGACCATCTCGTCGGGGGCCGCGACCGGACTCGGCGCGATGATGTCCTCACCGCCGGTGTTGTCGGGGTGGGAGATGCGACCGACGTGCATCAGCTGGGCCACGATCCGGCCGCCGTTCGCGTGCACGCCGTCGGCCACCCGGCGCCAACCGGCGAGCTGCTCCTCGGTGTGGAAGCCGGGGGTGTTCAGGTAGCCCTGGCCCTCGGCCGTGGGCTGGCTGCCCTCGGTGATGATCAGGCCGGCCGAGGCGCGCTGGGAGTAGTACTCCACCGCCAGGTCCCCGGGCAGGGTGCCCTCGGAACGGTTGCGGGTCAGCGGCGCCATCACGAGCCGGTTCGGCAGCGTCCATGCGCCAACGTCGAGAGAGTCGAAGAGATCAGCCATGACTCGTACAGCGCTCCTGACTCCCCTGTCTGTTCCGGCCCCAGCGGTGAGGAGTCTCACCGTTTGAGCTCGACAGCGGGCGACTCGGCACTGAGCGCAGATCCCTGACGCCCGATCGCGGTAGATACGGAGGGCGCGCGCGCAACTTCCGGACCCACCGAAGGCCGTTCCCCCGCCAGCCCTTCGGGTAGTCCTTTGGGCGGCTTGGCATGGTCATCTCCGAGGCGGTCGCCCACCCGCTCCGGCGAGCAAGATGGTCCTGCCGAGCCATGTGCCACGACGAGGCGCCCGCATAGCGTGAGACGACATCTGAATCGTCATCAACACGGGGACAACTACATGAGCAACACGACGCCGCCTGGCTGGTTTCCGGACCCCCAGGTCCCGGGGCAGCAGCGCTACTGGGACGGCAATACCTGGACCGAGCACACCGCGCCGTACCACCACCCGGTCCAGTCCCATCCCGCAGTCACGGCGCAGCCGCTTGCACCGGCCGCGGCACGGGGGAACTGGTTCCTCCGGCACCCGATCCTCAGTGGCGTGGCCGCCCTGTTCGTGGTGCTGATCGCCATCGGTGCTGCCAGCGGTGGCGGCGACCCGGATAGCGACGACAAGAAGGCCGTCGCCTCGGACTCCAAGTCGAACGACGCCGTCGAGCCGGCTGACGACGCCCCTACGGACTCCCCGAGCGCGGTGGTCGAGGCAGCCCCTGTGGACACTGACGGCGACGGCGCAGTGGACAGCGACGACTTCATGCCCAACGACGCCAACGTCCAGACGGCTTACGACGTCGACACGGACGGGGACGGCGTGGCTGATCCCGACGACGATTTCCCCGAGGACGCGGCATTCAGCAAGGACAGCGACGGCGACCAGGTCGCAGACCGGCTCGACGCCTTCCCGCAGGACGCCAACTACAGCAAGGACACCGACAGCGACCAGGTCGCCGACTCGGTCGACGCGTTTCCGAACGACCCGAGTCGGTCAGAGATCACTCTCGCCATGGAGAACGCCTTGGGCAGCGCCGAGAACTACCTGGATCTCACGGGTTTCAGCCGGCAGGGTCTCATCGACCAGCTCACGTCCGAGTACGGCGACGGGTACAAGGTCGCGGACGCGACGTGGGCCGTTGACCAACTCGACGCAAATTGGAAGGAACAAGCAGTTCGCTCGGCCAAGGGCTACCTCGACTTCACGTCGTTCTCGCGCCAGGGACTGATCGACCAACTGTCAAGCGCATACGGTGACCAGTACACGCTCGAAGAGGCGACGTACGCGGTCGACAAGATCGGGTTGTGAGGGCGCGGCCAGCTCGACAGCGCGCGATGTCGCTCTTGATGACACGTGGCCGCTGAACCGCGCCAAGTCGCACATCATGTGACTCGAGTCGAGACACCAGCCGTGAGCGCCAGTGTGCAACCGCTGATTCCCAAGGCTGATACATCGTGTGCTGCGAGCCTCAGCCACCGAGGCAGGTCACACCCGATTCTCAGAGGTCGGCGACCTTGGGTGCGACCTCGGTGCCGAGCAGCTCGATGCCGCGCAGCAGGTCGTCGTGGGCCAGGCGAGGGTTCGTCATCTGCAGCGAGACCCGATCGACACCCCCGAGCTGGTCCGCGACGCGGCCGAGCTTGGTGACGATCTCGTCGGGGTCGCCGAGGAAGAACGCGCCGTCGGGTCCGCTGGTGGCGTCGAATTGCGCCCGGTTGGGCGGCGCGAAACCACGCTCGCGCGAGGCCGAGGTGAACATCTCGTGCCAGCCCGGGTAGATCGTGTCGGCGGCGTGCCGGCGACTCTCTCCGACGTACCCGAAGACGTGGAGGCCGACCTGCAGGGTCTCGGGCGCGTGGCCCGACTGCGCGCCTGCTCGGCGGTAGAGGTCCACGAGCGGAGCGAAGCGGCGCGGTTCGCCGCCGATGATCGCGACCATCAGCGGCAGGCCGAGCACCCCGGCGCGCACGAAGGACTCGGGCGTCCCACCGACCCCGACCCAGATCGGCAGCCGGTCCTGCACGGGCCTCGGGTAGACACCCTGACCGTTGAGGGCGGCGCGGTGCTGCCCCGACCAGGTCACGTGCGGGGACTCCCGGATCCGCAGGAGCAGGTCGAGCTTCTCGGCGAACAGCGAGTCGTAGTCAGCCAGGTCGAGGCCGAAGAGGGGGAACGACTCGGTGAACGAGCCGCGGCCGACCACGAGGTCCGTCCGGCCGCCCGAGATGAGGTCGAGGGTCGCGAACTGCTGGAAGACCCGCACCGGGTCAGCGGCGCTGAGCACCGCCACCGCGCTGCCGAGCCGGATTGACGTCGTACGCGCGGCGGCGGCCGCCAGGATCACCGGCGGAGCGGAGTCGTAGTACTCCTCGCGGTGGTGCTCGCCGATGCCGAAGGAGTAGAGCCCGGACCGGTCGGCGAGCTCGATCTCCTCGAGCAGGTGGGCCATCCGCTCCGCGGGACCGACGACGTGACCGGTGGACGGGTCAGTGACCCGAGAGACGAAGCTGTCGACGCCGACGTGCACGGGACCTCCGAGGCTGGTGGGTGGTTGGGGACGCAACCTCCGCCGCCCGCCACCCATTCCACCTCGACGAGAGCGAGCAGGAGGCTGAGCTTGGCCAGATCAGAGACCGCCCAACTCTTGGGCCGATCTCCACGCGCGTGCTTGCTCGCACGAGCCCATCGCGGCAGATCCGGATGTCCGGGGGCGCACCATTCGCGGCGCTGTGAGGGCGTGAGCGTGCCGCGGTTCAAGATGCCAGAGACCATGGTCGCGGCGATCGCGTCGGCGACCTGCCTCGAGACCTGGCTGCCGCCCGGCCCGTCGAAGTAGGCGCACCCCTCGTCAACGGCGGGGAAGTCGCTGCGGACGCGGATCAGGTCGAAGTCCGGCGTGACCATGTCGGCCGTGTATCGGCGATAGCGTTCGAGCCGTGCCCGACGTCGCGATCGCCGCCCCCAACGAGGCGGCCGCTGACGCAGGCGAGCAGGTCGCGCGCGCCGGCGGCAACGCGGTCGACGCAGCCCTGGCCGCGTCGCTGGTGACGATGGTCAACGAGGTCGGGTTGGTCTCGCTGAGCTCGGGCGGGTTCGTCACGATCCAGCCGCCCGGCGGCGCCGCGCCGTACACGGTCGACGGGTGGATGGACATGCCCGGCCGCGGCGGTCGCGCGCTCGGCGGCGGCACGTGGGACGTCGACACGGAGTACGGCGGGGGCGTGCACATCACCATCGGACCCGGCTCGGTCGCGGCGCACGGCTCGGTCGCGGCTTTCGAGCAGGCGCACCGCCGCGACGGCCGGCTGCCGTGGCGCGAGGTGTTCGCCCCGGCGATCGACGTGGCGCGCGGCGGCTTCCGGCTGAGTGCGGCGTCGCGCTACTACCTCGACTACGTGCACGACTCGATCTTCGGCTGGGACGACGCCAGCCGCTCCGCCGTCCACGACGACCAGGGCGAGGTCGTCACCGACCTGGTCGTGGTCCCCGACCTGGCCGACTCGCTCGAGCTCATCGCCGCCGACGGCGCCGCCGCCCTGCACACCGGCGATCTCGCCCGCCTCATCTCCACCGACGTCCTTGCCCGGGGCGGGATCCTGGGCCTTGACGACCTGGCGGCGTACGAGCCGGTCACCCGCCCCTCGCTCGCCACCCGCGTCGGCGACTGGAACCTGGCCACCACGCCGCCGCCCTCGGTCGGCGGCGTCTGCATCGCCGCAATGCTGCGGCTCCTCGTCGACTGGTCGCCCGA
>CAZEPK010000213.1:0-8890 GCA_964514085.1 uncultured Nocardioides sp.
GCTGGCTGCATGGGTCACCGGATATCCGGTGACTCCCTCACTTCTGCACCGAGAGCTGGGTGCAGAAGCGCATGGGTCACCGGATATCCGGTGACCCATGCAGCCAGCCGCGGCCGCTACGCCTCGTCGGTGACCGAGGCGGAGGCGGAGGTGATCGCCTCGTCCGGCTTGTCCTTGAGGACGGTGGCGATGTAGTCGGCCGCCGCGTCGAAGATGTCCACGTCGTGGCCGGCCCGCTCGGCGAGGTACCAGCGGTGGGCCAGCACCTCGTGGAAGACCTCCGCGGGCTCCAGCTTGCCGGTGGCGTCCGCAGGGATCATCGCCGCCAGCGGCTCGTAGATCTGGTCGAGCCAGCGGTTGGCCACCAGGTAGCGGTCCTCGCGGCCGAGGTTGAAGTGCGCGGTGAACGACGCGATGTCGTTGAGGATCCGCCGGGCCTGGGCGTCCTCGACGTGCAGCCCGGTCAGACCCTGCAGCTCGCGGGCGTGGTGGCCGGCCTCGACCACCTTGGGCTGGATCCGGATCCGGTCGCCGTCGAAGTCGGTGACGATGTCGAGCTCGTCGACGTCGAAGCCGAGGTCGTTGAGCTTGTCGATGCGCTGCTCGATGCGCCACAGGTCCGAGGCCGAGAACTCCTCCTCGGAGGTGAGCTCGTCCCACAGGGTGTTGTAGCGGCTCTCCAGGAGCTCGACGATCTCGTAGGCCTCCACCTCGTAGCCGACGGACTCGCTGGCCTGCAGGTCGAGCAGCTCGCCGAACACGTTCTCCGTGGCGATCGTGACGTCGTACTCCCGCATCGACCTCGACAGGCTCGGCTTCAGCTCGCCCGTCTCCGCGTCGACCAGGTACGCCGCGAAGCCGCCGGCGCTGCGGCGGAACAGCACGTTGGAGAGGGAGACGTCGCCCCAGAAGAAGTCCGCCAGGTGCAGCCGCACCAGCAGGACCACCATCGCGTCGATGAGCGAGGGCAGGTTGTCGCCGGACAGGCCGTGGCTGAACAGGCTGCGGTACGGCAGCGAGAAGCGCAGGTGCTCGGTGAGCAGCGCGCTCGGCAGCGGCTCGCCGTCGGTGCCGACGCGCCCGGTCACCACGCCCTGCGGCACGACGGCCGGCAGACCGAGACGCTGCAGGTCGCGCAGGAGGCGGTACTCGCGGAAGGCGATGTCCTCGACCGTCTCCTTCACCGCGTAGACGCGGTCGTGCAGCCGCACGATGCGCACCACGTGCCGGGACAGCCCGCGGGGGAGCGGGATGACGTGCGGCTCGCCCCACTCCTCGAGCGGGACCGACCACGGCAGGGTGACGATGGCCGGGTCCGGCCGGCTCGCCACGATCCGCAACGCCATGGGGTCCACGCTAGTGCCGCCGCCGGGGGTGGTCCGTGACCTTGTGGCCCTCGTTCGTCCACAGGTGGGGCCAGTACGTCACGGACTACGCCGCCGCGGCGGTCACCAGGGCCGGCGGTCGGGGTCGAGCAGGACGGCGCCGGGGCCGCGCTCGGCCAGGTCGTCGCCGGGGTTGGTGAGGGCGCACGACCTCAGCGACAAGCAGCCGCAGCCGATGCAGCCGTCCAGCCGGTCGCGCAGCAGCTCGATGCGGCGGATCTGCTCGTCGAGGCGCGGCCGCCAGTCGCGGCTGAGGCGGTGCCAGTCGCTCTTGGTCGGCGTACGCCCGTCGGGCAGCGTGGCCAGCGCCTGCCCGATCTCCTCCAGCGAGAGGCCGATCCGCTGCGCCGTCCTGATGAACGCGACCCGCCGCAGGGTCGACTGGGCGTAGCGGCGCTGGTTGCCGGTGGTCCGCTCGGAGGCGATCAGCCCGCGGCTCTCGTAGAAGCGGATCGCGGAGGTCGCCACGCCGGAGCGCTCCGCCAGCTGACCGATGGTGAGGGCGTGCATGACTTCAACATTAGTCGAAGTTGCCGAGAACTAGAACGCGTTCTAGTCTGCGCCGGTGACCGAACCGCGCATCGTGGTCGTGACCGGGGCCGCGTCCGGCATCGGGTACGCCACCGCCGAGCTCTTCCGCGACCAGGGCGACACCGTCCTCGGCCTCGACATCCAGCCGACCGTGCCCGAGGGCGTGACCTGGGTCGAGTGCAACGTCGGCGACAAGACCGCCGTGGACGCCGCCATCGCGCGCTGCGCAGGGGCCGAGGACGGGACGGTCGGACGGATCGACGTGCTGGCCAACGTGGCCGGCGTGGTGCAGTTCGGCCGCTTCGAGACCATCACCGAGGCGGAGTACGACCGGGTGCAGGCCATCGACCTCAAGGGGCCGTTCTTCCTCATCCAGGCGGCGCTGCCGCACATCCGCGCGGCCAAGGGCAACATCGTCAACGTCTCCTCGGTCGCGGGCAACAAGCCGCAGGGCTACTCCGCGGCGTACTCCGCGGCCAAGGGCGGGCTGACCCAGCTGACGCAGGCCCTGGCCCTGGAGCTGGCGCCCGAGGGCATCCGGGTCAACGCCGTCTGCCCCGGCACCGTGGACACCCCGCTGGTCCAGCAGGTTGCCGCGAGCTTCCCGCCCGACCTCGACCCGCGGGTGATGGACCGGCTCATGATGATGCTGCCCGGGCCGGCCATCACGCCGACCGAGCTCGGCCAGTCCATCGTCTACCTCGCCTCCCCGGCGGCGCGGATGATCACCGGCTCGGTGCTGGCCTTCGACGGCGGGATGAGCTGACCCGGCGCCCCTGAGAAGCGCTTTCACCCCTGGGGGTGGGTTGATGGCCATCACCCCTGTGGGTACTCCCACGCCACCGTTGATCTGTGAGGGAGGTGGCGGGGATGCGCCGTGTGCCCGTACTGCTGTGGGTGGCCGTCTCGGCCCTGTCGCTGGCCCTGTCGTCGTGTGCCAAGGGCACCGGCGGCGAGAGCTCGGACGCCGACTACGACGCCGGTGCGTCGCTGTCGGGGACGCTCTCGGTGATGGGCTTCGGGACCGAGGACGACGTCGCCAAGAACCGGCTGGCCACGGCCGAGAAGGGCCTCGGCGACGACGTCGACGTCGAGCTGGCCGAGGGCGAGCTCGACATCCAGCAGTTCCTCGGGTCCGTCGCCTCCGGCAAGCCGCCCTCGCTCATCTACGCCTCGCGGACCCTCATCGGCACGCTGGCCTCCCGGGGCGCCGTGCAGCCGCTGACCGACTGCATCGACGGCGAGGGCATCGACACCGGCCTCTACCGGGACTCCGCGCTGAGCCAGGTCACCTTCGGCGACACCGTCTACGGCATCCCCGAGTTCAACATCGTCCAGGTGCTGATGGCCAACACCGACCTGATGCAGCAGGCCGGGGTGGGCCTCGAGGACCTCAACGGCTCCGACTGGGACGCGGTCAGCCGGGCCAGCAAGGCCATGACCGTCCGCGACGGCGGCTCCCTGAAGGTGATCGGCTACGACAGCAAGCTGCCGGAGTTCCTCCCGCTGTGGACCGCCGCACTCGGCGGCTCGATGATCTCCGAGGACGGCCGCACCGCCACCCTGGACAGCCCGGAGGTGGTGCAGGCGCTGACCTGGGCGGCCTCGGTGTACGACGACGAGGGCGGCTTCGGCGCGGTCAAGGCCTACCGCGACTCCGCCGACTTCTTCGGCGAGGGCAACCAGTTCGCGAGCTCGACGCTCGGCGCCATGCCGTTCGAGACGTGGTACGTCAACGTGCTGAACGACGTCTCGCCCGACGTGCCGATGACCTTCGACAGCATGAAGGACCAGCAGGGCCAGCCCCTGGCCTTCGCCAGCGGGCAGGCCTGGGCCATCCCCACCGGGAGCCCGGAGCCGGCGGCGGCCTGCCGGTTCGCCCGCCTGATGACGGCCACGGACACCTGGGTGGACGCCGCGCAGAAGCGGGTGGACGACCGGAGCGAGGACGGCATCTTCACCGGCCTCAACACCGCCAACGAGGAGGCCGACGAGAAGATCGCCGCGCTCGTGCCGTCCTCGGGCAGCGAGGTCTGGGACTCGGCCATCGCCGCGTCGCAGGCCGCCAATGACGCGGCCTTCGAGATGCCGGCCAACCCGGCGGGCGAGGAGTTCGAGACCGCCTGGGAGGACGCGGTCAACCGGGTGCTCAACGGGCAGCAGTCCCCGGAGGAGGCGATGGCGCAGGCCCAGGAGGAGGCGCAGGCAGCCCTGGACGAGGCCTGGCAGAAGTGGGACGAGGACCACTGATGAGCAGGACCAGCAGCGAGTCGCGGGCGGCGTTCCTCTTCATCAGCCCGTGGCTCGTGGGGTTCGCCCTGTTCATGGCCTACCCGCTCGTCTACACCGCCTACCTCTCGTGCACCGACTACGACGTCATCAACGCACCCACGGTCATCGGCGGCGCCAACTACTCCGACATCGTCGGTGACCCCAAGGTGGCGATGGCCTTCCGGAACACCCTGGTCTTCGCGGCCATGTCGGTCCCGGCCCAGCTCGTGGTGGCCCTGCTGCTGGCCCTGCTGCTCCAGCAGGCCGGGCGGGCCAGCGGCTTCTTCCGGACGGCGTTCTTCCTGCCCAAGATGACCCCGCCGGTGGCCATCGGGGTCCTGCTCCTCCTGCTCTTCAACGGCCAGACGGGCCTGGTCAACCGGGTCCTCGGGTGGGTCGGTATCGACGGACCCGGCTGGACGACGGACCCGACCTGGATCAAGCCCGCGCTGGTGCTGATGAGCCTGTGGACGGTCGGGGCGACCGTGGTGATCTTCCTGGCCGCACTGCAGGCCGTCCCACGCGACCGCTACGAAGCCGCGGCCCTCGACGGCGCCGGCTGGTGGGGGCGGTTCTGGCACATCACGCTGCCGGGCATCAGCGGGGCGGTCTACTTCGTGGTCATCGTCGACACCATCAACGCCCTGCAGTCCTTCACCGAGGCCTACACGGCGTTCTTCGGGACCGCCAACTCGACCTACTCCAACGACGCCGCGCTGTTCTACTCGATCTACCTCTTCCAGCAGGCCTTCGAGTTCTTCCACATGGGCTACGCCTCGGCCATGGCGATGCTGCTCTTCGGCGTCATCGCCGTCGTCACGGCAGCGCAGGTGCTGATCGGGCGTCGCTACGTCCACTACGGGAGCGAGGCCTGATGGCGACACTGGAGCGGTCGGCGCCGCCGGTCGTGGAGATCGCCGGGGCGGTCGCGCCCCGGCCGGCCCGGGACCGGTCGCGGCACCCGGCCAGGCGCTGGGCGGTGCTGGCGGCGCTCTCGGCGTTCACCCTGCTCTTCGCCTACCCGCTGGTGTGGCTGGTCAGCGCCTCGTTCAAGCCGCGCAGCGACGTGTTCGACGACCGGCTCATCCCGCAGGCGCCGACCCTGCAGAACTACGTGGACGTCTGGCGCGAGGCGCCGCTCGGGG
This sequence comes from uncultured Nocardioides sp., assembly GCA_964514085.1. Taxonomy (GTDB): domain Bacteria; phylum Actinomycetota; class Actinomycetes; order Propionibacteriales; family Nocardioidaceae; genus Nocardioides. Next base: position 5,333 of record CAZEPK010000213.1, read on the forward strand.
TCTGGCTCCTCAACACGCTGATCGTGACGGTGCTGGCCACCCTGACCGTGACGATCTCCAGCGCGCTCGTGGCCTGGGGCTTCGCCTACTTCCGGTTCCGCGGGCGCAACGCGCTCTTCGGCCTGGTGCTCGGCTCGATGATGGTGCCCGGGGCAGCGACGATGATCCCGACGTACCTCATCTGGGACAGCGTCGGCGCGGTCGGCACGCTCACCCCGCTGTGGGCCGGCAACCTCTTCGGCAGCGCCTTCTACATCTTCCTGCTCCGTCAGTTCTTCCTCGGGCTGCCCCGCGACCTGTTCCTGGCCGCCCGCAGCGACGGCGCCAACAACTGGCAGATCTTCTGGCACATCGCGCTGCCGCTCACCAAGCCGGCCCTGGTCGTCGTGGCGCTGTTCGAGTTCCAGGCGGCGTGGACCGACCTGATGCGCAGCCTCATCTACCTGCGCGACAGCGGCACCTTCACCGTCCCGCGCGGGCTCAAGACCCTGGTCGACACCTTCGGCTTCGGCGGCCACCAGCGCTGGGAGCTCGTGGTCACGGCCAGCGTGATCACCACGCTGCCCATGGTGCTGGTCTTCCTGCTCGGTCAGAAGCAGATCATCGAGGGCATCTCGACGACCGGGTCCAAGGGCTGAGCGTCAGATCGGGCCGTGGTGCCCGCCGCCGGACGGCGCCAGGTGCACCTCGTCCTCCTGGTTGACCTGCGTGGTGTGCGCCTCGAGGTCGGCCCGGACCTGGTCGTCGGTCTTCTCGAAGTCGTTGGCCACGATCTCGAGGTGGTCGGCCGCCCGGTCCAGCTCCTGTGCGGTGTTGTTGAGGATCCCGGTCAGCGTGCCCTTGAGCGAGGTCCACTCGGGGTAGGCGCCGGAGCTGCCCCGGCCGATCCCCGACGGACGTGACCAAGGCTGCGAGGACGAGGCCCCGGAGAACTGGTCGGCCGCCTTGCGGATCTCGCCGGCCACCAGCGGCATCGTGTCGGTGGCGATGTCGTGCAGGGTCCCGAAGTGGACCCGGGTGTCGTCGGCGGTGCGGAAGTCGCCCGGGTCGGTGTCCTGGTAGATCGTCGGCTCGGCGATGTCGAAGGAGCTGAGCTGGCTGTGGACCAGGCCCTCCACCGTCGACATGCGGTGGGCGAGCTCCTCCTCCTCGTCGGAGATCTGCTTCTTGAGCTTGTCGATGGCGCCCTGGATGTTGTCGAGCACGGCGATCGGGTTGTCCGCGCCGAGCGGGACGGTCTCGGGCGGCTTGGGCGCGAACTTCGAGGCCGCGCCGAGCGCGGTCCCGGCCAGCTTCACCCCGATGCTCACGCCCGTGCCCAGCCCGGGCACCACGCCGATGACCGAGGCCAGCGCGCTGGCCACGTAGAGGACGGCGGAGGCGTCGCCGCCGCCGTCGTCGCACTGCTCCATGGCGGTCTTGCCCTGGGCGGCGATGTCGGCGATGCCCTGCATGGCGCGCTTCCAGATCTCCTGCTCCCCGGCCACGCTGAGCCAGAGGAAGCACGCGACGGCGTCCTGGCCGTCCACCACGACGGGGAGCCGGTTCGCGTAGTTGGCGGCGAAGGCCTGCATCGCCGCGCCGTCGAACCGGCTGATCTGCTGCTGGATCGTGGCGATCTGGGCCAGGTTGATGTTGGCCCCGAACGGGTTGGCGGTGCCCGTGCCGGGCTCGAGCTGGGCGTCCGAGGCGAGCAGCTGCGCGCCGACGCCGCACTGATCGACCAGTCCCTCGAAGTCGCGGTCCTGCGGGATCTGCCACCAGTCGGAGAACAGCTCGTCGATGCGCTGGTCGTAGTAGGCGACCATCGAGGGCAGGTCGTGGAAGGGCCACTCCGGACCGACGTAGAACGCCGCTTCGTACTGCCCGGTCGGGTCGGTGACCCGGCCACCGTTGACGAAGGTGCTGCCCTCGTAGTGGCCGCCCAGCGGCGTGACCCGCACCGGCGGGTTGCCGCCGTCGAAGCCGCCGCCGACCGTGCCGCCGATGCCCAGGAGGTGCATCGTCGACTCGATGGCCGCATCGCGCAGGCCGATCAGCGAGGCGGTGCCCATGGTGTAGTAGTCGGCCACTGGTGGGGGTCCCTCCGGTCGAGTGCCTTCGGGGTGCGGTCTACCCGGGGTCGTGCCGCGCGAAACGGAATCGGTCCGCGCGGGTCGCGGCATCTACGATGTCCGGCGCAGCACGCCGGTGTAGCTCAGTTGGTAGAGCGTTCGCCTTGTAAGCGAAATGTCGCGGGTTCGACTCCTGTCACCGGCTCTCGACCACCGTCGGGCGCACCGGCGTCGGGAATGGTCCTGGGCGGCTGGGACACTGAGCACCGTGACCTCACCCTCCGCCGCGCTCGCCGACCTGGCCCGCTCGTACGGCGTGATGACGGAGTACGCCGACTGGCGCGGGCGGCCCGTCGACGTCAGCACGGAGACCATCGAGGCGGTCCTGGCCGCGATGGGCGTGGACACCAGCGACCCCGAGCGGGCCCGGCAGCGCCGGGAGCACGAGTCGTGGCTGCGGATGCTGCCGCCGACCGTGGTGACCGTCGAGGGCCGGGACGCCCGGGTGCCCGTGCACGTCGTGGACGGCGAGCCCGTCGACGTGTGGGTCGAGCTCGAGGACGGCAGCGAGCGGCGCCTGGACCAGGTGGACCACTGGGTCGAGCCGCACGAGGTCGAGGGCAGCCGGATCGGCGAGGCGACGTTCGCGGTGCCGACCGACCTGCCGCTGGGCTACCACCGGCTGCACGCCCGCAGCGGTGCGACGACGGCCACCGGTCACCTCGTCGTCACGCCGGCCTGGCTCGGGCTCCCGGAGAAGGCGGACCGCCGCCGCCAGTGGGGCTTCGCCACCCAGCTCTACAGCGTCCGCTCCTCCGGCAGCTGGGGGATCGGCGACCTCACCGACCTCACCGACCTGGCGGTGTGGTCGGCCAGCGAGCTCGGCGCCGATTACGTCCTGATCAACCCGCTGCACGCGGCCGAGCCGCTCGCGCCCATGGAGCCCTCGCCGTACCTCCCCAGCTCCCGGCGGTTCTTCAACCCCGTCTACCTCCGCGTCGAGCGGATCCCGGAGTACGCCGCGCTGCCGGCGGCCGAGCGGGACGCCGTCGACCAGCTCGTCGCGCAGCTCGCGCCCTGGCTGACCGCCGAGGACCCCGTCGACCGCGACAGCAGCTGGACGGCCAAGCGGGCCGCGCTGCGGGTGGTCCACGCCGCGCCGCGCAGCGCCGGCCGCGAGCTGGACTACGCGGCCTACCGCCGGCGCGAGGGCGACGCGCTCCTCGGCTTCGCCACGTGGAACGTGCTGGCCGAGGACCACGGCAACGACGTGCGGACGTGGCCGCAGCAGTACCAGCGCCACGACAGCCCGGCGGTGCAGGAGTTCGCGACGACCCACGCGGAGCGGGTGGACTTCGAGTGCTGGCTGCAGTGGGTCCTCGACGAGCAGCTGCAGCAGGCGCAGGGCAAGGCCGAGGCCGCCGGGATGGGCCTGGGGATCATGCACGACCTCGCGGTCGGCGTGCACCCGGGCGGCGCGGACGCGTGGCGGCTGCAGGACGTC
>CAZEPK010000214.1:0-8884 GCA_964514085.1 uncultured Nocardioides sp.
CGGCCAGGTCGACGCCGACCCGCACGTCGACCGGGCGGTGGGCCCGCTGATGCTGCTCCCGTCGGTGTGGTCGGTGGTGAGCGTGGACGGCGACGGCGACGGCCGTCGCAACCCCCAGGACGTCGACGACGCGGCGCTGTCCGCGGCCGTGCTGCTCTGCGCCGGGCGCGGCGACCTCCGCAACCCGGCGCAGCGGCGCAGCGAGGTCCGGCGCTTCCACCCCGGCGCCGACTACACCCGCAGCGTGCTCAGCGTCCGCAACGCCTACCTCGACGCCGAGGAGCTCACCACCGTCTCGGTCCTGGCCCGCGAGGAGGGCGTGGCGCCGGAGGTGCTGACGCTGCCGACGCCGGAGGCGACCGAGGCGGACTTCACCGCCAGCACGCCGACTGCGCAGCCCCCGGCCGGCCCGACCGCCTCGCCCAGCACGGCGCCAACCAGCGGGCCGTCGACCGGGCCGACGACCGGGCCGACCGGACCGACCGGTGGTCCCACCAGCGGACCCACCGGCCCGACCAGCGGCCCCAGCCCGAGCGGAAGCCCCACCCCGTCGGGCACGCCGAGCCCGTCGGACGACCCGAGCCCGACCGGGAGCCCGAGCCCCACGACGCCCCCCGGCTGCCCCACGCCATCACCGACCGCGTCACCGACCTTGACGCCGACGGCCACGCCGACCACGTCCACCGGTCCGGAGCGCTGCCCCGGCCAACCCTCGCCCAGTGCCACGCCGACGGGCTCGGGCGGGAGCCCGGCGGCCGGCCTGGCCCTGCCGCTGCTGCCGCTGCCGGCGGTGGGCGCGTGGCTGTGGCGGCGCCGGCGGCGTACCGCCGGGGTCGGCGCACCACCCCCCGTCTAGATTCGTGACCATGGGTGCGGACGGGGCGTGGGCCGACCGCAACACCCACCACTGGGACGACTGGACCCTGTCCTCCCTGCTCGAGGCCAAGGACGGCCGCGCCGTCAGCCTGGTGGTGCCGGCCCGCAACGAGGCGGCGACCGTCGGCGACGTGGTCTCGCGGGTCCGCGAGGCGCTCGTCGACACGGTGGCCCTGCTCGACGAGATCGTGGTCATCGACTCCGACTCCACCGACGAGACGTTCGACGTCGCGACCGATGCCGGGGCGGTCGTGCACCGCGCCTCGGAGATCCGGCCCGAGCTCGGCTGGGTGCCCGGCAAGGGCGAGGCGATGTGGAAGTCGCTGTTCGTGACCAAGGGCGAGGTCATCGTGTTCATGGACGCCGACCTGCTCGACTGGGACACCCACTTCGTGCCGGGGCTGCTGGGCCCGCTGCTGACCCGGCCCGAGGTGCAGCTGGTCAAGGGGTACTACGAGCGCCCGATGGTCTCCGGTGACTCCACGGTGCCGTTCGAGGGCGGCCGGGTGACCGAGCTGGTCGCGCGGCCGCTGATCCGGCTGCTGTTCCCCGAGCTGGCCGGACTGCACCAGCCGCTGGCCGGGGAGTGGGCGATCCGGCGCTCGCTGTTCGAGACGCTGCACGTCCCGACCGGGTACGCCGTGGAGCTGGCCGCGCTGGTCGACACCGTCCGGGCGCACGGGCTCGACGCCCTGGCCCAGGTCGACCTCGGGACGCGGGCCCACCGGCACCAGAGCCTGCGCGACCTCAGCGGCATGGCCACCCAGATCCTGGCCGCGGCCCTGGCCCGCTGCGACGTGCCCACCGCGCCCGAGCAGGTCGTCGAGCCCGAGCGGCCCCCGGCGGTGTCGGCGTGACGCTCCGCCTCGGCCGCTTCGCGTTCGGCGACGAGGCCACCCTCATGATGGCGATCGTCAACCGGACGCCGGACTCCTTCTTCGACAAGGGCGCGACCTGGGAGGAGGACAAGGCCTTCGAGCGGGTCGCCGAGGTGGTGGCCCAGGGCGCTGAGATCGTGGACATCGGCGGCATCAAGGCCGCCCCCGGGGTCGAGATCGGGGAGGCCGAGGAGAAGGCGCGCGTGGTCGACTTCGTGGCCCGGGTGCGCGAGTCCTTCCCGGGCCTGGTGATCTCCGTCGACACCTGGCGCGCCTCGGTCGGCCAGGCCGTCTGCGAGGTCGGCGCCGACGTGCTCAACGACGCGTGGGGCGGTGCGGACCCCGAGCTGGTCGACGTGGCCGCGGCCCACGGCGCCGCCCTCATCTGCACCCACACCGGCGGGGTCACGCCGCGCACCCGGCCGTACCGGATCGAGTACGACGACGTGGTCCGCTCCGCGATCGAGGACACCGTCGCCTACGCCGAGCGTGCGCTGGCGGCCGGCGTGGCCCGCGAGGCGATCGTGATCGACCCGGCCCACGACTTCGGCAAGAACACCTTCCACTCCCTCGAGATCACCCGCCGCCTCGGCGAGATGGTCGCGACGGGGTGGCCGGTCCTGGTCTCGCTGTCCAACAAGGACTTCGTCGGCGAGACCCTCGACGTCCCGGTGGGGGAGCGGCTGACCGGCACGCTGGCCGCCACCGCGGTCTGCGCCCTGGCCGGCGCGCGGATCTACCGCGTGCACCAGGTGGTCGAGACCCGCCAGACCGTCGACATGGTGAGCACCATCGCCGGCCGGCGTCCCCCGCAGCGCGCGATCCGGGCCCTGCAGTGAGGCGCCACCGGGTGGAGGGATCCCAGGTGGACCTGGGATCGCTGCGCTTCTGGGCCGGTGCAACGGCCGAGAACATCAGGGACTGCCCCCGAAGTGAGGCGGTCCGGTGACCCGCGTGGTGCTGGTGCCGGGCGTGCTGGCGCTGCTGCCGGAGTACGCCGGGATCGAGGACCCGGTCGCCGACCTGCGCGCGGCCGCGCTGGCCGCCGTCGGGTGGCTGGGCCGCGACGTCACGGTGCTGGCCGGCGAGCAGGGCGCCCGGGTGGCCTCGCACCTGCTCGAGTCGACCGACCGCGACCTCGACGAGCCGTCCTACCTCGTGGTGGCCAACGGGTCGGCCACGCGCACCGAGAAGGCGCCCGGGCACCTCGACGAGCGGGCCGAGGGCTTCGACGCCGCGCTCGGGGAGTCGCTGCGGGCCGGCGCACCCGTGGTCGACACCGCGCTCGCGGCCGAGCTCTGGGCCGACGTGGAGGCGCTGGGCAGGCTGGCCGAGCTGGGTCCGCTCGGACCCGCGCAGGTGGACCACGACGACGCGCCGTACGGCGTGCAGTACTGGGTGATGAGATGGACTTCGGCCGACTGAGCGAGCAGAGCGACGCCGACCTGGACGGTCTCTACGCCGTCCCGTCCACGCCGTGGCTGCGGGTGAACATGATCAGCACCGTCGACGGTGCCGCGACCGGACCCGACGGCCGCAGCGGTGGCATCAACAACGACGCCGACAAGCGGGTCTTCGACACCCTGCGCCGGCTCTGCGACGCCGTGGTCGTCGGTGCCGGCACCGCGCGGGACGAGGGCTACCAGGACCTGTCCCGGCCCTTGGTGCTGGTCAGCCGGAGCGCTGGGGTGCCGCCGCGGCTGCGCGAAGCCGAGCCGGGCTCGGTGCTCATGGCGACGTGCGGGACCGCGGAGCACCTGGACGAGGCCCGCGCGCTGCTGGGGGCCGAGCAGGTGCTGGTGCTGGGCGAGGACCGGGTGGACCTGGCCGCGATGAAGCGCACGCTGGCCGAGCGCGGGCTGACCAGCCTGCTGGGCGAGGGCGGCCCGCACCTGCTGCGCGACCTGCTGGCCGAGGGCGTGGTCGACGAGCTCGACTGGACGGTCGTCCCGAGGCTGCTGGCCGACGAGCACCCACGCATGACCAGCGGCCCGGCGGTCGACGTGCCGCTCCGGCTGACGCTGCTGCTCGAGGACGCCGGGACGCTGCTCGGTCGCTGGCTCGTCTGACGTCCTGCCCTCGCGGGGCCGCCGTCCGTGGTGGAATCACCGCGTGCGCCGACCGATCGTGTTGCTCCTGGCCGCCGCCTCGGTCACGGGGGTGCTGGTGGCCGCGCCTTCGGCGCCCGCGGCACCCGGTGCGCCGACGGCCGCGCTGCCCCCGGTCAGCCACGACCTGGTGGTGACCGGAGCGGGGGTGGCGACGTACCCGGCGTACGACCCGGCGGTGCAGCGGTACGCCGTGACCACGACGGCCGCCACGGCCGGGACCCTCACCGTGCACGCCTCCTCGAGCGACCCGGCGGCGGTGGTGCGGGTCGACGGCCGGGTGGCGCCCGGCGGGACGGCCACGGTGAGCGGGCTCGGCACCGGCGACGAGGTCTCGGTGTTCATCGAGGACGCCGCGGGCAGCGCGGTCCACTCGCTGGTCTACCTGCCGGCCGGCTTCCCGGCGCTGGAGGTCCCGCAGACGTCGGCCCAGGTGGCGCCCGGGGTGGTCGGCCTGACGCTGAACCCGATCATCGCTCCCGGGCCCCGCTTCGTGACGACCGTCGACCGCCACGGCGTCCCCACCCACGTCCTCGAGGCGGACGACGCCTTCGACCTCAAGGACCAGCCCGACGGCAGCATCACCTACCAGGCCCCGACCACCACCCCGGGCCGGACCGGCGAGGACGTGGTGGTCCTCGACCCGAGCTGGCGCGAGGTCGGCCACCGCGAGAGCGTCGGGCTGGTCAACACCGACCTGCACGACTCGATCCTCACCGCCGACGGCCGGACCTGGCTGATGGCCTACGAGCTCGACGGAGCCGGCGAGCTCGACTCGGTCTTCCAGGAGCTCGACCAGTCGGGCCACGAGGTGTTCCGGTGGTCGAGCGACGGGCTGCAGGGCGACAGCGCGCGTCCGGACCCGACCGACGGCAGCGTCTGGGACTACGCGCACATGAACTCCATGCAGCTGCTGCCGGACGGCGACGTCGTGGCCTCCTTCCGCCACCTGAGCGCGGTCCTGCGGATCGCCACCCGGGCCCACGACGGCTACACCCCCGGGCAGGTGGTGTGGAAGCTGGGCGGCCGCGACAGCGACTTCTCCTTCATCGGCGACCCGTACGGCGGACCGTGCGCCCAGCACACCGCCTCGGTGCTGCCCAACGGGCACGTGCTCGTCTTCGACGACGGCTCGGACCCGTTCCTGGCGGGTGCCCTGTGCCTCGACCAGGCCCACCCCGACGCGGCGCCTACCACGCGTCAGCAGAGCCGGGTCGCGGAGTACGCGCTCGACCCGGTGGCCGGCACCGCCACGCTGGTCTGGTCGCACGCACCGCCGGGCTGGTACTCGTGGTTCATGGGCTCGGCCGCCCGGCTGGGCAACGGCGACACCCTGGTCGGCTGGGCCGCCGACACCCGTGCCCTGGCCACCGAGGTCTCGCCGGCCGGCGACGTGCTGTGGCAGCTGCGCCTCGCGGACCCGAAGCCGGTCCCGCCGCCCATCTCCTACCGCGCCAGCCTGATGGCCGAGCGGGACGCCGAGGCGCCGGTCGTCTCGGGGGTCTCGGTGCCCGAGGGGTCGACCTACGCCCTGGGGCAGGCGGTCACCGTGGACTTCCGCTGCACCGACCGCGGGGGCTCCTCGCTCCGCGCCTGCGGCGGCGACCTGCGCCCCGGTGGTGCCCTCGACACCGCGACGCCCGGCCGGCACTCGCTGCGCCTCAGCGCCACGGACGGCGCGGGGCACTCCACGACGGTCACCCGGAGCTACACCGTGACCGCGACGTACCAGCCACGCTGGACCGAGGAGCGTCTGAAGACCGCGCTGCGCGGCACGCGGGTCGCCCGCAAGGTCACGCTGGTCAACGAGGGGACCTACGCCGACGCGTTCGTCCTGCGTGGCACGCGGGGGTCGGCCCGGCTCGGCGTGCGCTACAAGCTCGGTCAGCGCGACGTGACCCGGCAGGTCCGCCGCGGCACCCTGCGGACGGACGCGCTGCGTCCCGGCCAGCGGCTGGTCCTGCGCGTGGTGGTCGAGCGGACCGCCCGCACCGGCGCCGGCGACCGCCGCACGTTCACTGTCGAGGCCCGCTCGGTCGCCGACCCGGCGCGCACGGCCGCGGTCGACGTCGTGGTCCGCGCCCGCTAGTCGAGCAGGGCCCTGGCCTCGAGCAGCGAGGGGCCGTACCAGGTCAGCAGTCGACCGCTGACGAGCCTGGTGGGGGTGCTGGTGAACGCCTCGGGGCCGTCGTCCGCGGTGAACACGTAGGGCTCGTCGGGCAGCAGCACCTCGTCCACGCCGGCCGCCTCGATCGCCGCGGTCTCGACGGTGGGGTAGCGGTCCGCGCTGTCGGCGTAGGCGTTGGCCCGGCCCAGCCGGCGGACCAGGTCGCCGGTGAACGTCGAGCCGCCCACCACCATCCACGGGTCCCGCCAGATCGGGATGGCCACGGTGGCCGTGACCTCGGGCAGCGGCCCGCACCACAGCCGCTCGGCCTCCGCCAGCCAGTCCGGCCGCTCCCACCCGAGCACCTCGTCGAAGAGGTGCTCGAAGGTGGCCACCGCCTCCGGCACGGACTCGATCCGCGTGACGTGCACCTCGACGCCCGACTCGCGCAGGCGCCGTACGTCGAGCTCGCGGTTCTCCTCGTGGTTGGCGATCACCACGTCGGGCCGCAGCCGCCGGATGGTCTCGAGGTTCGGGTTCTTGGTGCCGCGGACCCGGGCCTCCAGGGTCTGGTCGAGGTCGGCGGGGTGGGTGCACCAGTCCGTGGCCCCTACGACCGCCTCCCGGCGTATGGACACGAGCGCCTCGGTGATGCTCGGCACCAGGCTCACCACGCGCGCCGCCGGGGACATGTAACTCAGTGTCCAGCCCACTACCTGGGTGCTGTAACCCCGGGGTAGTGGGCTGGACACTGAGTTACTGCTCTCCGGTTACTGCTCTCCGGCCGGCCTCAGACGTTGCGCCGGTAGGCCCCGCCCACCTCGAAGAACGCCTCGGTCACCTGGCCCAGGGAGCAGACCCGCGCGGCGTCCATGAGGGCCGCGAAGACGTTGCCGTCGGTGGTGGCCACCTCCTTGAGCCTGGCCAGGGCGGCGGTCGCCTCCTGCTCGTGCTCCTGCTGGAAGGCGTGCACGCGGTGCAGCTGCGACTCCTTCTCCTCCGAGGTCGCGCGGGCCAGCTCGACGTGGTCGGGCGTGCCGTCGTCGCCGCCCTCGCGGCGGAAGGTGTTGACGCCGATGATCGGCAGCGAGCCGTCGTGCTTGCGGTGCTCGTAGAGCATCGACTCGTCCTGGATCCGGCCGCGCTGGTAGCCGGTCTCCATCGCGCCGAGGACGCCGCCGCGCTCGTTGATCGCGTCGAACTCCTTGAGCACCGCCTCCTCCACCAGGTCGGTGAGCTCGTCGATGATGTAGGAGCCCTGGAGCGGGTTCTCGTTCATCGCCAGGCCCCACTCGCGGCTGATGATGAGCTGGATGGCCAGCGCCCGGCGCACGGACTCGGTCGACGGCGTGGTCACCGCCTCGTCGTAGGCGTTGGTGTGCAGCGAGTTGGCGTTGTCGTAGATCGCGATCAGCGCCTGCAGGGTGGTGCGGATGTCGTTGAAGTCCATCTCCTGCGCGTGCAGCGACCGGCCGGAGGTCTGCACGTGGTACTTCAGCTTCTGGGAGCGCTCGCCGGCGCCGTACTTCTCCTTCATCGCCACCGCCCAGATCCGGCGGGCCACGCGGCCGATGACGGAGTACTCCGGGTCCATGCCGTTGCTGAAGAAGAAGGACAGGTTCGGCGCGAAGTCGTCGATGTCCATGCCGCGCGCGAGGTAGGCCTCGACGTAGGTGAAGCCGTTGGCCAGGGTGAACGCGAGCTGGCTGAGGGGGTTCGCCCCCGCCTCGGCGATGTGGTAGCCGGAGATGGAGACGGAGTAGAAGTTGCGGACCCCCTTCTCGATGAACCACTCCTGGATGTCGGCCATGCAGCGCAGCGAGAACTCGGTGGAGAACAGGCAGGTGTTCTGGCCCTGGTCCTCCTTGAGGATGTCGGCCTGGACGGTGCCGCGGACCGTGCGCAGCGCCTCCTCGGGGTCGACGCCCTTCTCGCGGGCCTGGTCCATCGCGGTGTTGAGGAAGAAGGCGAGCACCGTGGGCGCGGGCCCGTTGATCGTCATGCTCACCGAGGTGGTCGGGTCGAGCAGGTCGAAGCCGTCGTAGAGCTCCTTCATGTCCTCCAGCGTGGCCACGCTGACGCCCGAGGTGCCGACCTTGCCGTAGATGTCGGGGCGCTCGTCGGGGTCGCGGCCGTAGAGCGTGACCGAGTCGAACGCCGTGGACAGGCGGGTCGCGGGCTGGCCCTGCGAGAGCACCTTGAACCGGCGGTTGGTCCGCGCCGGGTCGCCCTCACCGGCGAACATGCGCGCCGGGTCCTCGTTCTCCCGCTTGAACGGGAAGACCCCCGCGGTGAAGGGGAAGCGGCCGGGGAGGTTCTCGCGGCGGAAGTACTTCACGAGCTCGCCGTGGTCGACGTGCGCCGGCAGCGCGACGCGCGGGATGCGGTTGCCGGACAGCGACTCGCGGCCGGGGTGCTCGGCGTACTCCTGGACCACCGAGGGCCAGGCCTCGAGCTCCGTGCGGACCTCCGGGTCGAGCCCGGCCTGGGCGGCTTCGAGGCTCGGCGCGAGGGCGCCACGCACCTCAGCCACCGTGTCGGCCACCCACTGCAGCCGCTGGACGGCGCGGGCCTGCTCGACCAGCTCGTCGGTGCGAGCGTGGTAGGCGCGGACCGTGTCGGCGATCTCGGAGAGGTAGCGCACGCGGTCGGAGGGGACCACCTGCCGCAGGCGCGATGAGTGCCGCACGTCGACGAGGGGCAGCGTGCCCTCCTCGAGGTGCAGGCCGCGGTCGGCCAGCACACCTCGGAGGTGCTGGTAGAGGGCGGTCACGCCGTCGTCGTTGAACGTCGCGGCGCTGGTGCCGAAGACCGGCATGTCCTCGGGCCGCTGCCCGAAGGCCTCGCGGTTGCGGACCAGCTGGCGGCCTACGTCGCGCATCGCGTCGGCGGCCCCGCGCCGCTCGAACTTGTTG
>CAZEPK010000215.1:0-8840 GCA_964514085.1 uncultured Nocardioides sp.
TGTTCACGATCCAGTGACACATCTGTGTTCAAGAACAGATGTCACTTCACACGTGGCGTCGCCCGCTGGGCGACGCAGACGAATCGTGTGGGGCGAGGTCAGGTGCCTGCGCGGACGTACTCCAGCGCCGCCAGCACCCGCCGGTTGCTGGCCGAGTCGGCGTGCAGCCCCAGCTTGGCGAAGATGCTGCCCACGACCGGTTCCACGGTCTTGATGCTCAGGTGCAGCTCCTCGCAGATGGCGGCGTTCGAGAGCCCGCGGGAGATCAGCTCGAGGACCTCGTGCTCCCGGCCGGTCAGGCCGTCGAGGTGGCCGGCCCGGCGCTCGGCGGCGATGGTCTCGGTGAGCGTGAGGTGGTCGAGCACCAGCGCGGCCTGGCGGGCCAGGTCGTCGAGGAGCCGGTCCTCGGCGCGCGAGGGCGGGGCGGCCCGCAGGACCGACAGCGCGCCGACCACCTCCTCGCCGCGCCGGACGACGCGGAGCGCGGCCCACGGACCCGAGCGAAGGACCACCAGCGAGCCCGGCGGCGGCTCGGGGCCGGTCTCCGGACCGGTCTCGGGCCAGACCCCGACGGCGTGCATCCCCTCCTCGCCGCCCAGCCAGACGAACGCCCGGCTCGCCTGCAGCGCCTCGGCGGTGGCGCGGGCCAGGGCGCTGGGGAGCTGGCGCGCGTCGCCGCCGCTGCGCGAGAGCCAGCTCAGGGCGGAGTACGCCGCGGCGTGCTGGCCGTGCACGATCGCCAGCCCGGCCGCGACCGGGATCAGCGGCGTGGTCAGCAGCCCAGCCCGCGGCGAGCCCGTGGCGACCAGCCCCACCACCAGGGCCACCGCAGAGACCGAGGCCCCGGCCAGCAGCCAGGCCAGCTGGCGGCCCGAGGCGCCGCCGCGCCAGCGCACCACGAGCACGCCGACCCAGAGCAGCTGCATCAGCACGAACGACGGGTAGGTGACCACGTCCCACAGCGTCGTCACCGCGGCGGGCGACCGGTCGTGGAGCGGGTGCGGCGAGTCGACGCCCGACGCCGCGTAGCCCACCGGCCACCCGGCGGACACGACGGCGGAGCACACCGACACCAGGGCCACGGCCACCACCACCGGACGCCAGCGCGACGAAGGCAGCCGGCCGTCCGGGAAGCAGACCACCCAGACCGTCACCAGACCGATCACCACCGGCACCAGCCAGGTGCCGACCCACCCCCACCACTCGACGTACGACGCGTCGTCCGCGTGCGCCACCTGCCGCCCGAGGAACATCACCGCCTCGACACCGCCGACGACCATCATCAGCCGCCCCTCGAGGTGTCCCGGGCGCTGGTGGAGGACGTAGACCCCGACCGCGGTGAAGGCCAGGGCCAGCAGTCCGTTGTGGAGGTTCGGCAGCCACCACCCCTGGGCCAGTCCCGCGGTGACCACCACCAGCACGGCGCTCAGCGCCAGGAGGGGCGCCAGGCCGCTGGGGCGCGGCGTCGGGGTCACGGAGGCATCGTGGCACCGAGGCGGCCCGAGGGCAGCAGGGATAACCCTGCTCCGCGACCGCAGGGCCAGCCCCGTGGTGCGCCGCGGCGGGGACGCCCAGGCTCCAGGACATGACCACCCACACCGCAGTTCGACCACCCACCGCACCGGCGACGATCGAGCAGCGGGTGCGGACCGCCTCGCTCATCCTGGCCCCGGTCGCCTACCTCGCCGCCGACACCATCAACGCCGCCCGGGACTGGGAGGCTGACGGCACCGGGGGGGTCGTCAGCGTCCTGGCCGCCATCGCCTACGGGCTGCTCGCGCTCGAGGTCGCCGGCTGGCTCCCGCGCACCTCCGTGCTCCGCGCGGCGATCGTGGTGGTGGGCCTCGTCGCCGTGGCCGGCAACGTGGCCTACGGCTTCGATAGCATCCACGTCTCGCTGGGCGACGCCTCGCTGGTCGACCGGTCCGGCGCGGCGACCCTGATCAAGCCGCTCGGGCTGTGCTTCCCGCTGGTGCTCGTCCTGCTGGCGGCCGCACTGCTCCGCCTCGGCTCGCGCTGGCAGGCCGCGCTGGTCCTGCTCGGCGCGGTGGTCTTCCCCATCGCGCACATCGGGAACCTGCCCGCGCTGGCGGTCGCGGGCCACGTCGCCTTGGTGCTCGGCTTCGCCAGCCTGCTCTGGCAGCCGCCGGTGGCCGCCCGCGGCTGAGGGGCTACCAGAGCGTGTCGGGCTCGACCTCGGGCTGCGGCACGTCGGCCACCGGGACCGCCGGCCGGGTGCGGATGTCCCGGCTGGCCTCCACGGCCAGCTGGTCCACGAAGTCGTTCATCTCGTGGCCTGAGTGGCCCTTGACCCACTGGAAGGCCACGTCGCGGCGCTCCAGCACCAGGGCGACGAACGGCTCCCACAGGTCGCGGTTCGCCACCGGCGTGCGCGACGACGTCGTCCAGCCGCGGGCCGTCCAGCCGGCGTGCCAGCGGTCGCGGAAGCAGTTCACGACGTAGGTCGAGTCGGAGACGACCAGCAGCGGGCCGGAGAGGGACCGCACCGCCTCGAAGGCCGCCATGATCTCCATCCGCTGGTTGGTCGAGGGCGACTCGCCACCGGAGGCGAACTCGGTCTTCGACAGGGCCCACGCCCAGCCGCCGGGGCCGGGGTTGCCGGAGCAGGCGCCGTCGGTGAAGACCGAGCGGGCTCCCGGCGGGACCACCATGTCGGCGGGGCGCGGACGTCGGGCGCGGGTGCGGCTCACCGGTGCACGGTACGACGCCGCCGGGCCAGGACCGGGCGCAGGAGCAGCGCGAGCAGCAGCGCGCCGCCTCCGACCAGCCCCCACCACACGGCGTCCTTGCGCGTGGAGGCCAGCACGTCGTCGGGCTTCTCCGGGAGGGTGAGCACCTGCGGCTGGTGCTCCACCGTGCCGGCGCTGAGGTCGGTGCCGTCCTGGTCGACCTCCATCGGCCGGGTCAGCGCGGACATGGCCTGGACCTGGCCGGCCCCGACCAGCGTGTCGGGGATGTCGGGCCGCCCGTCGGCAGTGGTCAGCAGCCGCCGGACCGAGGCCGCCACCGGCTCGTCGTAGGCCGACTGGAGCAGGGCCAGGACCCCCGACACCTCGGCCACGGCGTAGGAGGTGGCCGGCTCGCTGAGCACGCACGACCCGCCCTGCAGCGAGTAGGAGACCGCGCCCGCGGTCGGCGCGGCCACGTCGGTCTGCGAGTTCTCGAGGACCCAGCTGGTCGGGTCGGGGTTGCTGGAGCCGTCCGGCGTGGCGCTGACCCCGAGCACGTGGGGATAGTCGGCGGGGTGGACGAACGGCGCCGCGTCCTCGCCGGGGCGGTGGGTGCCGAGCTGCTCCTGCTGCTCCGGGGTCAGGCCCGGTGGCAGCTCGGAGCGGTTGCCGGTCGGTGCCACCACGACGACCCCCATCGACCACAGCTGGGCGATCTGCGCCTCCACCTGGGCGTCCTCGGGGATGGCCAGCGACATGTTGACGATCCGGATGCCCAGGCCGGGCGCGGCATCGATCACCGCCTGCAACCCGCGGCGCAGGTTCTCCGGGGTCATCGGCGACTGCGGGCTCTCGGGGTCGGTCGACGCGCCGGCCTCGTCGTAGACCTGGACGTCGAGCACCTTGGCCGCCGGCGCGATCCCCACCGTCCCACCGCCCTTGGGGCTGCGGGCGGCGCCGGCGATCAGCCCCGCGACGGCGGTGCCGTGGTAGTCGCTCGGCTCGGGGACCTTGTTGCCGGCGTCGATCCGGTCCACGACCTCGATCGGGGCGCGGGCGGAGACGCCGGAGTCGATCACCGCGACGGTGACCCCGGCGCCGGGCTTGATCCCCTGGTCCCGCAACCGGGCCAGCGCGGCGTCGACCCCCATGGCGGCCAGCGGCGCACTGGGCTGGTCGGTGCCGTAGTCGGTCCCGTCCGGTTGGGCCGGGATGTTCGCGCAGTCCTGGACCACCGGGGTCCGCGCGGAGGCGGGTGTGGCCGGTGGCGCGACCACGAGCACCGAGGCGGCCACGAGCAGGGCGAGCGGGGTCCTCATTGCGGGAGGGCCGCGCAGTCGTCGGTGGGCTGCTCCTCGCCGGGCAGGTCCGCGGGCGGGCACAACGCGGCGTACGTCGAGAGGGGGACGCCCTCGTCGAACAGGCTCAGCCACTCGTCGGGCACCGGCGGGGCGGTGTGGGGGTCGTAGCCGAGGTTGTCGAGGGTGATCGGCCCGCCGCTGAGCGGGTAGGCCTTGCCCAGGGCGTCGATCACCATCCGCGAGCTGCTGGTGGTGGTGTCCCACGTGGCGTCCTGCGCGAAGGCGCCGTGGCCGCGGTCGAAGACGATCCGGCGCTCGTCGGCCTCGATGGGGTCGGTGCCCCCGGCTTCCGGCGACTCGGCGTCCCCCTCGGGGTCGCCCGCCAGCCACACCCTCGGCACCTGACCGGGTGCGACGTCGAGCTCGGCGCAGGGCTGGGAGTTGAGGGGCTCCAGCGCCGTCTCGGGCCAGTGCGAGCTGGGGAAGGTGGACTCCTCGTACGCCGTGGGTGCGGCCCCCTCGACCCGGGTGGGTCCCTCGAGCTGCTGCAGCACCGCCAGCGCGAAGGGGTCCAGCGGCTGGTAGCCACCGTCGACGACCAGGGCGCCGCGACCGTCGCCGAGCTCGAGGTAGTCGCCGACCCTGGCGCCGGGCACCGGGGAGTCCTGGGCCGGCTTGCCGAAGCGCGACAGGTGGAACCCGCCCGCCCCGATCTCGCCGCCCTCGGGGAAGAGCGCCAGCCACTCCGGCGGCACCGAGATCGCGGAGAGCCGCTGCGGCAGCCCGTAGTCGACGAGGAACTGGTCGCTGACCGCATCCGAGAGCGGGTAGCGGTAGGCCCGTCGGTCCTCGCCCTCACGGTCGCTGGAGGTCGCGATGAGCCACGGCCGGCCGGCGCTCTGCACCACGATCGCCGCACTCGTGGTGCGGGTGACCTGCGGGTCCTCCGACACGTCGACCGCGATCCCGACGCCCTCGTCGGTGCACGCCGTCCAGCCGGTCTGGATGAACCGGTCGGGCTTGGGCAGGGTCTGCGGCGCTCCCAGGATCCCGATCGGGATGCCCGGGGTCTGCTCGTCGACGACCTCCTGGTCGACGGTGGTGGCCTTCACGTCGGCGCCGAGGATCAGCTGGGCCGAGGTGATGTTGATGACCGGGATCAGCTGGGGCGGGTCGCTCACCTCGAGGATGACGTACGCCGCCGGCTGGTCGCCACGCGTCTCCACCAGCCCGACCTGGTTCCAGTCCTCGGGGGTGCGCGAGGCGAGCACCGAGGCGATCGCGGCCCCGGCGACGAGCAGCACGGCCAGCGCGAGCCCGCCGACGACCGTGCGACCCGGGCGCGACGGCTCGACCTCGCGCCCCCCGGGTGCTCCGGAGAGGAACGCCGTGACCAGCCGGCGTCGCGAGAACGAGTAGGCCTCGACGAGGTCCTTCTTGGTGGCCATCAGCTGCGGACGGCCTCGAAGATGCCGGTGGCCAGCACCACCAGCGGCAGCAGCGAGAGCAGGCACACGGTCTCGGCCAGGTCACCGAGGCGGCCGCGGCGCAGCGACGGCGTGCCGGGGACCAGCGTCACGGCCAGCAGCACCGCACCGGTGGCGGCCAGGGTCACCGCCACGGTCGGGCGCCACTCCGGGTGCATCCACAGCAGGGAGACGGCCACGGAGACCAGCCCGAGGATGCCGGAGCCCAGGCCCACCAGGACCTCGTGGCCGGTGCGGTACTGACGGGTCCGCAGCATCACGACCAGGCAGGAGACGACGGCGAGCAGCGTGCCGGACAGGCCCAGGCTGACCGCCAGCGGCGCCACCAGGACCAGCAACAGGCCCACCGTGGCGGAGGTGGCCACCAGGATCTGGTGGGCCACCCGGGCGTCGGACCCCACTCGCACGGGGTCGATCTCGTCGGGGTCGGCGGTGATGTCGGCGGGCGCGAAGAGCTGGTCCACGCTGGTGCCGGTGACGCCGAGGGCCAGCCACGGGAAGACCGACCCGGCGAGCACCACCACGGCCAGCGCGGTGGTCAGGACCACCGCCGGGTCGAAGGAGCCGGCCCGGGTGAGCAGGCCGGTGGCCAGGAAGACGGCGCCGACCACCACCGGCGGCAGCGCCAGGGTGCGGCCCTCCCCCAGCCCCACCACGCAGACCAGGCCGGCCAGCAGCGCGGCCCCACCCGCGCACGCGAGCGGGTAGCCGAACAGGTCGCCGTCCTGACGCAGCACGAGCATCAGGCCGGCCAGGGCGGCGTAGACGCAGCCCATCCAGGTCACGGCGACCGCGGCCTCCGGCTCGTGCTGGGCCCGCGAGAGCACGATCGCGCCCGCCACCAGGCCGACCGCGACCACCGCTGCGGCCACCCCGGCCAGGAGGGAGGAGTACTGGATCAGGAGCGCCACCGCGCCGAGGACCATGAGCAGCCCGGCCGCCACCAGGGCGGTACGCCGCCCGGATGCCGGCGCCCACGGCTGCAGGTCGCGCTCGACCACGTCGGTCATCGCCTCGACCACGTCGTCGTAGATCCGCGGCGCCGCCTCGTCGACGCCGGCGGTCACGGTGAGCAGGCCGCCGTCCTCGATGCCCTGGGTGATGAGCCCGGTCTCGGGACCGAGCTCGCGACCGTCGGCGGTGACCACGCGGTAGCCGCCGTAGACCGTCGCGGCGTCGAGCAGCCCGACGCTGCGGGCCAGCTCGGGCACCAGCTCGGCGACCGGCACCGAGCCGGGCAGCACCAGGTCGACCCGGCGGGTGCCGGAGGCGACGGTGACGCGCACGAGGCCGGACGTGCTGACGGGTGCCTGGCTCACAGTTCACCTCCCGAGTGGCTGACGGACGGGACTCTACGGAAACACCCCGGGACGCGGCAGGAGGACCGGCGCGGTGCGCCGGTCCTCCTGACCCGTCGAGGTGCGGGTGTGGTGCCTCAGCCGATCTGGAACGAGTTCGCGCCGCGCATGTCGGCCGCGTGGTAGTCCACGTTCGACTGGCCGACCGTGGTGCCGGTGTCGTTGAGCAGCTGCATCATCTCGGCGATCGCGGTGTCCCACTTGGACTTGGCCTGGGTGTAGGCCGCCTGCGCGTTACCGGACCACTCGCCCTGCAGCGGGGTGAGGTCGCGCTCGAGGTTGTTCATGCGGTCGTCGATGTCCTTGACGGCCTTGTACAGCTGGTCGGTGACCTCGTTGAGTCCACCGTGGTTGACGACGAGTCCGTCGAAGCCCATGCCGGTCATGTGTCTGTCTCCTTCTCTGCTTCGTCGTCCGGGTCAGTACTGCTTCACGCCGTCGAGGCGGCTGTGGTTCTTGTTCATGTAGTCCGACTGGGTCTGGTCGGTGTTGACGTTGTCGCGCTCGGTGCTGGTCAGCGCGGACTCGAACTCGTTGAGCGCCTGGACGATGCGGTTCTGCTTCTCGGTCCACGCCTGGTGCAGGTTGAAGAAGGCCCGGCCGCCCTGGCCCTGCCACTTCGACTGCTGCGCGATGATGTTGTCGGAGAGCGTCGCGGAGAGCCGGTCGAAGTCGCTCTTGGCGGTGGCCACCAAGCCCGCCGCTCGCGAAAGAGTCCGGTCGCCTGCCTTCATCTCTGGCGTCGCCATGTCGCCTCATCCCTTTCCGTGAGAGGCATGTCGAGCCACCCGAGTGTGTGTGATCGATGGGGTCCTGCTGGAGCTCGGATCGTGGAGGTGATCCGGACAACCAGCGGTCTACCCGTGGCCCCTGGGGCTAAACCCGGAACTTGATTTCCCACAGGGCGCGGAAGAAGCCCGACGCGACGACGAGCGCGGCGATCGCTCCGGCACCTGCCAGCCCCTCGGCGACCTCGGCCCGACGCGACCACCAGGCCGAGCGCCAGCCCCGACCGGTCGCGACCGCGACCACGACGAGGAGCACCGCGAGCAGCACCCCGGCGACCCCGACGGCCACCGCCTGGGCCGGGTCCAGCAGGTCCAGCAGCACGACGGCCAGGGCGGCCCAGCACGTGAGGCCGGCTCCGCGCAGGAGGGCGCGGGCCGCGGTGTGCCGGTAGCTGCGGGCCGCCAGCAGCAGCGCCGCACCCGACAGCCCGACCATGACCCGGGCGCCGATGCGGTCCACGGGCAGGGACGCCGTGTCGAGCAGCATCGGCGCCGCCACCGCGACCACCACCCAGATCCCGGCCGCGGCGGCCGTGACGATCCGGGCGCCCCGGGCGGCCACCTGGGCCACCGCCGCCGGCGGCACCATGGTCCGGCCCCGACGCCCGGGCGGGCGGTCGCGGGCCGACCAGGCGGTCACCGCCAGCCGCTCGAGGTCGATGAGGAACTGGTCGGGGACGTCGACGGCGACCGCCGGCACGAAGCGCGCCGACAGCGTGGCGAGGAGCAGCAGGACGCTCCAGACCACCCGCGGGTCGGCGTGCAGGAGCGCGCCGGCCGCGGTGACCAGGAACAGGCCGACCCCGACCACGATCCACACCCGCAGCGCCTCGTCGCCCTGGACGTCGAGGGCCCGGGCCACGCCGGCGGCCACGGCGGCGACGAGGGCGGTGACCCCCACGATGGTGGGCAGCCGCTCGGCTCCCGGTGCCCAGAGGACGGCGAAGGCGGCGGCCGCGGCGAACGCCGGCGCGGCCACCATCCGGTGCGCGCTCAGCCGGCCGACGGGCAGCACGCCGAGGAAGGCGGAGAAGCCGAGCAGCGCCACCGTCACCTCGCCCTCCAGCGTGTCCAGACCACCGACCCGGGAGGCGAACCACCCGGCCAGCACCGCCACCGCGACCGCGACCGAGAACCACGCGACCGAGAAGGCGCCGGGCTGCGCCGGACCGGCCGGCTCGGGCACGTGGTCGCCGGCGTGGCGGCGTACGGCGCC
>CAZEPK010000216.1:0-8826 GCA_964514085.1 uncultured Nocardioides sp.
GTCAGCACCCAGGTCACCAGCGAGTCCGCCGACAAGGCGCAGCAGGGGATCATGGAGTTCCTGCTGATCAACCACCCGCTCGACTGCCCGGTCTGCGACAAGGGCGGCGAGTGCCCGCTGCAGAACCAGGCCATGTCCAACGGCCGCGGGGAGTCCCGCTTCTTCGAGTCCGGCGGGCTCAAGCGCACCTTCCCCAAGCCGATCGCCATCTCCGCCCAGGTGCTGCTGGACCGCGAGCGCTGCGTGCTGTGCGCGCGCTGCACCCGCTTCTCGTCCCAGATCTCCGGCGACCCGTTCATCGAGCTGGTCGAGCGTGGCGCCCTCCAGCAGGTCGGGATCTACGAGAAGGAGCCCTACGACTCCTACTTCTCCGGCAACACCATCCAGATCTGCCCGGTCGGTGCGCTGACCTCGGCCGAGTACCGCTTCCGCTCGCGGCCCTTCGACCTCGTCTCGACGCCCGCGATCGCCGAGCACGACGCCTGCGGCTCCGCGATCCGCGTCGACCACCGGCGCGGCAAGGTCATGCGCCGGCTCTCCGGGGTCGACCCCGAGGTCAACGAGGAGTGGATCACCGACAAGGACCGCTTCGCCTTCCACTACGCCACCGCGGGTGACCGGCTCACCTACCCCCAGGTGCGTGACCGCGTCGAGGACGGCGGCGACGGCGAGCTGCGCCCGGCGTCCTGGACCGAGGCGTTCGCCGTCGCGGCCCGTGGGCTCGCTGCGGCCGCCGCCGGTGGCCGCGGCGTGGGCGTGCTGCCCGGCGGGCGGATCACCGCCGAGGACGGCTTCGCCTACGCGAAGTTCGCCCGGGCCGCGCTCGGCACCAACGACATCGACTTCCGCTCCCGTCCGCTCTCGGCCGAGGAGGCGTCGTTCCTCGCGGCCCACGTCGTGCTGACGGGGCCGGGCGGCGGTGCTCCGACGTACGCCGACCTCGAGCGGGCCAACCGGGTCCTGCTCGTCGGCTTCGAGCCCGAGGACGAGGCGGGCGCGGTCTTCCTGCGCCTGCGCAAGGCCCACCGCGGCTCCGCGACCCAGGTCGTCTCCATCGCGCCGTTCACCTCCCGCGGGCTGCGCAAGATGGGCGGCACGCTGCTGCCCACGGCGCCCGGCGCTGAGGCCGCGGCGCTGGACGCCCTCGGCCTGTCCGGCGACCACCCGCTCGACTCGACCTCGATCATCATGGTCGGGGAGCGCCTGGCCACCTCGCCCGGCGCCCTGTCGTCGGTGGCGGGCCTGGCTTCGCGCACCGGCGCCCGGCTGGCCTGGATCCCGCGCCGCGCCGGTGACCGCGGTGCCCTCGAGACCGGCTGCCTGCCGCACCTGCTCCCGGGCGGCCGCCCGGTCGCCGACGCCCAGGCGCGGGTCGACGTGGCCACCACCTGGGGCCTCGACCACCTGCCCGAGGCGCCCGGCCGCGACGCCGACGCGATCGTCGCCGCGCTCGTCGCCGGCGAGCTCGGCGGCCTGGTGGTCGGTGGTGTGGACCCCGACGACACGGCCGACCCCGCGGCCTTCCGCGTCGCGCTCGACGCAGCGTCGTTCGTGGTCTCCCTCGAGCTGCGCGAGACCGACGTGACCCGAGTGGCCGACGTGGTGTTCCCGGTCGCCGCGGTGAGCGACAAGGCCGGCACCTTCGTGACCTGGGAGGGCCGTCCCCGCTGGTTCGACGCGGTCTTCACCAACCCGCAGGCGCTGCCCGACAGCCGGGTGCTGGCCGGCATCGCCGAGGAGCTCAGCTCGATCGGCCACGGCCGCCCGCTGGGCTTCCGCACGGTCGGCGAGGTGCGTGCCCAGATGGAGGATCTCGGTCCGTGGGACGGCGACCGCGCCGCGATGGAGCCCGTGGTCTCGGCCAAGCCGGCCAAGGCCCGCGCCCGCACCGTGGCCCTGGCCACCTGGAAGCAGCTGATCGACAACGGCTCCATGCAGGACGGCGACGACAACCTGCGGGCCACCGCCCGCGGCGCGTACGCCCTGCTCAGCCCGGCGACGTACGCCGCCGTCGGCGCCACCGTCACGATCACGGGTGACCGCGGTGAGTGGACGCTGCCGGCCGCCGTCGCCGACCTGGCCGACGACGTCGTCTTCGTCCCCGCCAACAACGCCGGCAACGGCGTGCTGGCCGACCTCGCCTCGCCCGGCAGCCGGGTCAGCCTGAAGGGAGCCACGGCATGAGCGCCCTCCTCTCGCCCGGCGTCGTCGCACCGATGGTGCTCGAGCAGTTCGGTCGCGACCCGTGGTGGCTGATCCTGATCAAGACGCTGCTGATCTTCCTGATCCTGGTGCTGCTGACCCTGTTCAACATCTGGGCCGAGCGCCGGGTCGTGGCCCGCATGCAGCACCGGATCGGCCCCAACGTGCACGGCCCCTTCGGGCTGCTCCAGTCGCTCGCCGACGGTGTGAAGCTGGCGCTCAAGGAGGACATCATCCCGACGGCCGCCGACAAGGTGGTCTTCCTGGTGGCGCCGGTGCTCTCGGTGGTGCCCGCCTTCGTGACCTGGGCGGTCATCCCGTTCGGCCCAGAGGTCGACGTGCCGTTCACCGACCGCACCACCCCGCTGCAGCTCACCGACATGCCGGTCTCGGTGCTGTTCATGCTGGCCATCGCGTCCGTCGGCATCTACGGCATCGTGCTCGCGGGCTGGTCCAGCGGCTCGACGTACGCCCTGCTCGGCGGGCTGCGCTCGAGCGCGCAGATGATCTCCTACGAGGTCGCGATGGGGCTCTCCTTCGTCGCGGTCTTCCTCTTCTCCGGGTCGCTGTCGACCTCCGAGATCGTCGACGCCCAGGACAACCTCTGGTACGGCCTGATCCTGCTGCCGTCCTTCGTCATCTACGTGATCTCGATGGTCGGTGAGACCAACCGCGCCCCCTTCGACCTGGCCGAGGCCGAGGGCGAGCTGGTGGGCGGCTTCCACACCGAGTACAGCTCGCTGAAGTTCGCGCTGTTCTTCCTGGCCGAGTACATCAACATGGCCACGGTCAGCGCGATCGCGACCACGCTGTTCCTCGGTGGCTGGCACGCGCCGTTCTGGATCGACCACCTCTACGGCGGCTTCAACGAGGGCTACTGGCCGGTGCTGTGGTTCTTCGGCAAGGTGTTCTTCTTCATCTTCCTGTTCATCTGGCTGCGTGGCTCCCTGCCCCGCCTGCGCTACGACCAGTTCATGGCGCTCGGCTGGAAGGTGCTGATCCCGGTCTCGCTGGCCTGGATCGTCGCCGTGGCCACCATCCGCGCCATCTCGCTGGACGGCGGCATCGACCGCTCCTACCTCCTGGCCGGCATCGGGATCATCCTGGTGCTGCTGCTCGCCGTGTCGTTCTGGCCCGGCAGCAGCGACGAGGACGAGGCCGACGCCGACCGGACGGCGCCGGTGGCCGGCGGCTTCCCGACCCCGCCGATGCCCGCCGGTGGCGCGGTCCGCGGCCCGGCTGCCCCGCTCACCTTCCACCCCCCGACCACCACCGTGCCCGCCGGCAGCACCTCCGGCGACCGGGAGGAGTGACATGCCCACGCTCAAGGAACAGTTCTGGGACCCGGTCGCCGGGTTCGGGGTCACCTTCCGCACGATGTTCCGCAAGGTGGTCACCGAGCAGTACCCCTTCGAGAAGCTGCCGACCGCGCCGCGCTTCCACGGCCGCCACCAGCTCAACCGGTGGCCCGACGGCCTGGAGAAGTGCATCGGCTGCGAGCTGTGCGCCTGGGCCTGCCCGGCCGACGCGATCTACGTCGAGGGCGCGTCCAACACCGAGGACGACCGGTTCAGCCCGGGGGAGCGCTACGGCGCGGTCTACCAGATCAACTACCTGCGCTGCATCCTCTGCGGCCTGTGCATCGAGGCCTGCCCGACCCGGGCGCTGACGATGACCAACGAGTACGAGCTGGCCGACGACAACCGCGCGGACCTCATCTACACCAAGAACGAGCTGCTCGCGCCGCTGCTGCCCGGCATGGAGCAGCCCCCGCACCCGATGCGGCTCGGGCAGGACGACGGCGACTACTACCGCGGTGCCTACGCCCGCCGGGGCGACGGCGACGACGCCTCCGGAGCGGCGCCGGAGTTCGACCTGGCCGAGTCGGCCCTGCGCGACCTGGCCGCCGGCCAGGAGCTGGCCCAGGAGCGCGAGAAGTGATCGCCTTCTGGGTCCTCGCGCCGATCATGGTGGTCGCCGCCCTGGGGCTGCTCTTCGTGCGCAAGGCCGTGCACGCCGCGCTGCTGCTGGCCGTGGTGATGCTGAGCCTGGCCGTGCTCTACCTGGCCCTCGAGGCGCCGTTCCTGTTCGCGGTGCAGATCATCGTCTACACCGGCGCGATCCTCATGCTGTTCCTCTTCGTGCTGATGCTGGTCGGCGTCGACGCCTCCGACTCGGTGGTGGAGACGATCCGCGGCCAGCGGCTCTTCGGCGTCATCGGCGGACTGGTCCTCGGCGCCACGCTGGTCGTCGGCCTCAGCCAGATCACCCTCGGCACCGTCACCGGGCTGGAGGACGCCAACGAGGCCGGGAACGTCGAGGCGCTGGCCAACATCCTCTTCTCCAAGTACGTCTTCGCCTTCGAGGTCACCTCGGCGCTGCTGATCACCGCGGCCATGGGCGCGATGGTGCTGGCCCACCGCGAGCGGCTCACCCCGCGGCCCACCCAGGCCTCGCTGGCCGCCCAGCGCGTGCGGGACTACGCCGAGTCCGGGCTGCACCTCGGCCCCCTGCCGCCTCCCGGCGTCTTCGCCCGGCACAACGCGGTCGACACCCCGGCGCTCCTGCCCGACGGCACCGCGTCGGAGGCCTCGGTCTCGCGCGTGCTCGCGGCCCGCGGCACGGTGCGCTCCGCCCCCCGCGACGTCGAGGCGGTGCAGCGCTCGATCGACTTCGCGCCCGACGGCGCGCCGACCGCGCGGAACTCGCCCGACGGCCGGTCCACGGTCTCCAGCCGCGGTCCCGGCAGCAGCCCGGGCCCCGCCGGACCCACCTCGGGCTCGACCGCCGACCCCACCTCCGACGAAGGCGGGAACTGACGTGGACTCCGTCACGCCGTTCATCGTGCTCTCCTCGATCCTGTTCACCATCGGGGCGGTCGGGGTGCTCACCCGGCGCAACGCCATCGTGGTGTTCATGTGCGTGGAGCTGATGCTCAACGCCAGCAACCTGGCCCTGGTCGCCTTCGCCAAGCAGCACGGTGACCTCGACGGCCAGATCGCCGCGTTCTTCGTGATGGTGGTCGCCGCGGCCGAGGTCGTCGTCGGCCTCGCCATCATCATGAGCATCTTCCGTACTCGCCGCTCGGCCTCGGTCGACGACGCCAGCCTGCTCAAGTACTGACCCGGACAGGACCACACTTCGATGTTCTCGATGCACGAGGGAGCCGTACCGGTCGTCGACCCGACGACCGCCGACGGCGTCCTCTCCCTGGCCTGGTTGGTCATCGCGCTGCCCGCCGCCGGCGCGGCGATCCTGCTGATCGGGGGTGCCATCACGCCCCGGAGGTTCGCGGCGTTCGGGCACCTGCTGGGCACGATCCTGCCGATCGGCTCCTTCGCGATCAGCCTGGCGATGTTCCTCTCGCTCCTCGGTCGCGACGAGGACGACCGCCAGGTCACCCAGCACCTCTACGACTGGGTCGACATCGGCGGGTTCCACGCCGGCATGGACCTGCTCTACGACCCGCTGACCGCGCTGTTCCTCCTGCTCATCACCGGCGTCGGCTCGCTGATCCACGTCTACTCGATCGGCTACATGGAGCACGACCCCCGCCGGGTCCGGTTCTTCGGCTACCTCAACCTGTTCGTCGCCGCGATGCTCACCCTGGTCCTGGCGGAGAACTACCTGCTGCTGTTCCTGGGCTGGGAGGGCGTCGGCCTGGCGTCGTACCTGCTCATCGGCTTCTGGCAGCACAAGCACTCCGCGGCCGCCGCGGCCAAGAAGGCCTTCGTCATCAACCGCGTCGGCGACATGGGCCTCTCGGCAGCGATCATGCTGTCCTTCGCCACCTGGGGCTCGACCAGCTTCACGGTGATCAGCGCGGACGCCGAGGGCGCCAGCCAGAAGGCCATGACGGCGCTCGGACTGCTGCTCCTGCTCGGCGCCTGCGGCAAGTCCGCCCAGGTGCCGCTGCAGGCCTGGCTCCTCGACGCGATGGAGGGCCCGACCCCGGTCTCGGCCCTGATCCACGCGGCCACCATGGTCACCGCCGGCGTCTACCTGATCGTCCGCTCCAACTTCATCTTCGAGCGGGCCCCTGACGCGCAGACGGTCGTGATCATCGTCGCCACCGTCACGCTGCTGTGGGGTGCGGTCATCGGGTGCGCCAAGGACGACATCAAGAAGGCGCTGGCCGGGTCCACGATGAGCCAGATCGGCTACATGATGCTCGGCGCCGGGCTGGGTGTCGGCGGCTACGCGTTCGCGATCTTCCACCTGCTGACCCACGGCTTCTTCAAGGCCAACATGTTCCTCGGCGCCGGCTCGGTCATGCACGGCATGGACGACGACGTGAACATGCGCCACTACGGCGCGCTGCGCAAGGCGATGCCGATCACCTTCATCACCTTCGCCCTCGGCTACCTCGCGATCATCGGCATCCCGCCCTTCGCGGGCTTCTGGTCCAAGGACAAGATCATCGAGGTCGCGCTGGAGCAGAACTGGATCGTCGGGGTCTGCGCCCTGCTCGGTGCGGGCGTCACCGGCTTCTACATGACCCGGCTGATGCTGCTGACCTACTTCGGCGAGAAGCGCTGGGAGAAGGACGTGCACCCGCACGAGTCGCCCTCGGTGATGACCTTCCCGCTGATGGTCCTCGCCGCGCTCTCGGCGCTCGGCGGCCTCATGCTGGCCGGCGGCTGGATCCACGACTGGCTCGCGCCGGTCACCGGCTTCGAGGAGGCCGAGTCCCCGCCCCTGGACCCGATCGTGGTCTCCCTGATCGTGCTGGTCGTGGTGCTCATCGGCGTGGCCATCGCGGTGGTGTTCGTGGGTCAGCGCGACGTGCCGCGCACCGCACCGACCGACGTCTCCTTCGTCACCCGGGCCGCCCGGGCCGACGTCTACGGCGACGCGGTCAACGACGAGCTCGTGGTCAAGCCGGGCAAGAGGCTCACCGCCGGGCTGGTGACCTTCGACCGCACGGTCGTCGACGGGATGTTCTCCGGCGGCGCGGTGGCGGTCGGCGGGGTGGGGGCGCTGGTCAGACGGGCCCAGAACGGCTTCGTCCGCTCCTACGCGCTCTCGATCATGGGCGGCGTGCTCCTGGTCGTCCTCGCGCTCCTGGCGGTGAACCTCGCATGAACGACATCCTCCTCACGACCCTGTGGGTGGTGCCGCTGGTCGGTGCCGTCGGCGTGGGTCTCGGCCCCAAGGGCGTCGTCGCCAAGCAGGCCGCGCTGATCATCTCGGTCGTCACCCTGCTGCTGGGTGTCGTCGCCGCCGCGAAGTTCGACCGCGACGGCTCCGGCTTCCAGCTGGAGGAGAAGCACACCTGGATCGAGGCCTTCGGCGTCCACTACGCCCTCGGCCTCGACGGCCTGGGCCTGCTGCTGGTCCTGCTGACCGTGGTGCTGGTCCCGATCGTGCTGCTGGCGGCCTGGCACGACAGCCCCGACGGGGAGGGCACGTCGTGGTTCGCCTGGGCGCTGGCCCTCGAGGCGCTCTCGCTCGTCGTCTTCCTCTCCACCGACGTGTTCCTCTTCTACGTCGTCTTCGAGGCGACGCTGATCCCGGCGTACTTCCTCATCGGCGGCTTCGGCCGGGTCGGCCGCTCGGCCGCCGCGCTGAAGTTCCTGATGTTCCAGCTCGGCGGCGGGTTGGTGCTGCTCGGCTCGGTCATCGGCCTCTACGTCGTCTCGGCCCAGCAGGGCTCGCCGTCCTACCTCTTCGAGGACCTGCAGCAGCTGGACTACTCCACGAGCGCCGGGCGCTGGCTCTTCGCCGGCTTCTTCATCGCGTTCGCGGCCAAGGCGCCGCTGTTCCCGGTGCACACCTGGCTGGCCGACACCACGGAGAAGGCCACCCCGGCCACCAGCGTCCTGCTGGTCTGCGTGCTCGACAAGATCGGCACCTTCGGGATGCTGCGCTTCTGCCTCGGGCTCTTCCCCGAGGCCTCCGACTGGGCCACGCCGCTGGTGGTCGTGCTGGCGCTCATCTCGATCGTCTACGGCGCCTTCGTGGCCATCGGCCAGGACGACATCCTGCGACTGATCGGCCTGACCTCGCTGAGCCACTTCGGCTTCATCACCCTGGGCATCTTCGTCTTCACCAACCAGGGCACGAACGGCTCGATCCTCTACATGGTCAACCACGGCGTCGCCACGGCGGCCCTGTTCCTGATCGCCGGCTTCGTGGCCAAGCGCCGGGGGACCACCCTGATCAGCCGGATGGGCGGCCTGGAGAAGGTCACCCCGGTGGCGGCGGGCCTGTTCCTCGTGGCCGGGCTGGCCACGGCCGGCCTGCCCGGGCTGAGCCAGTTCGTCTCGGAGATCCTGGTGCTGATCTCGGCCTTCGACTACCGCTGGTACGTCGGCGCCATCGCCGTGACCGGCATCGTGCTGGCCGCGATCTACGTGCTCTGGGCCTACCAGCGCATCTTCACCGGACCCAACGACTCCGCACTCGACGCGGAGGTCTCGGCCGGCGGCGAGGGCGTGGCCGACCTGGGCCGCCGCGAGATCGGCGTCCTGGCGCCGCTCATGCTGGCCCTGGTCCTGTTCGGGTTCTACCCGGCGCCGCTGCTCGACGTGGCCAACCCGTTCTCCGAGCAGCTGCTCCAGCACACCGGCGTGAAGGACGACGGCCCGCGCGTACCTGCCGAGGCCTCGAGCGAGGACAACT
>CAZEPK010000217.1:0-8814 GCA_964514085.1 uncultured Nocardioides sp.
GCTCGGCGACCAGCAGCCCCGCGGCCAGGACGGCGACGGCGTCGGCCAGCGTCAGCACCGGCCCGATCGTGCCGAGCCACGGCAGCCGTCGGCGCACGCGTGCAGCCACAGCAGTCCCCCCAGACCACTCCGCTCGGCGCCACCCCCTGTAGCCGCGCCGTCGACTGCCATCCAACCCCCGTCGGTCGGCCCTTGTCCACGTGGGACACGATCGGCGGGTGCCTGCCGTCCCGTTGCCCGCCGGTGTGCACGCCTTCGCCGCCCGCGGTGGGGAGTGGGCGGCGTTCGTGGACCGGCTGCCCCGCCTGGTCCGCGAGATCACCGACGAGTGGGGGCTGGCGGTCGACGGGGAGCCGACCCACGGCTACGGCTCGCTGGTGGTGCCGGTGCGCAGGGCGGGGGAGCCGGCGGTCCTCAAGCTGGTCTGCCCCGACCCCCAGGTCGAGCACGAGGCGCTGGCCCTGCAGCACTGGGCCGGTCGCGGTGCGGTCCGGCTGCTCCGGGCGGACCCGCACCGCTGGGCGCTGCTGCTCGAGCGGCTGCACCCGGTGGACCTGGCCACGGTCGACGTGGTCGAGGCCTGTGAGGTGGTGGGGGAGCGCTACGCCGTGCTGCACCTGCCCGCCCCTCCGCAGCTGCGCACGCTGTCGTCGTACGTCGAGACGTGGACCGCCGAGCTCGCCGCCCTGCCCCGGGACGCCCCGGTGCCGCACCGGCTGGTCCAGCAGGCCGTGTCGCTGGGGCGCGACCTGGCCGCCGACGAGGCCACCACCGGCACCCTCGTCCACGCCGACCTCCACTACGCCAATGTCCTGGCCGGGGACCGCGAGCCCTGGCTGGTGATCGACCCGCAGCCCGTCAGCGGCGACCCCCACTACGAGCCGGCCCCGATGCTCTGGAACCGGTGGGAGGAGGCCGTCGCCACGGGCGACGTGCGGACGGCCGTGCGTCGCAGGTTCCACACGCTCGTGGACACGGCGCACCTCGACGAGGACCGGGCCCGCGACTGGGTGGTGGTCCGGATGCTGCACAACGCGCTCTGGGAGCTGCAGGACCACCCGTCGGCGCCGGACCACGACGAGCTCACCAAGTGCATCGCCATCGCCAAGGCCGTCCAGGACTGAGGGTGTCCGGCGTCCGCCGCGGGCGGGTCGGCGCGGCAGCCGTCGGCGGGGCCGCGATCATGGGGTGGTGAGCGAAGGGGTGCTGGTGTCGGTCAACGTCGGCACGCCGCGCGAGGCGGCCTGGGCCGGCATCGGTCGGACCTCGATCGACAAGACGCCCGTCACCGGCCCGGTGGAGGTGCACCGGCTCGGCGTGGCCGGCGACCAGGTGTCCGACACCCGGCACCACGGCGGTCCCGACCAGGCGGTCTACGCGTTCTCCCGCGAGGAGCTGGACTGGTGGTCCGGGCAGCTTGGGGAGGAGCTGCGCGACGGCGAGTTCGGCGAGAACCTCACGACGTCCGGGCTGGACGTCGACGGCGCCGAGCTCGGCGAGCGGTGGCGGATCGGCAGCGTGCTGCTCGAGGTGGCGCTGGTCCGCACGCCGTGCAACGACTTCAAGGTGTGGATGGGCCGCGGCGGCCACGACAACACGGCCTGGGTGCGGCGCTTCGCCGAGCACGAGCGCCCCGGCGCCTACCTGCGGGTGCTGCAGCCAGGGGTCCTCGCGCAGGGTGACCCCATCGAGGTGGTGCACCGGCCGGGCCACGGCCTGACCGCGTCGTACCTGTTCCGCGCCCTGTGGCGGGACCACACGCTGCTGCCCGCGCTGCTGGAGGTCGACGGACTGGCGGCCAAGGTCCGGCACCGCATCGAGACGATCGCTACCGGCCGGTAGCCGGTGTGAACTAGGTTACGTCGCGAACCTCTTCACCGCCCCGCACGGTCTCGGACGGACCAGCCAGGAGTCGCAATGTCCCGCATCATCGACCCGAGCTTCGTCGACACGATGTCGCCCAACTTCGCCAGGCTCTTCCTGGACCGGGTCGCCACCTCGTCCTCCCGGGAGGCCTACCGCTTCCCCCAGGGAACGGGCTGGGAGTCGGTGACCTGGGAGCAGACCGGCGACCGCGTCAACCACCTCGCCGCCGGGCTGCTCTCGC
Organism: uncultured Nocardioides sp.; assembly: GCA_964514085.1. Lineage (GTDB taxonomy): Bacteria > Actinomycetota > Actinomycetes > Propionibacteriales > Nocardioidaceae > Nocardioides. The sequence goes on from CAZEPK010000217.1 coordinate 2,108, forward strand.
TCGGGCTCACCCCTGAGCAGCGGGTCGGCATCGCCTCCTCCACGCGCTACGAGTGGATCCTGGCGGACCTGGCGGTCATGTGCGCCGGCGGCGCCACCACCACCGTCTACCCCTCGACCAACGAGGACGACACGGCCTACATCATCGGCGACGCCGAGTGCCAGGTGGTCTTCGCCGAGGACGACGAGCAGATCAAGAAGCTCACCGAGAAGCGCGCGGAGCTGCCCACGGTGAGCAAGGTGGTGACCTTCGACGGCACTGCGGACGGCGACTGGGTCATCTCGCTCGACACGCTGGCCGACCTCGGCGAGAAGCACCTGGTCGAGCACCCCGACGCCATCACCAGCACGGTCGAGGCCATCCAGCCCGGCCAGCTCGCCACCCTGATCTACACCTCCGGCACCACCGGGCGGCCCAAGGGAGTGCGGCTCACGCACCGCGCGTGGGTCTACGAGGGCGCGACCATCGAGGTGCAGAAGATCCTCGACGAGTCCGACCTGCAGTTCCTCTGGCTGCCGATGGCCCACTCCTTCGGCAAGGTCCTGCTCTCGGCCCAGCTGGCCTGCGGCTTCGCGACCGCGGTCGACGGGCGCGTGGACAAGATCGTCGACAACCTGGGCGTGGTGAAGCCGACGTTCATGGGTGCGGCCCCCCGCATCTTCGAGAAGGCCCACGGCCGCATCATCACGATGCAGCAGGCCGAGGGCGGGCTGAAGGAGAAGATCTTCAACCAGGCCTTCAAGGTCGGGCTCGAGGTGAACCGCCGCAAGCGCGCCGGCCAGTCGGTGCCGCTGCCGCTCAGCCTGCAGCACGGGCTCTTCGACAAGCTGGTCTTCAGCAAGGTCCGCGACCGGTTCGGCGGCCGCGTCCGCTTCTTCATCTCCGGCGCCGCGGCGCTCAACCAGGAGATCGCGGAGTGGTTCAACGCCGCCGGCATCCTGATCCTCGAGGGCTACGGCATGACCGAGAACGCCGCCGGAGCGGCGGTCAACCACCCCGACGACTACAAGATGGGCACGGTCGGCACCGCCATGCCGGGCAGCGAGATCAAGCTCGGCGAGGGCGACGAGGTCATGATCAAGGGCCCGCACGTCATGGACGGCTACCACAACCTGCCCGAGGAGACCGCCGCCGCGCTGACCCCCGACGGCTGGCTGCGTACGGGCGACAAGGGCGCCATCGACGCCGACGGCTTCCTCACCATCACCGGCCGGATCAAGGACCTGTTCAAGACCTCCGGTGGCAAGTACATCGCCCCCTCGGCGATCGAGTCCAAGTTCAAGGCGCTGTGCCCCTACGCCAGCCAGTTCGTGGTCTTCGGCGACGAGAAGAACTACTGCGTCGCCCTGATCACCCTCGACGAGGACGCCATGGCGGGCTGGGCCGCCGAGAACGGCATGGCCGGCAAGGCCTACTCCGAGGTGGTCTCCTCCGAGCCCGTGCAGACGATGGTCGGCCAGTACGTCGACCAGCTGAACGAGAAGCTCAACCGCTGGGAGACGATCAAGAAGTGGGAGCTGCTCGACCACGACCTCTCGGTCGAGTCCGGTGAGCTGACCCCCTCGATGAAGGTCAAGCGGAACGTCGTGGCCACCAACAATAAGGCCAGGATCGACGCCTTCTATAGCGCCTGAGTAGAGCTGCAGGAGTCACCGGATAACCGGTGACTCCTGCGCTTCTGCACCGAAGCTTCAGTGGAGAAGCGCAGAAGTCACCGGATAACCGGTGACTCCCACACCGGTCACAGCGGGCGCACAGGCGCGCCGCGCAGGGTGGGGTCATGAGCGACCACGGAGACCCTGACGAGCTCGAGGACCACGACCTCGGCCTGTCCCACGACCTGCCCCAGATCCTCGAGAAGCAGAGCCCTGGCCTCGGCCGCCGGGGGCTGCTGGGCCTCTTCGGCGGCGTGGGCGCCGTGGCGGTGGTCGGGTGCGCGGGAGACAGCGACGAGGTGACCCTCACCGACTCCGCGTCCTCCTCCACCGCGGCCGGGGGTGACGCGGGTGGTGACGCGACGGGCGACTCGAGCCTGAGCGTCGCGGACGGCGAGATCCCGGAGGAGACCGCCGGCCCCTACCCGGGTGACGGGTCCAACGGCGTCGACGTGCTCAGCCAGAGCGGGATCGTGCGCAGCGACCTCACCTCGTCGTTCGGGTCGGCCAGCGGAGTCGCCGCCGGGGTCCCGGTGACCGTCCGGCTGACGGTCTACGACCTGGACGGCACCGACGTCTCGCCGTTCGCCGGCGCCGCGCTCTACCTCTGGCACTGCGACCGCGAGGGCCGCTACTCCCTCTACTCCGAGGGGGTGACCGAGGAGAACTACCTGCGCGGGGTGCAGGAAACGGCTGCCGACGGCACGGTGGAGTTCACCACCGTCTTCCCGGCCTGCTACGACGGCCGCTGGCCGCACATGCACTTCGAGGTCTACGGGTCGCTGGACTCCGCGACCTCGTACACCACCAAGCTGCGCACCTCGCAGCTCGCGATCCCGGAGGCCAGCTGCCGGGAGGTCTACGGAGTGGCCGAGGGGTACGACGCCAGCGTCGCCAACCTCGACCGGGTCAGCCTGGACAGCGACGGCGTGTTCAGCGACGGCTACTCGCTCCAGCTCGCCGCCGTCACCGGCTCGGTCGACGAGGGCTACACCTTCACCCTCAACGTGCCCGTGTAGCCGCCCGGGTAGGAGACTGGACGGGTGCCGTCCGCCCTGCCCGAAGGAGACCCGGCGCCGAGCGACGGAACCCTGCCGGAGTCGGCCCTGGCCGAGCTGGGCCGTCGTCCCTTCGGCGTCTACGTGCACGTGCCGTTCTGCACCGTCCGGTGCGGCTACTGCGACTTCAACACCTACACCGTGGCCGACCTCGGCACCGCGGACGGGGTGCCCGGCGCCTCGCGGACGACGTACGCCGGGGCGGCCGTCGAGGAGGTCAGGCTGGCCCGCCGGGTGCTGGGCCGGGACGTCCCGGTCGAGACGGTCTTCCTCGGCGGCGGCACGCCGACCCTGCTGAGCCCGGCCGACCTCGGGGCCGTGCTGAGCGCCATCGACGACGAGCTCGGGCTGGCGCCGGGCGCGGAGGTGACGACCGAGGCCAACCCCGACAGCGTCACCGAGGCGGACCTGGTCGCCCTGCGCGAGGCCGGCTTCACCCGCATCTCCTTCGGCATGCAGTCCGCGGTCGACCACGTGCTGGCCGTGCTGGACCGCACGCACGACCCGGCGCGCGTGCCCGACGTGGTGACCTGGGCCCGGTCGGCCGGCTTCGAGCAGATCAGCCTGGACCTCATCTACGGCACGCCGGGGGAGTCCCTGGCCGACTGGGAGGCCTCCCTCGACGCCGCGCTGGCCTGCGAGCCCGACCACGTCTCGGCCTACTCGCTCATCGTCGAGGACGGCACCGCGCTGGCCCGCCGGGTGCGCCGCGGCGAGCTGCCGATGCCGGACGAGGACGACCTCGCCGACAAGTACGCCGTGGCCGACGCGCGGCTCACGGCCGCGGGCCTGGGCTGGTACGAGGTGTCCAGCTGGGCCCGCGGCCACCCGGGCAGCACGGCGGCCCGCTCACGGCACAACCTCCTGTACTGGACCGGCGCCGACTGGTGGGGGGTCGGCCCGGGCGCCCACTCCCACGTCGGGGGCGTGCGGTGGTGGAACGTGCGGCACCCCGCGGCGTACGCCGAGCGGATCGCGGCGGGGCTCAGCCCGGCGCACGGCCGCGAGCTCCTCGACGAGGAGATGCGGCGCGTGGAGCGGGTGCTGCTCGAGCTGCGGCTGAGCACCGGCCTGCCTCTCGCCGCCCTGGACCAGGGCGGGCTCGCGGCGGTCGACGACCAGGTCGAGCGCGGGCTGGCCACGGTCGAGGACGACCGGCTGGTGCTCACCGCGCGGGGCCGGCTGCTGGCCGACGCCGTGGTCCGCGACCTGTTGTCCTGACGCTCTCCGCACCTTGTCCTGACCCTGCCCCGACACGACCCTGAACCCACCCTGAGCAGGGGCGGATCGGGGCGTCCGCCCGCCTAGGGTGTGGCCATGAGCGAAACCCCGCCCCCGGACCCGACCCAGCCCTACGGGTCGGTCCCGCCGCCCCCGCCTCCTCCGCCGTCGCCCGGCTACGCGGGCTACACGCCGCCCGGCGTGCCGGTGGGTGCGTACGGCGTGAGCTCGCAGGCGCCGTACGGCCTGCACCCGATGACGGGCATCCCGTACTCCGACAAGAACAAGCTCGTGGCCGGGCTGCTGCAGATCTTCCTGCCCTTCGGCATCGGTCGCTTCTACCTCGGCGACACCAAGACCGGCGTGTGGCAGCTGGTGGTCACCGTGCTGACCTGCGGCCTCGGCAGCCTGTGGAGCTTCATCGACGGGATCATCATCCTGGCCACCGACAGCAAGGACGCCCAGGGCTACATGCTCAGGAGCTGACTACTCGGCCGTCACGAAGTCGATGAGCTCCTCGACCCGGCCGAGCAGGGCCGGCTCGAGGTCGTCGTAGGACGTGACCCGGGCCAGGATGTGCTGCCAGGCCCGCGCGATGTCGGTCTGCGTCTCGTGGGGCCAGCCGAGGTGGGCGCAGACGCCCTTCTTCCACTCGACCGAGCGGGGGATCTCGGGCCACTCGGCCAGCCCGATCCGGTCCGGCTTGACCGCCTGCCAGACGTCGACGAACGGGTGGCCGACGACCAGCACGTGCGCGCCGATCGGCGACCGGGAGACGTCGGCGGCGATCCGGCTCTCCTTGGAGCCCGCCACCAGGTGGTCGACGAGCACCCCGACCCGGCGGTCGGGGCCGGGCCCGAAGTCGCGCAGGTGGGCGGCGAGGTCGTCCACGCCGCCGAGGTACTCGACCACCACGCCCTCGATCCGCAGGTCGTCGCCCCAGACCCTCTCGACCAGCTCGGCGTCGTGGCGGCCCTCGACGTAGATCCGGCTGGCCCGCGCGACCCGCGCCCGGGCGTCGTGGACGGCCACCGACCCGGACGCCGTACGCGTGGGGCGGGCCGGCGCAGCCGTGCGCACGGGCGCCCGCAGGATCACCGGCTTGCCCTCGAGCATGAAGCCCGGGCCGAGCGGGAAGGAGCGTCGCCGTCCGCGGCGGTCCTCCAGGGTCAGGGTGTCGAGGTCGCGGTCGACGGCGACGATCTCACCGCACCAGTCCGCGGTGACCTCCTCGACCACGGCGCCGAGCTCGGCGACCGCCTCGACCGCACGGCCGTTCTTGGGCTTCTTCCAGTCGCCCGCGAGCACGTCGGTCCCGTATCGGTCAGCCACGGTCGAAACGCTAGGTGGCCGAGCCGACACCGGCCGGGAGCACACGCCGTCTGTCTACCCCGGCGAGCTTCGGCTGGTTGTCTACCCCCGCGAGCTTCGGCCCCCCGTCCACGACGGACAGCTCGCTGCGCTCGCCCGCTTCGCGGGGCTTCGCCGGTCCGTCGCGGCCGCGAGGCCGATCGCGGGGCGCGCTCGCTCCGCTCGCCACCTCGCTGCGCTCGCCCGCTCCGATCACCTCACGGCAGGTGCGGCGGGTCGGTCAGTCCTCGAGCTGGTCGTCGTCCCGCTGGTCGGTGGTCTTGCCGTCCTCGAGCAGCTCGCCCGGGGCGAGGTCGCCCGCGGTCTCGGCGTCGCCGAGGTCCTCGGCCAGCGGGTTGTCCTCGCCGGGGCGTACGTCCTCGGGCAGCTCGTCGTCCTCGATGCCGTGCCCGCCGGGGTGCTCGCTCTCGGAGTTCGTCATGCCTCAGTGGTACCCGACTCCGGCGAGTCGGCGTTACTGAGAAGCAGTAACGCCGACTCGGCTGGTTACTCGTGAGCAGGAACGCCGACTCGCGGGGTCAGACGAGGGGGAGGCGCTTCTGGCTGCGGGGCAGGTGCTCGTAGCCCCGGCGCACCGCCTCGGCCAGCTCCGTGCGGGGGAAGGGCCACTCGGCCGCGTCGAGGGCCTCGGACACCGGTACGCCGCGGGTGGCGAGGTCGCGGATGGTCTCGGCCACGATGCCGATCTGGTTGCGCTGGGTCTCCACGAAGTCGTGGTCCACCGGCGCGCCGTGGCCCGGCACGACCACCGACGCCGGGGTGAGGAGGCCCAGGACGATGTCGAGGCTGAGCGGCCACTCCATCGGCCAGCAGTCGCCGCCGAAGCCCGGGACGCCGTCCCTGGCCGCGGACTCCTCGACCAGGTCGCCGGCCAGCAGCACGTCGACGTCGGGCACCCGCACCACGAGGTCGCCGCTGGTGTGGCCGCGCCCGGGGTGGACCAGCTCCACCAGCCGGTCGCCCAGGTCGAGGGCCACCGCGGAGGAGAACGTGGTGTCCGCCGGGACCACCTCGGTGGCCTGGACCTCGTCACGGTGCGGGTCCTCGAGGTTGTCGGGCTCGTCGTAGACGGCCTTGATCCGCTCGCCGGCCACCACCGTGGCCTGGGCGGCCACCTCGTGGGCGTGCACCGGCACGGCGCCGTACGCCGCCCGGAAGGTGCCGTTGCCGAAGGTGTGGTCGAAGTGCTCGTGGGTGTTGACGATCGCCACCACCTCGCCGGCGCCGAGCGCCCGGACGTCCTCGACCACGGCACCGGCGGCCAGCGCGGAGGCGTGGGTGTCGACCACGAGCAGCCCCGAGGAGCCGCGGACCAGGGTCACGTTGACGTCGAACCAGTCGTAGCGCGCGACCCAGACGTCGTGGGCGACCTCGGTGAACGGCACGCCGCCACAGTAGGCGG
>CAZEPK010000218.1:0-8779 GCA_964514085.1 uncultured Nocardioides sp.
CGCAACCTCCTCAACCACCGTCGGTGCGGCTGCGCAACCTCCTCAACCACCGTCGTGGGAACGCGATCTCTCGACGTCCGCCGTGGGCGCGGGCTCGTCAGGGCGCAGCGCTGACGAGCCCGTCCCCCACCCCACCCGGGCGCGCCGGAGCGAGGGCGGTGCGTGCGGCGCGGGAGGTGGGGCCGCCCCGACGGACGGTGGATGGGTCTGGCCCCCCGGCGCCGAGCGAGCGCCAGCGAGCGACGAGCGAGCGCAGCGAGCGACCAGCGCCGGGGTGGCTCGTCCGTCGGGGCGGCCCCACCCACCGGACCACGCCCGGTGCCACGAGCGCAGGGACGCAAACCCCACCCAAACACCAACCCTCAGAACAGCGGAAGGTCCGAATCCTCGGACCGCACCCGTCCGGCCGCACGCCGGATCCACCCCAGCCCAGAGGCGTCCGCCTCCCCACCACCCGTGCGCTCCTCGTACGCCGCGGCGAGGGCCGCCGCCACCACGTCGACGGCACCAGGCAGCAGCGGGGCATCGTCGCGGCCGAGCGCGCGCTGCAGGTCGTCGCCGTGGACGACCAACTCCAGCAGGCGGGTGGTCAGGTAGTCGTCGCGGGTGATCGGGCCGCGCCGGGCCTGGAGGACCTCTCCGTCCAGGGCGTCGATCGCGGCGAAGGCCTCGGCGGCGGAGCGGCGGAAGCCACCGACCACGTCGTCGCCGAAGCCTGCGCTGAGCTCGCGCGTCATCTCGGCGATCTGGTCGGCGGCGGGCGGGTAGGCGCGGACGTACTCCCCCACGCTCAGCGGCACTGCTCCCTCACCTGCCACGGCGACGTACCGCGAGAGCCCGATGCCCAGCCCGAGGTGGGCCACCAGCTCGCGGACGGTCCAGTCGCCGAGCCCGACCGGCTCGCCGAGGTGGGCACTCACCGGCACCTCGTCGAGCCAGTCGGCGAGGGCGGCGTACTGCTGCTCGAGCAACGACCTCACGCCGCCACCCTCGCGGGCGGCGGCGCGGGCGTCGAGCAGGACCCCGGCCAGCGGGCGTCGAGATCCCGCCAGCTCAGCTGTCGGTCGCGAAGGCCGCGTCGAAGGCCGCCTCGGGGGCGTCGAAGGCCAGCCGGCGCACGAACTCCAGCGCCTCGGGCGCACCGAGGAGGCGGTCCATCCCGGCGTCCTCCCACTCGACCGAGATCGGGCCGTCGTAGCCGATGGTGTTGAGCATCCGGAAGCACTGCTCCCACGGGACGTCGCCGTGGCCGGTGGAGACGAAGTCCCAGCCGCGCCGGGGGTCGGCCCACGGGAGGTGGGAGCCCAGCCGACCGTTGCGGCCGTTGCCGACCTGGCGCTTCGCGTCCTTGCAGTCCACGTGGTAGATCCGGTCCTTGAAGTCCCAGAGGAAGCCGACCGGGTCGAGGTCCTGCCACACGAAGTGCGAGGGGTCCCAGTTGAGGCCGAAGGCCTCGCGGTGGCCGATCGCCTCCATGGTCGCGACGGTGGTCCAGTAGTCGTAGGCGATCTCGGAGGGGTGCACCTCGTGGGCGAACCGCACGCCGCACTCGTCGTAGACGTCGAGGATCGGGTTCCAGCGGTCGGCGAAGTCGCGGTAGCCGGCGGCCACCATCTCCTCCGAGGCCGGCGGGAACATCGCGACGTACTTCCAGATCGAGGAGCCGGTGAACCCCACGACCGTCTTGACCCCGAGCCGCTCGGCGGTGCGCGCGGTCAGCTTCATCTCCTCGGCCGCCCGCTGGCGCACGCCCTCGGGGTCACCGTCGCCCCACACCTTCGAGGACAGGATCGCCTCGTGCCGCGCGTCGATCGGGTCGTCGCACACCGCCTGGCCCTTGAGGTGGTTGGAGATCGCGAAGACCTGGAGGCCGTACTTCTCCAGCAGGTCGAGCTTGCCCTGGATGTAGGCGTCGTCCTCGGCGCCCTGCCACGGGTCGAGGTGGTCGCCCCAGCAGGCGATCTCCAGGCCGTCGTAGCCCCACTCGGAGGCCAGCCGGGCCACCTCCTCGAAGGGCAGGTCGGCCCACTGGCCGGTGAACAGGGTGATCGGGCGGGGCATCTGGTTCCTCCTGGGTCGGGTGGGCCGGTGCGGGTGGCTCAGCGGACGCCGAGCAGGTGCTCCATCGCGAGCTGGTCGAGGGCCTCCATGGCCACGCTGCGGTTGCGCAGGGCCTCGAGGTCGTACGACGCGCTGCGGACGTCGTCGAGCGACTCCCCCGGTGCGACGGTGGGCTGCTCGAGCTCCATGACGCCGGCCGCCTCGAGGGCTGCGGCCACCTCCGGGTCGGCCCGGAACGCCTGCACCTTCTCGCGCAGGATCAGGTAGTTGCGCATGCACCCGCGCGCCGACTCCCAGACGCCGTCCATGGCCTCGGCCCGCGGCGGCTTGTAGTCGAAGTGCACGTAGCCGTCGTAGCGGCGGTCGGTGCCGGCGCCGAGCATGGCGTCCACGGTCCAGAACGCACCGCGCAGGTTGCCCGCACCGAAGCGCAGGTCCTGGTCGAAGCGCGGACCGTGCTGACCGTTGAGGTCGATGTGGAAGAGCTTGTCGTGCCAGAGTGCCTGCGCGATGCCGTGGGCGAAGTTGAGCCCGGCCATCTCCTCGTGCCCGACCTCGGGGTTGAGGCCGACCATCTCGGGGTGCTCGAGCTCGGAGATGAGCGCGATCGCGTGCCCGATGCTGGGCAGCAGGATGTCGCCCCGCGGCTCGTTGGGCTTGGGCTCCAGCGCGAAGCGCATGTCGTAGCCCTGCTCGAGCACATAGGCGCACACGGTGTCGAGGGCGTCGCGGAACCGGTCCATGGCCGCGCCGACGTTCTTGCTGCCGCCGTGCTCGGCGCCCTCGCGCCCGCCCCACATGACGAACGTCTTCGCCCCCAGCGAGGCCGCCAGGTCGATGTTGCGCAGCACCTTGGCCAGCGCGTAGCGGCGCACGTCGCGGTTGTTGGCCGTGATCGCCCCCTCCTTGAAGACGGGGTCGGAGAAGGTGTTGGTGGTGACCATCTCGACCACCAGCCCGGTCTCGGAGAGCGCGGTGCGGAAGCGCTCGAGCGTCTTCTCCCGCTGCTCCTCGTCGGGCACCAGGTCGTCGTCGTGGAAGGTCACCGCGGCGGCGCCCAGCTCCGCGAGCCGGTACGTCGCCTCGACCGGGTCGAGGAGCTCGCGCGAGGCCGGGCCGAAGACGTCGACGCCCTGCCAGCCGACGGTCCACAGGCCGAAGGAGAACTTGTCCTCGGGACCCGGGGTGAAGCGGGTGGAGGTGTCGGTCATCGGGGGATCTCCTGCCAGGAACGGGTGTCGGAGCTCGTCTCGACGGCGGCCAGCACGCGCTGGACCTGGAGGCCGTCGGCGAACGAAGGGGCGGGCTGGGTGCCCTCGGCGATCGCGGTCACCAGGTCGACGACCTGGTGGGTGAAGCCGTGCTCGTAGCCCAGCCCGTGGCCGGGCGGCCACCACGCGGCCACGTAGGGGTGGCCCGGCTCGGTCACCAGGATCCTGCGGAAGCCGGCGGTCTCGTCGGGCTCGGCGGCGTCGAAGAGCTGGAGGACGTTCATGTCCTCGAAGTCGAAGGCCAGGCTCCCGGCGGAGCCGTTGATCTCGATGCGGATGGCGTTCTTGCGCCCGGTGGCGAAGCGGGTGGCCTCGAAGACCCCCAGCCCTCCCCCGGTGAACCGGGCGATGAAGACGGCGGCGTCGTCCACGGTGACCGGTCCGCGCTCGGTGCCGGCCGAGCCCGACAGCCCCGCGTGCTCGGTGGCGACCGGCCGCTCCTTGACGAAGGTCTCGAGCTGGCCGGAGACCTCGGTGATCTGCTGGCCGGTGATGTGCTGGGTGAGGTCGACGATGTGCGCGCCGATGTCGCCCAGGGCGCCGGAGCCGGCCTTCTCCTTGTCCAGGCGCCACGACAGCGGCGCCTCGGGGTCGGCGATCCAGTCCTGGAGGTACTGCGCCCGCACGTGGCGGATCTCGCCGATGCGGCCCTCCGCGACGAGGCGGCGGGCGAAGGCGATGGCGGGGACCCGGCGGTAGGTGAAGCCGACCATCGCGCGGACGCCGTGCTCGGCCGCCCGCTCCGCGGCCTCGGTCATCGCCTCGGCCTCGGCGACCGTGTTGGCCAGCGGCTTCTCGCACAGGACGTGCTTGCCGGCGGCCAGCGCCGCGATCGCGATCTCGGCGTGGGTGTCGCCCGGCGTGCAGATGTCGACGAGGTCGACGTCCTGGCGCTGGACGAGGTGGCGCCAGTCGGTCTCGGTCTCTGCCCAGCCGAGGCGGGCGGCCGCCTCGGCGGTCCGCTCGGCGTCGCGCCCGCACACGACCTGCATGGCCGGGGCCAGGGGCAGGTCGAAGAAGTGAGGCGCGGTCCGCCAGGCCTGGGAGTGGGCCGCGCCCATGAAGGCGTAGCCCACCATGCCCACCGACAGGGTGGGGCGGGTGGTGGTCATCGTCAGGTTCCGTTCCGGGACGGGGTCGAGGTCTCGATGAGGGATGGCCGACGGGGTGGCCGGTGGGCCGGGCAGGTCGCCCGGCCCACCGGTCAGTGCCCGAGGATCAGGACTCGAACGCGGTGTCGATGAACTGGTCGACGTTGTCCGAGGTCACGACCGGCGCGTACAGCTGCACCGTGCGCGGCACCTCGACCTCGACCAGGTCGCCCAGCGCCTTCTGCTGGACCAGCAGACGGGCCAGCTTCACGCCGTCGGCCGCCTGGGTCGAGGGGTAGATGACGGTGGCCTTGAGCACGCTGTCACCGGCCTGGATGAGGTCCATCGCGTTCTTCGAGCCGGCACCACCGATCATGGTGAACTCGTCGCGGCCGGCGTTGTTGATGGCCGCGAGGACGCCGACACCCTGGTCGTCGTCGTGGTTCCACAGGAAGTCGATCTTCGGCGCGGCCTGCAGCAGGTTCGCGGCCTGCTCCTCACCGGACTCGACCGTGAACTCGGCCGCGACCCGGTTGTCGACGTTCTGGTCGCACTCGGCCAGCGCGTCCTTGAAGCCCTGGCTGCGGTCCTGGGTGAGGGGCAGCGAGTCGATGCCGGCGATCTCGGCCACGACGGCGTCGGTCTTGCCGTCGAGGTTGTCGCAGACGTACTTGCCGGCCGAGACGCCCATGCCGTAGTTGTCACCGAGGATGGTGACGCGCGCGGCGTTGGGGTCGTCGAACTCGCGGTCGACGTTGATGACCGGGATCCCGGCCTTCATCGCCTCGAGGGCGACCGGGGTCATGGCCGCACCGTCGATGGGCAGCAGCACGATGGCGTCCACGCCGTCGTTGATGAACGTCTCGACCTGGGAGATCTGCAGGTTGACGTCGTTGGTGCCCTCGGCCACCCGCAGCTCGACGTCGTCGTACTGCGCGGCGACGTCCTTGGCGGACTGGGTGATCGATCCCATCCACCCGTGGTCGGCCGCGGGGGCGGAGAACCCGATCACGACCTTGTCGCCCGAGTCGTCGTTGGAACCCGAGGCGGCCTGCGACGTGCCGCCACCGAGGTCGGCCTTGTCGTCGCCACCGGAGTCGTTGCTGGTGCACGCCGCGAGGGCGAAGACTGCGAGACCGGCGACCAGGCCGGTCCCGAGCTTCTTCTGGATGCGCTGGGACTTCATCGTGGTGCTCCTTGGTGCAGAGGAATGGTGCTGGGATGGAGATGGCACGCCGGTGGCGTCAGGTGCTGCTGTTCCGAGACGCCAACCGCTGCTGGAGCAGGACGGCGGCGACGATGATGACTCCCCTGAGGAGTTCCTGCTCCGAGATGGAGCGGTTGTTGAGGATGAACACGTTCTGGAGCGTCGTGAAGATCAGGACGCCGAGGACGGTGCCGACGATCGTGCCGCGGCCGCCGGTCAGCAGCGTGCCGCCGATCACCACCGCGGCGATCGCGTCGAGCTCCCACAGGTTGCCGTGGGTCGCGCTGCCGGTGGTGGTCCGGGCCACGAGCATCAGGGCCGCCAGGCCGGCACAGGCGCCGGCCAGCACGTAGAGGTAGACGGTCTGCCGCTTGACCGGGATGCCGGCCAGGCGCGCCGCCTCCGGGTTGCCGCCGACCGCGACGGTCCGGCGCCCGAAGGTGGTGCGGTTGAGGAGGATCCACCCCGCGACCGCGACCAGGGCGAAGATCCAGACCTGCACCGGGATGCCGATGATCTCCTTGTTGAAGAAGTCGGCGAACCCGTCGACCTTGACGATCTGGGTCTTGCGGTCGCTGATCTGCTGGGCCAGGCCGCGGGCGCTGGCCAGCATCGCGAGCGTCATGATGAACGGCACGATCCGGCCGTAGGAGATCAGCAGGCCGTTGACCAGCCCGCACCCGGACCCGACGGCCAGGGCGACCACGGCCATCACGATCCAGTGGGTGTCCTCGGCCATCGTCTGGGTGGCCACGGTGGTGCACCAGATCGACGACAGGGCGGCGACGGCGCCGACGGAGAGGTCGATGCCCCCGCCGATGATCACGAAGGTCATGCCGATGCTGACCACGCCGATCGTCGAGGCCAGCTTGAGGATCGTGAGGGCGTTGTCGGTGGACCCGAAGCGGTCCCCGGCGGTGGAGAGCCCGACGATGCAGAGCACCACCAGGGCGATGACGAGGCCGAGGTTGCGGCCCACGCTGGTGCGCAGCAGGGCGAGCACCTGGTTGGGCTCCCGCGCGGTCTCCACCGCGGCCTGCTCGACGCGCATGCTGTCCTGGCTCATGCCGGAACCTTTCCTTCCATCACCAGGTCGAGGACCCGGGCTTCGTCGAGGTCTGCGGCTGCGGACTCGTGGACGACCTCGCCCTCACGGACGACGAGGACCCGGTCGGCCAGACCGAGCACCTCCTCGATCTCGCTCGACACGACCACGACGGCGACACCGCGGTCGGCGAGGGACCGGACGAGCTGGTAGATCTCGGACCGGGCGCCGACGTCGACACCGCGGGTGGGCTCGTCGAGGATCAGGACCCGGCAGTCGCGGAGCAGCCACCGGGCCAGGACGACCTTCTGCTGGTTGCCGCCGGAGAGCGTGCGCGCGGCGCGGGTCACCCCGTCGGGGCGCACGTCGAGGCTGGTGGTGAGCTCGGCCGCCTGCCGCCGCTCCTCACCCCGGTCGAGGAAGCCGAGGCGGGCGAAGCGCGACATCGACGACATGGTGATGTTGCGGTAGACCGCCTCGTCGAGCAGCAGGCCCTGGCTCTTGCGCTCCTCCGGAGCCAGGCCCATCCCCGCCTTGACGGCCGCGGTGACCGAGCCCCGCCGCAGCGGCTTGCCGTCGACGGTGACCGTGCCGCTCGAGGCCCGGCGCCCGCCGTAGATCGTCTCGATGATCTCGGAGCGGCCGGCGCCCACCAGGCCCGCGAGGCCCACGATCTCGCCGGCCCGGACCGTCAGGTCCACCCCGCTGAAGACCCCGGCCAGCGCAAGGTCCTTCACCTCGAGCACCACGGGTCCGTCGGCGGCCACCGTCGGCCGGTTCGGGAAGACGTACTCGATGGACCGGCCGGTCATCAGCTTGATCAGCTCCGGCGTCGGGGTGTCGGCCACGGCCAGGCCGGTGCCGACGGTGCGCCCGTCCTTGAGCACGGTGATGCGGTCGCCGATCTGGCGGATCTCCTCGAGGCGGTGGGAGATGTAGATGACGGCGACGCCCTCGGCGGTGAGGCCGCGGATGACGCGGAAGAGGTTGTCGACCTCCTGCTGGTCGAGCACCGCCGACGGCTCGTCCAGGACGAGGAGCCGGGTGTCGTGGGACAGCGCCCGGGCCATGCTCACGATCTGCTGGTTGGCCGGGGACAGGTCACCGACCAGCCGGGTGGGCGAGATCTCGGAGTGCCCGAGGCGGGCCAGCAGCGCCCGGACGAGCTCACGCGCGCGGCCCCGCTGGCTGAAGCCGGCGCGGGAGACCTCGTGGCCGAGGAAGACGTTCTCGGTGACGTCGAGGTGCTCCACCAGGTCGAGCTCCTGGTAGATCGTCGTCACGCCGTTCTCGATGGCCTTGGCGGGCGTGCTGAACGACGTCTCCTGCCCGTCCCAGACCAGCGTGCCCTCGTCGGGCTGGTGGAAGCCGGAGAGCACCTTGATGAGCGTGGACTTGCCCGCGCCGTTCTGGCCGAGCAGGCAGTGCACCTCACCGGCGCGCACGTCGAGGTCGACCCCGCCGAGGGCCCGGACGCCCGGGAACTCCTTGACGATGCCGGTCATCTGGAGCAGCGCACCGCTCGGGATCGTGGCCGTGGGGGTCTGGGTCACCGGACGGCTCCTTCGGCAGAGGTGCGGCGCTCGACCCGGGTCGGGTCGGCGAAGACGGTGTCGAGGGCCAGCCCCGCTCCGCCGCGGACGGCGGCGGTGAAGCCCAGGGTCGAGAGCTCGACGCGGGTCCCACCGGCGTCGGGGGCGAGGACGCCGGCCTGGAGCCGGGCCTCGAGCGCGGGGCGCATGTGGTGCCCGACCGCGGCGAAGTAGCCGCTGAGCACGATGGCGGCCGGGTTGAGGGCGTTGGCCAGCATCGCCGCTCCCACACCGAGCCAGCCGCCGACCTGGGCCAGGGCGTCGAGGGTCCGGGTGTCGCCCAGGGAGGCCCTCCGGTTGAGCTCGGCGAGCCGCTCGTCGATGGCCATGGCCGGGTCGCGCACCTGGTCGTCGGGGTCGGCCGCGAGGTCGAGGAGAGCCCGCAGTCCCACCACCGTCTCCCAGCACCCGACCCGGCCACAGCCACAACGCCGGCCCTGCGGCTCGACGATCATGTGGCCGAACTCGCCGGCGTACCCCTGCCGACCGCGCAGCGGCCGGCCCTCGGCGAC
>CAZEPK010000219.1:0-8748 GCA_964514085.1 uncultured Nocardioides sp.
CCGGGGCCGAGGATCTGCATGGCGTTCTCCCCGGGCACCAGGTAGCCGACGAAGACGCCGAGGGCGGCGAAGACGAAGGTGCACAGCACCCCGAGCACGGCGCAGGCGACCCAGCGGCCCACGGGCATGTCGGGCTTGCCCTGCACGATCCCGGCCACGTTGACCACCGCGACCGCGATGGTGCCCATGACCAGGGCCACGATCGCCTTGATGGAGATGTAGACGATCGGGCTCAGGGGAGTGAGCCGGAGCTGCCGCGACCAGCCCAGCGCCCGCTCCATGGCGACCATGGCTCCGGCCGAGGCGGCGGTGAGCGCGGCGCCGTAGAGCGCCATCGAGACCATGATGTAGGCGGCCACGTTGCCGTGCCCGGCGTCGTCGTTCCAGCCGTCGCTCCCGCCGAAGGCGAAGAACAGGCCGGCGGGGAAGACCAGCGTGAAGAAGATGGTCCGGCGGTTGCGGAGCATCCGCTTGATCTCGATGCCCAGGATCGTGCGGTTGAAGCCGCCCAGCGGCGGCACCCGGCGGGCGGTCGGGTCGATGGTGGCGCTGCTCATCAGTGGTCTCCCTCGTCGAGGTGGGTCAGGCTCAGGAAGGCGTCCTCGAGACCCTTGGAGGTGATCTCCAGGTCCCGGGCGTCGGTCTCGGTCAACAGGTAGCGGGCCACGGCGTCGCTGTCCTTGGCGTGGACCAGCACGGTCTCGCCGCGGACCTCGACACCGTCGACGCCGCCGATGGCGGCGATGCGGTCGGTGTCGGCGTCGGGGAGGGTGGCCCGGACCGAGCGGCCCGTGGCCAGCGCGCGGATCTCGCTGCCCGACCCGTCGGCCACGACCCGGCCCCGGCTGATCAGCACGATCCGGTCGGCGTACTGGTCGGCCTCCTCGAGGTAGTGCGTGGCGAACAGCACCGTCCGGCCCTGGCCGGCGTCGCGGCGGATCGCCGACCAGAACGTGCGGCGGCCCTCGACGTCCATGCCGGTGGTCGGCTCGTCGAGGAGCAGCAGCGCGGGGTCGGAGAGCAGGGCCATCGCGAACCGCAGCCGCTGCTGCTCACCGCCCGAGCACTTGGCGACCTTGCGGTCGGCGATCCCGGTGATGCCGGCGTTCTCCAGCACCTCGTCCACCGGGCGGGTGTCGGCGAACAGGCTGGCGGTGTACTCGACGGTCTCGCGGACGCTGAGGTCCTTGATCAGGCCGCCGGTCTGCATCACCGCGCTGACCAGGCCGCGGGCGATCGCCTGCCGCGGCTCCATGCCCAGCACGCTGACGCTGCCCGTGGTGGGCCGCGAGAGCCCCAGCATCATGTCGATGGTCGTGGTCTTCCCGGCGCCGTTGGGGCCGAGGAAGGCGACGATCTCACCCTGCTGGAGCTCCAGGTCGATGCCGCGCACGGCCTGCACGTCGCCGAAGGCCTTGGTGACTCCCGAGAGGGAGACCGCCGGCACGGCGGCCGGCGTGGTGGTCGATGTCATGACCCCATCGTGGCCGCGGCAGGGCTCCGGCGACCCGCACGAGCGTCACGACACGGCCATGACAAATGTCAGCGCCGGCTCGGGTGCCACGGTCGCCACCGGGGGGCGGTGGGTCCGCACCCGTTGTCCACGGGGATGACCGGCGCTTCGCCACCGCCGGGTTGTGGAGAGCGGTTGCCCACCCACCGCCTCCGGGTAGGGCCCGCGGAGTCGAGGTCGGTCAGAAGGTGTGCTCGGGCCCGGGGAAGGTCCCGGCCTTCACGTCCTCGGCGTACGCGCGGGCCGCGTCGAGCAGGACGCCGTGCACGTCGGCGTACTGCTTGACGAACTTCGCCATCCGGCCGGTCCGCAGCCCGAAGGCGTCCTGCCAGACCAGCACCTGGCCGTCGGTCTCGCTGCCCGCGCCGATGCCGATGGTCGGGATCCGGAGCTTGCGCGTGACCTCGCCGGCGACGTCGCCGGGCACCATCTCCATGACCACGGCGAAGGCGCCGGCGTCCTGGACGGCCTCGGCGTCGGCCAGCACGCGCGCGGAGGTCTCGCCGCGGCCCTGGACGCGGTAGCCGCCGAGGGTGTGCTCGGACTGCGGGGTGAAGCCGATGTGCGCCATCACCGGGATGCCGCCGCGGGTGAGCCGCTCGATCTGCGGCGCCATCTCCACGCCGCCCTCGAGCTTGACGCAGTGGGCGCCGCCCTCCTTCATGAAGCGGACGGCGGTCAGGTAGGCCTGCTCCGGCGAGGCCTGGTAGGAGCCGAAGGGCAGGTCGCCGACCACCAGGGCCCGCTGGGTCGAGCGCGACACCGCGCGGGTCAGCGGGATCAGCTCGTCGACCGTCACGGGGAGCGAGGTCTCGTTGCCGTAGACGTTGTTGGAGGCGCTGTCGCCGACCAGCAGCACGTCGATGCCGGCCTCGTCGAAGGTCTGCGCGGCGTACTGCTCGTAGGCCGTCAGCATCGTGAAGCGCTCGCCCCGCTCCTTCATCTCCCGCAGGTGGTGCGTGCGCACCTTCTTCACGGGGGCGGCGGGCGCGGCCGGACCGGTGCCGTAGGGGGCCTGCTCCTCGGGGGCGGAGTGCTCGGGAGTGCTCATCGTCGAGCTCCTTGTCGGGTGGTCTCGCAGCTCCCTGGTGGAGTCCACGGACTGTCGTCAAGGCTAGGACGTACGGGCGGGTAGCTCTCTGTGTTCGTCGTCACGCGTACGTCGCGACGACGGCCAGGTGGTCGCTCGGCGTGGCCACGGTCAGCACGTCGACGGGCGCTCGCGGCGCCAGGACGTCGTCGATCCGCCGGCGGACGCCGAGGGTGCCTCCGCCGTCGGGCCGGCCCTCCCACGCCGAGACCAGCCCGGGCAGCGCGAAGCCGTGGAAGTTCGAGTCCCCGCAGACGTACGTCGGCTCCTGCCGCCCCGCCACGAGGCGGGCCAGCGCCGCCGCCTCCCGCTGGTGGCGGGCGACCAGCACCGGGCGGTCGGCGCGGTAGGCGTCGTCGGGTCCCTGCACCTGCGAGGCGAGGTGGAAGCTCACCGTCTGCACGTGCTCGCCGGTCCGGTGGTCGAGGTGCACGGTCGTCGCGGCCCTGCGGGGCGGCTCGAGGCCCAGCAACCGCCCCTCCCGGTCGGCCCGCCCGGGCGGGCTGAGCGGCCAGGTGCGGCGCGACAGGGAGCGGAACCGCTCGCGGAGGGCGCCGACGGCGCAGCCCCCGAGCATCGGCGCGAACCACTCGTAGTCGTCGAAGCGGCCGAGCACCCGGGCTCGCCAGGGGTGCCACTCCTGCAGCGCCACCAGGTCGGGCCGGTGGGCCAGGACCGCCTCCACGGCCTCGGCCGCCTCCGCGCGGCCCAGCGTGCCGAGCACGTTGGCGGTGGCGACGACGAGGGGCACCCCGTCATCGTGCCGGGTGCCCACGTCGGTGGTTGAGGAGGGCGTGCTGCGCCCGTCTCGAAACCCCCGGGCCCGGCGCTGGGACCGGCGTCGGGCGATCCCCAGCGCGGGCTGCGGGGGTCCCGAGACGGTTGCTGCGCAACCTCCTCAACCACCGTGGGCGTCCTCAGCCAGCGGCGTCGGCTGCGGCCTCGAGGTCGGCCACCACGATCTTGCGCATCCGCATCATCGCCTCGGTGGCGGCCTGGGCCCGGGCGCGGTCGGGGTCCTCCAGCAGCTCGTAGAGCCGTCGGGGCACGATCTGCCACGACAGCCCGAACCGGTCCTTGAGCCAGCCGCACACCGACTCCTCGCCGCCGTCGGAGGTGAGGGCGGTCCAGTAGTGGTCGACCTGGGCCTGGTCCTCGCAGGTCACCGAGAACGAGATGGTCTCGGTGAAGCCCGCGTGGTCGGGACCGCCGTTGATGCCGCGGAAGGTCAGCCCGTCGAGGGTGAACTCACCGGCCATCACCGCGCCGGGCTCACCGGGGGAGCGGTCGGGGTAGCGGGCCAGGTGGCCGACCCGGGAGTTCGGGAAGACCGAGGTGTAGAAGGCCGCCGCCTCCTCCAGCTCGGAGTCGAACCAGAGACAGGGGCTGATCTGCGCCTGCAGCGAGGAGCTCATGCCCGGACAGACCGCCCGGCGTACGCCGACTCATCGGCAGGTGGGGAGCGGCATCCCTAGACTCGAAGCGTGGACTTCTACTCGGCGTACGCGCACGGGTTCGCCCGCGTCGCGGCCTGCACCCTCCCGGTGGCGATCGCCGACCCGGACGCCAACGCCAGGGCGGTGCTGGAGCAGGCCCGCGCGTGCCACGAGGACGGCGTGGCGGTCGCCGTGTTCCCGGAGCTGTGCCTGACCGGCTACGCCATCGACGACCTGCTGCTGCAGGAGACGCTGCTGGAGGCGGTGCACGAGGCGCTGCACGAGGTGGCGCGGGGCACCGCCGACCTGACCCCGATCGTGGTGGTGGGCCTGCCGCTGATCCACGGCAACCGGGTCCTCAACTGCGCCGCGGTGGTCCACCGGGGCCGCGTGCTCGGGATCGCCGCGAAGTCCTACCTCCCGAACTACCGCGAGTTCTACGAGCGCCGCCACTTCGCGCCCGGCGACGACCGGCGCGGCGCGACCATCGAGGTGTGCGGCACCGAGGTGCCGTTCGGGCCCGACCTCATCTTCGCCGCCACCGACGTCCCCGACCTCAAGCTCCACGTGGAGATCTGCGAGGACATGTGGGTGCCGATCCCACCCAGCGCCGAGGCGACGCTGGCCGGCGCCACCGTCATCGCGAACCTCTCCGGCAGCCCGATCACCGTGGCCCGGGCCGAGGACCGGCGCCTGCTGGTGCGCAGCGCCAGCTCGCGCTGCAACGCGGCGTACGTCTTCGCGGCCGCGGGCCAGGGGGAGTCCACGACCGACCTGAGCTGGGACGGCCAGACCATGGTCTACGAGTCCGGCGACCTGATGGCCGAGGGGCCGCGGTTCCCGGAGGAGGCGGTCCGGACGGTCGCCGACGTGGACCTCGGGCGGCTGCGCCAGGACCGGCTGCGGCAGGGGACGCACGACGACAACCGGCGCACCCACCAGGCGCGGGTCGAGCAGTTCCGCACCATCGAGCTCGAGCTCGACCCGCCGCGCGGCGACATCGGGCTGCGCCGGAAGGTGGACCGCTTCCCGTTCGTGCCCGACGACCCCGACCGCCTCGCGCTCGACTGCTACGAGGCCTACAACATCCAGGTGTCGGGGCTGGAGAAGCGGATGACCGCCATCGGCCAGCCCAAGGCGGTCATCGGCATCAGCGGCGGCCTCGACTCGACCCACGCGCTGATCGTCACCGCCAAGGCCATGGACCGGCTGGGCCGCCCGCGGTCCGACATCCACGGCTTCACGATGCCGGGCTTCGCCACCGGCGACGTCACCAAGTCCTACGCCACCCGGCTGGCGACGTCGCTGGGCATCACGTTCGAGGAGCTGGACATCCGGCCCGCGGCCACGCAGATGCTCAAGGACCTCGACCACCCCTTCGCCCACGGCGAGGAGGTCTTCGACGTGACGTTCGAGAACGTCCAGGCCGGGCTGCGGTACGACTACCTGTTCCGCCTGGCCAACCACCGCGGCGGCATCGTGGTCGGCACCGGCGACCTGTCCGAGCTGGCCCTGGGCTGGTGCACCTACGGAGTGGGCGACCAGATGTCGCACTACAACGTCAACGCCGGCGTGCCCAAGACGCTGGTCCAGCACCTCATCCGCTGGGTGGCCGGCAACGGCGAGTTCGACGAGGAGACCAACGCGCTCCTCGGCGAGATCGTGGAGCAGGAGATCACGCCCGAGCTGATCCCCACCCGCGAGGACAAGCTGCCGCAGTCCACCGAGGAGTCGGTAGGCCCCTACTCCCTCCAGGACTTCACGCTCTTCCGCGTGCTGCGCTTCGGCGACCGGCCCTCGAAGATCGCCTTCCTGGCCTGGCACGCCTGGCGCGACGAGACCGAGGGCGAGTGGCCGCCCGGCTTCCCGGAGCGGCGGCGCACGTCGTACGACATCGCCACCATCCACCGGTGGCTCGAGGTCTTCATCAAGCGGTTCTTCGCCAGCCAGTTCAAGCGCTCCGCGCTGCCGAACGGGCCCAAGGTCTCCGACGGCGGCACCATGTCGCCGCGCGGTGACTGGCGGATGCCCTCCGACGCCGCCCCCACCGCCTGGCTGGCCGAGCTGCAGAACGTGCCCCGCAACGGTGGTTGAGGAGCTTGCGCAGCAAGCGTCTCGAAACCTCTGAGCACGGTGCTGGGACCCGGCCGTCCCAGCACCGGGTCGCGAGGTTTCCAGACGGGCGCCGAGCGCCCTCCTCGACCACCGACGGGCGCACCCTAGGGTGATCGCATGGGCAAGCAGGAAGACTTCGTGCTGCGGGCGCTCGAGGAGCGTGACGTCCGCTTCGTGCGGCTGTGGTTCACCGACGTGCTGGGCTTCCTCAAGTCCGTCGCGGTGGCGCCGGCCGAGCTCGAGGGGGCCTTCGCCGAGGGCATCGGCTTCGACGGCTCGGCCATCGAGGGGCTGGCGCGGGTCTACGAGTCAGACATGCTGCTGCAGCCCGACCCGTCGACGTTCCAGATCCTGCCCTGGCGGGGCGAGGGCCCGAGCACGGCCCGGATGTTCTGCGACATCGCGATGCCCGACGGCTCCCCGTCGTACGCCGACCCGCGCTTCGTCCTCAAGCGCACCCTGGCCAGGGCGGCCGAGAAGGGTTTCACCTTCTACACCCACCCCGAGATCGAGTTCTACCTGTTCAAGAACAGCCCCGAGGCGGGTGACGAGCCGATCCCGGTCGACCGCAGCGGCTTCTTCGACCACACCGCGCAGTCCAAGGGCGCCGACTTCCGGCGCGAGGCGATCACCATGCTCGAGGCGATGGGGATCAGCGTGGAGTTCAGCCACCACGAGGGCGGCCCGGGCCAGCAGGAGATCGACCTGCGGTACGCCGACGCGCTGACCACCGCCGACAACATCATGACCTTCCGCACCGTGATCCGGGAGGTCGCGCTGAGCCAGGGCATCTGGGCGACCTTCATGCCCAAGCCGTTCACCACCCACCCGGGCTCGGGCATGCACACCCACGTCAGCCTGTTCGAGGGCGACCAGAACGCCTTCTACGAGGCGGGCGCGGAGTACCAGCTCAGCCGCACCGGCCAGCAGTTCATCGCCGGGGTCCTGGCTCACGCCCAGGAGATCAGCGTGGTCA
Source organism: uncultured Nocardioides sp. (assembly GCA_964514085.1). GTDB lineage: Bacteria > Actinomycetota > Actinomycetes > Propionibacteriales > Nocardioidaceae > Nocardioides. The sequence goes on from CAZEPK010000219.1 coordinate 7,131, forward strand.
CCAACCAGTGGGTCAACAGCTACAAGCGGATGATGTTCGGCGGCGAGGCGCCGTCGTACGTCTGCTGGGGCCACAACAACCGCAGCGCGATGATCCGGGTGCCGATGTACAAGCCCCTCAAGGGGCAGTCGACCCGCATCGAGCTGCGCACGGTCGACGCCGCGTGCAACCCCTACCTGGCCTACGCCGTGGTGCTGGCGGCGGGCATGAAGGGCATCGAGAGGGAGCTGGAGCTGCCCCGGGAGGCCGAGGACGACGTCTGGTCGCTCACCGACCGCGAGCGCACCAGCCTCGGGATGGAGCCCCTGCCCAAGAGCCTCAACGAGGCCATCGAGGTGGCCGAGCGCTCCGAGCTGCTGGCCGAGACCCTCGGCGAGCACGTCTTCGACTTCTTCCTGCGCAACAAGCGTGCCGAGTGGGACGAGTACCGCGGCCAGGTCTCCGCCTTCGAGCGGGACCGGATGCTGCCCGTCCTCTAGGAGCCGGATGCCCGTCTACAGCGAGGACCGCGTCGGCCGGCTGCGCATGGTCCTCTGGATCGTCGTGGTGATCGGCGGCCTGGTCGCGCTCCTGGCCGTGCTCACCGTCGCGTCGGGCGAGCACCGCGGTGCCGGGGTCTTCGCCGTCGTCGTGGCCGGGGTGCTCCTCGGCTCCAGCGGTACGGCGCTGCGCCTGCTGCGCGAGGCCGAGCGGCCGGCCAAGGTCGCCACCGTGGCCACCGGCGTGCTCTGCCTGCTCTGCGGGGTGGTGTCCGGCTCGTGGGTGGCCTTCCTGCTGCTCCTCATCGGGCTGGGGCTGCTCTTCCTCGCCCTGCTCCCCGACGAGGAGGCGCCGGCGTGAAGATCCTGGTGGTCCAGCCGGAGGTCGACGACCCGCCGCACCTCTTCGGCGAGTGGCTGGTCGAGGCCGGCGCCACGCTCGAGGTCTGCCACCCCTACGCCGGCGACGAGGTCCCGACCCTGGACGGGTACGCCGGCCTCCTGGTGATGGGCGGCGCGATGAGCGCCAACGACGACGAGGTCCTCGCCTGGATCGGGCCGGTCAAGGAGCTGATCCGCGACGCCGTGTCCGAGGGCGTCCCCAGCCTGGGCATCTGCCTGGGCCACCAGCTGATGGGCAGCGCGCTCGGTGGCCGGGTCACCCCCAACCCCCGGGGCCAGCAGGTCGGGCTGCTGCCGGTCGGCTGGACCGCCGAGGCCGCCCGCGACCGGCTCTTCGGTGGGCTGGCCACGCCGCGTCGCGGCGTGCAGTGGAACTACGACCTGGTGGTCGAGCCGCCGCCCGACGCAGTGGTGCTGGCCACGACGCCCGAGGGCGAGGTGCAGGTGGCCCGCTACGGCCCCACCGCCTGGGGTGTGCAGCTGCACCCCGAGGTCGACGAGGCCGTGGTCGGCACCTGGGTGACCGAGTCGGAGCGGGGCGAGCTGGCCGGGCGCGGGCTGGACGCCGACCGGCTGCTGGCCGAGATCAAGGCGGCCAGGTCCGAGCTGGACCAGGCCTGGGCACCGCTGGCCGCCGGCTTCGTCGACGTCGCGCTCGGGCCCTAGGTCCCACGATGCCGACCAGCGGACCGCTGACCACCACCAAGGGCAACCTCAGCCGGCTGGGCTTCCAGGAG
>CAZEPK010000220.1:0-8738 GCA_964514085.1 uncultured Nocardioides sp.
GGAGTCCATCTCGACCTGGCGCGCGGTGCGGGCGGCCTCGGCGAGCTGCTCGCGGTCGTCGGCCAGCTCCTCGCCGTCGGGGTCCTCCTCGGCGCGGGCCAGCCGCGCCTCGAGCTCCCCGAGTCCCTCGAGGTCCTTGGCCCGGGCCTCGTGCGCCTCGGCGATGGCCCGCTCGAGCCGCTCGGCCTCGCCCCGGGCGGCCCGGGCCTGGGCGCCGAACTGGCCCAGCTCCTCGGCCACCGCGGCCAGCGTCGCGTCGGACTCGTGCAGCTTGGCCAGCGCGACGTCGGCCCGCTTCTGGGCCTCGTGCCGCTCGCGCTCGAGGCGCGACATGTCGAAGCCCAGCCGCTCGGTGGACGCGATGGCCTCGGACAGCTGCTGGGCCGCCTCGTCGACCGCGGCCTGGATCTCGATGAGGCTGGGCTGGCTGGCCGAGCCGCCGGCGGCCACGTGGGCGCCGAGCAGGTCGCCGTCGCGGGTGACCGCCGTCAGGGTGGCGTCGTGGGCGAGCAGCGCCCGGGCGGCGGGCAGGTCGTCGACCACGGCGACGCGGTCGAGCAGCCGGGCCAGAGAGGGCTGCACCGCCTCGGGGCAGCTGACCACGTCGAGCACGTACGACGCACCCTCGGGCAGCGCGGGCCACCCGCTGACGTCGTGGGACGGGCCGGAGCCGAGCACCAGCCCGGCCCGGCCGAGGTCGTGCTCCTTGAGGTGCCCGATCGCCGCGACCGCGGCGTCGGCGTTCTCGAGGGCCACGGCGTCGGCGGCGCTCCCGAGCGCACTGGCCACGGCCGCCTCGAAGCCGCTCCGGACGGTGAGCAGCGCCGCCACCGAGCCCAGCAGGCCCGACACCTCGTCGGAGGCCGCCAGGAGGGCGCCCGCGCCGTCCTTGCGGTTAAGGCCGATCTCCAGGGCGTCCTTGCGGGCGGCCAGGGTGCTGCGGTCGCGCTCGGCGCGCTGGGCCTCCTCGCGGGCCTTGGCCAGCCGCTCCTCGAGGTCGTCGAGCTGGGCCGCGGCCGCCTCGTGCTCGGCGTCCAGACCCTCCTCGCCCGCGTCGAGCCCGGCCACGCGGGTCTCGAGCGCGGTGAAGTCGCGCTGGGCGCGGGCGGCGCGGCTCAGGGCGTCCTCGTGGGACTGCGAGAGCCGGCCGATCTCGTCGTCGGCCGCGGCGGCCCGAGAGCGCAGCACGTTGACCTGGCCGGTCAGCCGGGCCAGCCCCTCGCGACGGTCGGCGGCAGCGCGCTGCAGACCGGAGACGCGGCGCTCCTCCTCGGCCACGGCGTCCTCGGCCGCGCGCCGCGACGACACGGCCTGCTCGAGGGCGAGGCGGTGCTCCTCGACCTCGGCCTCGATGGTGGCCTCCTGCTCGCGCACCTGCGCCGCCTCGGACTCGAGGGCGTCCGGGTCGCGACCCGAGCCGACCTCGCCGGTGGTGACGCCCTCGGCGTTGCGGATCCGCTCGGCCGCCAGCGACTGGGTGCTGCGCAGGCGCTCGCGCAGCCCGGACAGCTGGAACCACGTCTCCTGGGCCTGGGCCAGCGCCGGCAGGTCCTCGCGCAGCGCGGCCTCGAGCTCGCCCTCGGCCTGCGCGGCCTTGGCGCGGTGGCCCTCGACCTCCTCGCGGCGGGCCACCAGCACGCTCTCGTCGGCCAGCTCCTGCTCGAGGCTGGCCCGGGCGGTCACCAGGTCGTCGGCCACCAGCCGGGACTTGGCGTCGCGCACGGCGGACTGCACGCCGGCGGCCCGGCGGGCGACCTCGGCCTGGCGGCCCAGGGGCTTGAGCTGGCGACGGATCTCGCCGAGCAGGTCGTTGAGGCGGGTGAGGTTGCCGTCGCAGGCGTCGAGCTTGCGGAGCGCCTTCTCCTTGCGCTTGCGGTGCTTGAGGACGCCGGCGGCCTCCTCGATGAAGCCGCGTCGGTCCTCGGGGGTCGCGTGCAGGATCGAGTCGAGCTGGCCCTGGCCGACGATGACGTGCATCTCGCGGCCGATACCGGAGTCGGAGAGCAGCTCCTGGACGTCGAGCAGGCGGCAGGCGGTGCCGTTGATGGCGTACTCGGACCCGCCACTGCGGAACATGGTCCGGCTGATCGTGACCTCGGAGTACTCGATCGGCAGCGCGCCGTCGGTGTTGTCGATGGTCAGCAGCACCTCGGCGCGGCCGAGCGGCGGGCGCCCGGAGGTGCCGGCGAAGATGACGTCCTCCATCTTGCCGCCGCGCAGCGACTTGGCGCCCTGCTCGCCCATGACCCAGGCCAGCGCGTCGACGACGTTGGACTTGCCGGAGCCGTTGGGCCCCACGATGCACGTGATCCCCGGCTCGAGCTGGAGCGTGGTCGAGGAGGCGAAGGACTTGAACCCCTTGAGGGTCAGGCTCTTCAGGTACACACGGACTCCCTCGCAGATGGCGAACGCTGCACGCCCCGGGCCCTGCAGGGTCCGTGGCGCTGCTGACGCGGGGGAAGCTCAGCGTCCGCAACCCTACCGGCGCGCACCCCCCGGACCGTGAATCCGGGGCGCCTGCGCCCGGGCGTGTTCGCGGCCCCGCCTGACGGTGGCTGAGGTGTGAAGGCGCCCTGCGCCTGAGCCTCGAAGCCGGGTGGGACGTCGCTGGGACCGACCCAGCACCGGCTCGCCGGGCTTCGAGGCTCGGCCGTGGCCGGCCTCGCACCTCAGCCACCGTCGCCCACTAGCCTCGTGCCCGTGCCCGACGACCACCAGCTGCTGTTCGTGGCCGGGCTGGGCCGGTCGGGCACCACGGCGCTGATGGAGGTGCTGGTCGCCCACCAGGACGTCGCCCTGGGCGTCGAGCGCTACAAGCGGCTCTACCCGCGCGACGAGGAGCCGGTGACGGCCGGGCTGTTCGAGGAGCGGAGGTTCTTCGACTTCTCCGACGGGCTGACCAACCTCACCCCCGCCGACGCCCCGGAGTGGGCGCCGCACTACGAGGCCATGCGCTCCAAGTGGGGGCGGGCGCGCTACGTCAGCGACAAGATGGCGGCGAACCGGCTCCAGCACGTCTGGGAGACGCTGCCCGACGCGAGGTTCGTCTGCATCGTCCGCGACCTCGAGCCGGTGGCGGCCAGCTGGGAGGCGCGCGCCCAGGACCCCGACGACGCCGGGTGGGCGGCCGACCAGGACGCCACCCGCGCGGTGGCGGGCTGGAACCGCTCCCTGCGGCGGGTACGCCGCGCGGTGAAGCAGCGCCCGGACCACGCGGCCGTGGTGGAGTACGACCGGTTCTTCGGCGACGAGCACGGCGGCAGCCTGAGCCGGGTGCTGGACTGGCTGGGCCTGGACCGCTCGGCCGAGCTGGACGCCGCCTTCGCCCACGCGCACCGGACCTACGTCGAGAAGGTGGCGCCCAAGCCGCGGACCCTCTCCCCCGAGACGCTGTCCTTCCTCGACGCGCAGGCCGAGCGGGACGTCTGGGACCAGGTGACGACCGAGCTGGCGCTCTAGAGGCGCTCCATCTGGGCGGCCACCGCGGCCTCGCGGGCGCCGCCCTCGGCGCGCAGTCCGGCCACCACGCCGGTGCGGTCCTCGGCGGACCGGTTCTGGCTGAGCTTGGCCTTGCCCTCGACCCGCTCGACGGTGAGCTCGAGCCCGACGATGGCCTTGAGCTGCTGGTCGACGTACGTCGCCGGCGCGTCGGTGACCGCCCACGGGTCAGGTCGTCTGGCCTCGTGCTGCTCGGTCAGCAGCGTGACCGCGTGCCGTACCCACTCCGCGTCGTCGTGGCGCCGCACCCGCCCGGTCAGGTGCACGGCCGAGTAGTTCCACGTCGGCACGACTCGACCGTGCTCGGCCTTGGCGGCGTACCACGCCGGGGAGACGTAGGCCTCGGCGTCCGTGACGACGGCTAGGGCGGGCACGCCCTCGTCGGCGGGGATCGCCCGCCAGTGCGGGTTGGCGCGGGCGATGTGCATCACCAGCCGGTCGCCGTCCCAGACCACCGGCAGGCGGGTGGCGAGCGGGTAGCCGTCGGCACCCACCGTGACCAGCTCGGCCGCGCCGATCCCGTGCACCATGGCCCGGATCGCCGTGTCGTCGTCGAGGGAGTTGGGCCGGGGCACGTACATGCGCCCCATCCTCCCCCGACGACGACCGCGTCAGTTGTCGATGTCCGCGTAGGTGTAGAGGGACGCCGGCGGGTTGAACGCCGCCGTGCCGACGTTGCACCACACGATGTCCATCGCCGTCAGGCTGACCGCGTCGGAGCGCCCGGTGACCTGGATCGCCCCGGCCACGCCGGCCGGCTGCGAGACCAGGAACAGGTCGCCGGTGGTGTTGTGGCCGGTCTCGATCCCCGCGCTCGCGGCGCACCCGCCCGCGGGCAGCGGGGGGATGTCGTAGGTGTTGGAACCGCTGAAGAAGGCCAGGTCGTTGATGGCCAGCGAGTGGTCGGCCACCTTCGCCGACGTGACCGCGTTGGCGGCCACCTTGCCCGCGGTGACGGACCCGTCGGCCAGCTTGCTCGTCGTCACGCCACCGTCCGGGACGGACTGGAGCGCGGTGCCGGCCTCGGCCAGCGGTCCGGTGACCTCGGCGCTCAGGTCCCGGGTCCGGATGGTGCCGTCCTTGATCTGGGCGGAGGTGACCTTCTGGGCCTTCCCCCGGTCGGCCTGGCTGGCTAGCGCGGGCTGGCCGACGACCACGGCGACGGTGACGACGGCGCCGACGACAGCGGCGAGGAGGGTGCGGAGCGTGTCCGTCATGGTGGGGTTCCCCTTGGCAGAGTGAGTGGTGCCGCCAGCCAAGTGCCTGTGCGCCACCCCCACATCCGGGACTCACCCCCACCTTGGCGGCCCCGACCCCCGCGTCAGGCGCCCCTCAGGCGGCGGGCGAGGCCACGTCGTCGTGGGCGATGTGGCTGAGCTGGCGCCAGATCAGCACCACGAAGGCCGCCGAGCCGACGAACGCGAACCAGAACGGCGCGGTGACGCCCCAGCGCTGGGCCAGCAGTCCGCCGATCGCGGCGCCGACGACCAGGCCGCCGAAGACGCCCATGAGGTTGACCGCCCCCACCCGGCCCTGGAGCTCGGTCGGCACCGCCCGCTGCCGCACGGTGATCGAGGTCGTGCCCCAGATGAAGGCGTGGGCCCCGAAGACGAAGAACACCGGCAGGGCGACGTACGGCGAGGAGGTGGAGGCCAGCACGAGGTGGGTCAGGGTCTCGATCACCAGCCCGATGCGCATCAGGTCGCCGAGGCTGACCCGGCGGGTCAGCCAGCCGTACGACACGGTGCCCAGCAGTCCCCCGGCGGCGCTGACGGTGGTCACGAAGCCGAAGCCGACACTCCCCAGGCCGAGGTGCTCGGTGGCGTAGAGCACCAGCACCGACCAGGCAGCGCCGAAGGTGACGTTGAAGATCAGGATCGTCAGCACCAGGGTGCGCACGGCGGCGTGGTGCCAGACCCAGTGGAAGCCCTCGACGATGTCGTGCCAGAGCGGGCGCGCCTCCTCCGGCGCGCGGCCGTGCGCCGGCAGCTCCAGCCGGGTGACGAGCAGCACCGCCAGGGCGCCGAGCGCCGCCTGGCTGGCGAACGGGATGAACTGCCCGACCGTGAAGAGGAACGCGCCGATCGGCGGGGCGGCCAGCTGGTTGATCGTCACGAAGCCGGTCTGGAGCCGCGAGTTGGCGATGGCCAGGTCCTCGCGCGCCACCAGCATCGGCAGCAGCGTGCTCGCGGTGTTGTCGGCGAAGACCTCGGCCGTGCCGAGCAGGAACATCGCCACGAGGACCAGGACGATCGGGGCGGCGTCGACGGCGACCGCCACGGCCAGCAGGACGAGCACGGCCGAGCGCAGCAGGTCGACGGTGATGATGATGAGGCGCCGGTCCAGCCGGTCGGTGAGGGCCCCGGCCCAGAGGCCGAAGACCATCGGCGGCGCCCACTGGAGGAGCGCGGCCAGGGCGACCAGGAACTCCTGGTCGGTCTTGGAGGCGACCAGCAGCGGGCCGGCCGCCAGCGCGATGCCGTCGCCGATGTTGCTGGTCCAGGAGGAGGCCATCAACCACCGGAAGCCGCGTCCGAGCCGCGGCGGCGCGACGACGTCCAGCAACCGGCTCACGAGGTCAGCACGCTAACGCCGTGTCGCTCCCCGTGGCACCTGATTTCCCGACCGGTGGGTCGGGAGCAGCAGGTCGTGTGTGGGTGCCTGAGTCAGGCGGGCTGCATCTCCTGCATGCGAGGAGCGGTGTCGACCAGCAGCTCCTCGGCCCGAGCGGCCACGAGCTTGTCGTTCTCCTCGCTGAGCCGGACCACGAGGGCCTCGAGCTCGGCCACCCGTGCGCGCAGCCGAGTGTTCTCGGCGGCGAGTCGGGGGTCACGCAGGTCGCTGTTCATGTAGCCGATCAGCGCCTTGGCCATAGATGAACCTTCCGGGTGTTCAACGAACTGTTCCTGAGCGGGGTCCTCGAAGCCGGACCGTCTTCAAGAGTCCCACTCGAGGGGCCTCGGGTCAATCTGCGGCGAGGGCCCTGGGGACGGCCACCCGGCGGCGGCGCGGCACCGGCTGGCAGACCGGGCAGAAGTACGACGAGCGGTTCATGAAGGCGACCCGGCGCACGGCCGCGCCGCACCGGTCGCAGGGCTCGTCCTCGCGCCCGTAGGCGTGCAGGGAGCGGTCGAAGTAGCCCGACTCGCCGTTGACGTTGACGTAGAGGGCGTCGAAGGACGTGCCGCCCTGGCCGAGGGCCTCGCCCATCACGTCGCGGGCGTGGGCGAGCAGCTCGCGGACCTGCGTCGCGGTCAGCCGCTCCCCCGCCCGCTCGCCGTGCAGCCGGGCGCGCCACAGGGCCTCGTCGGCGTAGATGTTGCCCACGCCGGAGATGAGGTTCTGGTCGAGCAGCTGGCGCTTGATCCCGGACGCGCGCCGTCGCACCCTGGCCACGAACTCGTCGTCGTCGAACTCCGGGTCGAGCGGGTCCCGGGCGATGTGCGCGATCTCGGGCGGCAGCTCGGCGCCACCGGCGGAGACCGAGAGCCCGCCGAACATGCGCTGGTCGACGAAGCGCAGCTCGCGGCCCTCGTCGGCCCCCTCGAGCGCGATCCGGACGCGCAGGTGCCGCTCGGGGGCCGAGCCGGGCGGCTGGACCAGCAGCTGGCCGCTCATGCCGAGGTGGCCCAGCAGCGCGTCGCCGTTGTCGAGCGGCAGCCAGAGGTACTTGCCGCGCCGGCGGGCGTCCTCGAGCCGGCGACCGGTCAGCGCGGCCGCGAAGCCCTCCGGGCCGCGGGGATCGCGGCGCACGGGGCGCGGGTGCAGGACCTCGACGGAGGTGATGGTGGCGCCCAGCACGTGCCGGGCCAGCCCCGCGCGGACGACCTCGACCTCGGGGAGCTCAGGCATCCTCGGCGGCTTGCTCGACCGCCGCGTCGATCGGGTCGGAGACGCCCAGCCCGGCGGCGATGTCGCCGTACGCCGTCTCCGCAGCGGCCTGCTCGGCCTCCTTCTTGGAGTGGCCGATGCCGTTGCCGTAGAGCCGGTCGGCGACCCGCACCTGGGCGGTGAAGGTCTTCATGTGGTCGGGGCCCTCGTCCTCGATGACGTACTCCGGGACGCCGAGGGAGTGCTCGGCGGCCAGCTCCTGGAGGGAGGTCTTCCAGTCCAGGCCGGCGCCGAGCGCGGAGGCCGCCTCGATGAGCGGGTCGAACAGCTTGTGGACCACCTGGGCCGAGACCTCGATGCCCCCGCTGAGGTGGACGGCTCCGATCACGGCCTCGACGGTGTCGGAGAGGATCGAGGCCTTGTTGCGGCCACCGGTCGTCTCCTCGCCCCGCCCGAGCTTGACGTGCTCGCCCAGCCCGATGGTGCGGCCCACCTCGGCCAGGGCGCGGGCGTTGACCACGGCCGCGCGCAGCTTGGCCAGCCGGCCCTCGGAGAGGTCGGGGTGGGTGAGGTAGAGCGTCTCGGTGACGACGACCCCGAGCACGGAGTCCCCGAGGAACTCCAGCCGCTCGTTGGTCGGCAGCCCGCCGTTCTCGTAGGCGAACGAGCGGTGCGTCAGGGCGCGCTCCAGGAGCTCGGGGTCGATGACCGGCTCCCCGAGCGCGGCGCGGAGCTGCGCGTAGTTGGTCAGTGGACCAGCGGGATCAGAGGACCTGGCGACGGGCGTTGCGGGCGCCGTACTGGCCGCAGGTGCCGCACGCGCGGTGCGGCAGGTGCTGGGCACCACAGGCAGGGTTGGCACAGGTGACCAGGGTCGGCGCGGTGGTCTTCCAGGCCGAGCGACGGTGGCGCGTGTTGCTGCGCGACATCTTCCGCTTCGGGACAGCCATGGTCTTGTCTCTCTCTCAGTTCTGCTCGGTCTGGGTCTGCTGCAGTTCGGGCTTCAGGTCGGGCTTCAGGTCGGACAGGGCCGCCCACCTCGGGTCGATCGCCGCGTCGTGTGCGTGGTCGGGGTCGTCGGCCAGTCGTGCGCCACACTCGACGCACAGGCCTGGACAGTCGTCCATGCACAGCGGCTGGAACGGTAGTGCGAGCACCACCGCGTCCCGCAGCAGGGGCTCCAGGTCGACCAGGTCGTCCTGCAGCGTGCTGACCTCGTCGTCCTCCCCGGGGAGGGCGTGGTCCTCGTAGACGAACAGCTCCTGGAACCTGACCTCGATCTCGTCGGAGATCGGTTCCAGGCACCGTGCGCACTCCCCAGCGAGCGAGGCGTGCGCCGTCCCGGTGACCAGCACCCCCTCCATGACCGCCTCGAGACGCAGGTCAAGCTCGACCGGCGACCCTTCGGG
>CAZEPK010000221.1:0-8675 GCA_964514085.1 uncultured Nocardioides sp.
GGCCGACGACGCGCAGCAGGCCGTCGACATGGTCCGGCGGATCCACGAGCGGGTGACGGGGACGATGCCGGACGGCACGCCGTACGCCGCCTCCGACCCGCACCTGCTGGCCTGGGTCCACGCGGCCGAGGCGGACAGCTTCCTGCGCGCGCACCAGGTCTACGGCCGCGAGCCGCTCGACCAGGCCGGCCGCGACCAGTACGTCGCGCAGCTGGGCGAGGTCAGCCGCCGCCTCGGCGTCCTCGAGCCGCCGACGACCGAGGCCGAGCTGGCCGAGGTGCTGGCGGCCTACCGGCCCGAGCTCCGCGGCACGCCCGAGGCGCGCGAGGCCGTGCGCCACGTGCTGCTCAAGCCGCCGCTCCCGGTCGCCGCGCGGGCGCCGTACGCCGTGATCTCGGCGGCGGCGGTCGGCTTGATGCCCGCGTGGACCCGCTGGCCGCTGCGCCTGCCGTGGCTGCCGGTCTCCGAGCGCACCGTCGTGCGGGCCCTCGGCGGACTGGCCACGGGGACCATCCGGTGGGCCATGACCCCTCCGGAGCGGTGAGGCAGCACCCGTCGTCCACAGGTGGCGCCGGCAGGGCGGTGGCCTGGCACCCGTCGTCCCCGTGGACAGGGGTTGCTCCCCCACCGCCCCTCGGGATCGCCAGTCAGCTCACCAACATGTCCGCGTCCGACCAGTAGGCCCGCATCGAGGTGATGAGGCCGTCGTCGTCGAAGGTCATCACGTCGATCGGCGCCAGGGTGTAGGTCTGCTCGCCCGCCCTGGTGCGCAGCTCGAAGAGGAAGGCCGCCTGGCCTCCGGCGATGCGGGCGCTGAGCACCTCGCCGGCCTGCTCGAGCGCCTCCAGGCCGGAGTAGAACTCGCGGATCGACTCGCGGGTCGAGCGGACCTCGGTGCCGACGGGGTCCTCGACCGTCGCGCCCTCGGCGTAGAGCTCCATCACCTGGTCGGTGGTGCCGGTCGCGACGCGGGCGACGTACTGCTCGATCACCTCGCGGATCTTCTCCGGGCTGGCGGGCATGACGACTCCTCGGAAGTAGAACACGTTCTCGTTCTTGTACGGACGGAGACTAGCGGGTTGGATGAGCGGTGATGGACCTCAGTGACAGATGGCCCCTCCCCGACGGCACCGACCTGCGCGACGCGCTCGCGGCGGCGTACGCCGACCCGAGCCGCGGCTACCACGACACGCGGCACCTGACCGAGGTCCTCGACCGGCTCCGCGAGCTGGCCGAGCACGGCGCGTCCTACGACGCCGCTCCGGTGCTGCTGGCCGCGTGGTTCCACGACGCGGTCTACGACGGCGAGCGCGACGCCGAGGAGCGGTCGGCGACCTGGGCCGAGGACGCGCTGCCGGACGTCGCGCCCGAGCCCGTGGTGACCGAGGTCGCCCGGCTGGTCCGGCTCACCGAGACCCACACCCCCGACGACGGCGACGCCAACGGCTGCGCGCTCTCCGACGCCGACCTGGGCATCCTGGCCGCGCCGCTGGACCGCTACGACCAGTACGTCGCCGCCGTGCGCCGCGAGTACGCCCACCTCGACGACGAGGTCTTCGACGCCGGCCGGGCCGAGGTGCTGCGCGGCCTGGCGGCCAAGCCGCACCTGTTCCACACCGCCTACGCCCGCGAGCGGTGGGAGGCCGCGGCGCGGGCCAACCTGGCCCGCGAGCTGGCCACCCTCCCCGATCCGTCTGCGGGCTGACCGGCCGAGCCCCGCGCGGACCGTCAGACGGATCCCGGCTTGCGCCGCCGCAGACCCGCGGCGACCAGCCGCTTGACCAGGTCACGGGAGTTGACCGGCTCGACGCCGCGCGCCACCACCTCGTCGTACCACTCCGCGGGCACGTCGTAGTGGTCGCGGTCGAAGCCGCGCTCGGGGATCCCGAGCTCGCGGGCGAAGGCGTGGAGCTCCTCGTAGGACTCGTCGCTGGCCAAGTGCGACCACATCCGGCCCCGTGACGGGACCGCCGGCGGGTCGATCATCAGCGCCATCAGAGACGCTCGGTCGCGCCGTCGAGGAGCAGCCGCCACGAGCGGGTCAGCGCCGCGTCGACGTAGGCCTTGGGGCTGCCGCCCGGCCGGACCTGCGGGCCGACGTGGAAGGCGCGGACGCCGGCCCGCACCAGCCACGGCACGTGCTCGGCCAGCAGACCGCCACCGGGCATCAGCAGGGCGGCGATGGCGGGGTCCGACTCGGTGGTGGCCAGCAGGTCGTCGTACCCCTCGGCCATGCCGCGCGGCGAGCCCGCCGAGCGCACGTGGACGAGCCCGGGCAGGCCGAGGAGCGCCCGCCAGGCGCGGCGCGGGTCGAGGGTGTCGTCGACCGCGCGGTGGAAGGTCCAGGGCACGTTCGGGAGCGAGGTGGCCAGGTGGGTGCAGACCTCGGTGTCGACCTCGAGGTCCGCGTCCAGGAACCCGAAGGACACCCCGCTGGCCCCCACGGCCAGGTAGTCCTCGGCCAGCCCCACCAGCCGGGTCAGCTCCCCGCCGGTGGTGGTCCAGGTGTCGTTGAGCCGCAGCAGCACGAACACGGGCAGGTCGGTGTCCCGGCAGACCGCGGAGACCGTGGTGATCTCGGGCGAGAGGGCGTACTGCCCCTCGCTCGCGCCGACCAGGTGCAGGCGGTCCGCACCCCCCTCGACCGCACCGGCCACGTCGCGCTCGTGGGCCACCGCGACCTCCAGCAGAACGGGCACGTCAGCAGCGTAGGGCTTGGGCGCTCACCACCTACGTCACAGAATGGGCGGGTGGACACCGTGCCGTTGTTCGATGCGAGGGCTCGCGTCCTCGCCGACCTCCAGGCCCGCAACCACGCGACCGCCGAGGCCGTCTCGCTGCTCGAGGACGCCGTCTCGGCGCGGGAGTGGTGGGCCGACCAGTGGCCGGAGGGCCAGGTGTACGTCGCGGGGCTGGTGGCCCAGGACGTCCAGGACGGGCTGTTCGAGACGATCGGCCGGTGGCCGATCTGCCTGGGCTGCGAGGGGCCGGAGCACTCGCTCTACATCCAGCCCGACCTGGGCGGACCCGACCCGGTCTGGGTCTGCGAGGAGTCCGGCGACGTGGTTGCGCCCCTGGGTGGGCTCGCCGACTGACGAGCGCCCGGGTGGCGGTGGCCCTGCACCCGTTCTCCACGGGGACAGAGGTTGCTCACGCACCGCCCAGTTGTGGAGGGCGGTTAGTCACGCACCGCCCACCTGTGGAGGACGGTTGCTCAGTCACCGCCCCCGGGGGCCGGGCTCAATAATCCTGGCCGATCTGCACCCAGAGGGTGAACCGGTCGGCGCGGAAGACGCTGCGGGAGACCTCGACGACCTTCTCGCCGATCAGGGCCCGCCGCGAGTGCCGCAGGACCGGCGTGCCGGCCTCGACCTCGAGGTGGGTGGCCTCGTCGGGCTGGCAGACGTCGGCGTTGATGGAGTCCTCGGCCCAGTTCGGCCGCAGGCCGCGGAGCTCGAGGGCCTCGTAGAGGCTGGTGGGCATGCCGCCCTGCAGGAAGCCGGGCAGCAGCACCTCGTTGAGGAACGCGTCCTCGATGCACATGGGGCCGCCGTCGGCGCGGCGCAGCCGCTTCCAGTGGATCAGCGGGTCGCCCTCGGTGATGTTGAGGGCGCGGGCCACGCCGGGGCCGGCCTGCTCGCGGCGGGCGAGGAGGGTGATCGACTCGGCCAGCATGCCGCGCCGGGCCATCTCCTCGGTGTAGCTGGTGATGGTGCTCGCCGTACGCCGCGGGCGGGCCACGAACGTGCCCTTGCCGGGGATCCGCTCGAGCAGCCCCTCGACCACCAGCGCGTCCATGGCCTGGCGCACCGTCATCCGTGCCACGCTGAACTGCGCCACCAGCTCGCGCTCCGACGGCGCCGGGGATCCCGGGACATGCCGGAGACGAGTGAGCGCACGTACTCGCGCACCTGGACGTGCTTGAGAGCTCGCCCGTCCTTCACCAGGACCTCCGTCACGCGAGCCAGACTAGACCGGCGCTCCGGCCCCCGTCCCCGGTTCGGCAGAACCCCCCGGGGGCCGAACGGGTAGACCTCCCTAGCCCCCTGGGACCACCCGGACGGGCCGGTCGCCTGCCCCGGGGCCTCAGTCGGTCGCGATCGCGCGCAGCACGTCGAGGCGGGCCGCCCGCCGCGCGGGGAAGACGGCGGCCAGCACCCCCAGGAGCAGCGAGAGCGCCAGGAAGACCACGAGCTGGCCGAAGGGGATGCTGATCCGCTCGAGCCCCTGGTCGCGCAGGGCGTACATCAGCGTGACGCCGAAGACGATGCCCAGGGTGACGCCGAGCACGGCGCCCAGGACCGCGATCACCACCGACTCCAGCCGGATCATCAGGCGCAGCTGGCGGCGGCTGACGCCAATGGCGCGGAGCAGCCCGATCTCCCGGGTCCGCTCGATGACCGACAGGGCGAGGGTGTTGACGATGCCCAGGACGGCGATGACCACCGCGAAGACCAGCAGCACGTAGATGACCCCGATGATCCGGTCGATGGGCGCCCGCTGCTCGGCGGCGAAGGCCCGCTCGTCCTTCACCGTGACCACCGGCAGGTCCGCGACCACCTGGTCCAGGCGGGCCTGCAGCCCGGACGCGCCGGGGGCCGCGAACACCACCACGTAGTTGTCCTGGTCGGGGAAGCCCGAGTCGAGCAGGTCCTGGGTGGTGGTCATGATCGGGGAGAAGACCAGGGGGCTGTCCTCGACCACGCCGACGACCCGCCACTCCTTCTTGCCGGTCGGCACCGTGAGCCGGAGGGTGTCGCCGGTGCCCAGGTCGTGCTCCTCGGCCCAGTCCTGCTCCAGGAGCACGGTCCCGCCCGCGAAGTCGGACAGGCTCCCGGAGACGGCGGTGAGGTCGAAGTCGCCGATGGTGCCGGGCGCGGTGCCGACGATGCTCTGCCCGTCGTCGGTCTTCCCGCCCAGCAGGCCGAAGCCGAAGCGCTGGCGCAGCACCTTGGCCACACCCTCGGTGGCCGCGACGCGGTCGGTGATCGCCGGGGAGAAGCCCTCGCCGAAGGCGCTGCTGACGACGTAGTCGCCGATGAAGTTCTCCTCCACCGTCTTGTCCACCGACGCCTTGGCCGAGGCGCCCAGGATCGCGACCGTGAAGGCCAGCGTGAGGCCGATCATCAGCGCCGAGGCGGTGGCGGTCGTGCGCCGTGGGTTGCGCAGCGAGTTCTGGCCGGCGAGCTGCCCCATCGGCCCGAACAGCCGGGCCTCGGCCACGCCGGTGGCCCGCAGGAACGGGCGGCCCAGGACCGGGCTGGCCGCGGTCACGCCCAGCAGCACGGCCAGCACCCCCGCGCCCACCCACCAGCCCTGGTGCGGCACCGACCCGACGAACAACCCGACCAGCGCGAGCGGGATCCCCGCCACGATGAGGGCGATGCCGAGCAGCAGCCGCCTGCGCACCGACGACTCCGGCAGCGCGATGTCGTCCCGCAGCGCCTGCACGGGAGCGATCCGGCCGGTGCGCCGGGCCGGCAGCCACGCCGCCACCATGGTCACGACCACGCCGGTGGCGTAGGCGGCCAGAGGCGTGCGCGGCGCCAGGATGAGCGGCTGATCGGCGAGGTCCAGACCGAACGTCGCCACCAGCGCGCGGATGCCCAGGGCCAGGACCACGCCGAGCCCCAGGCCCAGCGTGGACCCGACCAGCCCGACGACGAAGGCCTCGAGCTGGACCGACCGGATCACCTGTCGCTTCGAGGCCCCCAGCGCCCGGAGGAGGGCGAGCTCGCGGCTCCGCTGGGCCACCAGGATCGAGAAGGTGTTGACGATGATGTAGCTGCTGACCACGAGCGCGATGCCGGCGAAGATCAGCAGGAACGTCGTGAGGAAGTCGATCCCGCTCAGCAGCGGTCCGGCGTTCTCCTCGGCCGCCTCGTCGCCGGTGACGGCCTCGACCCCCTCCGGCAGCACCGCCGCGGCCCGCTTGGTCAGCTCCTCCTGCGAGACGCCGTCCTCGGCGGTGACCCAGAAGTCGGTGTAGGCGTCCTTGCCGCCCAGGAACAGCCGCTGGGCGCTGGAGGTCTCGAAGCCGACGTACGTCGCACCGTTGAGCGATCCCCCTGCTCGGTAGCCCGCGATGCCGACCAGCGTGGGGTGCACGTCGAGCGTCTGGGTGGCGGTGACGATCGAGACCTCGTCGCCGAGGTCGTAGCCGGCGCGCTCGGCCGTGCTCTGGTCGAGCACGACCTCGTCGTCGCCGTGCGGCTCGTGCCCGTCGAGGATCACGAGGCCCTCGAGCCCGTGACCGGCCGGCGCGTCGTTCCAGTTGCCGCCGAACGCCGGCGCACCGGACCCGCCCACCACCTTGCCGGCGGTCGAGAGGACGTAGACCCCGGTGGCGCTGATCTTGCCGTCGACCCGCGCGGCGCCGGGCAGCTGCTCCAGGGTGGCCTGCAGCGAGGCGGGCACCGTCTGGGTGCTGAACACCGCACCCTGGTTGGCCACCTCGCTGTTGGCCGGCCGCACCACCGTGTCGCCCACCGTGGAGTCGAAGAGCGCGGTGAAGCTGCGCTCCAGGGTGTCGGAGAACATCAGGATGCCCGTCACGAACGCCACGCCGAGCACGATCGAGAACGTGCTGAGCAGCAGCCGGACCCGACGGGCCAGCAGGCTCTTGAGCGACGCGCGGATCACGGCGTCAGGCCGACGGTGCGGTCGCGAGCCGGGCCATCGTCTCGAGCACCTGCTCGCGGGAGGGGCTGCGCAGCTCCTCCACCACGCGGCCGTCGGCCAGGAACAGCACGCGGTCGGTGTACGCCGCGGCGACGGGGTCGTGGGTCACCATGACGACCGTCTGGCCGTGCTCGTCCACGCTGCGGCGAAGGAGCTCGAGGACCTCGGCGCCCGACGCGGAGTCGAGGTTGCCGGTCGGCTCGTCGGCGAAGACCACCTTGGGCCGGCTGACCAGGGCCCGCGCCACGGCCACGCGCTGCTGCTGCCCGCCGGAGAGCTCGTGCGGCTTGTGGCCCAGCCGGTCGGCCAGGTTGACCGTGGCGATGACGGAGTCGTACCACTCCGGGTCCGGACCCCGGCCGGCGATCGAGAGCGGCAGCAGGATGTTCTCGCGGGCGGTGAGCGTGGGGACCAGGTTGTAGGACTGGAAGACGAAGCCGATCTCGTCGCGGCGCAGCTGGGTCAGCGCCTTGTCCTTGAGCACGGTGAGCTCCTGCTCGCCGATCCGCACCGACCCGGAGTCCGCCGTGTCGAGGGCCGCCAGGCAGTGCATCAGCGTGGACTTGCCGGACCCGCTCGGGCCCATGACGGCGGTGAACTCACCGGCCATCAGGTCCAGCGTGACGTCGTCGAGGGCCCGGACGCGGGTCTCGCCCTCGCCGTAGGTCTTGGTCAGGTTGCGCACCGACGCAGCGACCGCTCCCTGGCTCATGACGCAACTCTGGCAGCCCGGGTGGAATCAGCGCCTCGGGGTCACCCCGGTACGTTCCCTGACATGTACGTCGAGCGCACGTTCACCGTCCCCCAGCCCGTCGACCTGGTCTTCGACTACCTCGCCGACTTCACGCACACCAACGAGTGGGACCCGGGCACGGTGAAGACCACGCGCACCTCCGGCGACGGCGGCGTCGGCACCGTCTACGCGAACACCTCGGAGTTCATGGGCCGCAAGGTCGACCTCACCTACGAGACGATCGTCCACGACAAGCCGCGCCGGGTGCAGTTCCGGGGCAAGAACAAGCAGGCCACCGCCACCGACACGCTGAGCTTCACCGCCGCGGGCGAGGGCACCTCGATCCACTACCGCGCCGACTTCGACTTCGGCCGGCTGGTCAACCTCGTCGCGCCGCTCCTCGTCAAGCCCAAGGTCGAGAAGCTGGCCGACGAGACGGTCGAACAGCTCAAGCGCACCCTCGGGCCGCGCTGACCCCTCCGGGTGATCGAACACACGTTCGATCCTGACGTACACTCGGCGCCATGGACTTCCAGTCGACCCTCTTCGCGCCCGTCGCGGACGACCCGTCCCGTCCGCTCGACTGCACCGGGATCCAGCGCACCGAGCTGACCCGCGGCGCCTGGATCGACGTGGCCCGCACCTGGCTGCCCGGTGCCGACGACGTCTTCGAGACCCTTCTCCGCGACGTGCCCTGGCGGGCCGAGCGGCGTCCGATGTACGACCGCGTCGTCGACGTGCCGCGGCTGCTGCACACCTACATGATCGGGGAGGACCTCCCCCACGCCACCCTCACCGACGCCCGCGAGGCCCTCTCCGACCACTACGCCGACGAGCTCGGCGAGCCGTTCCGCACCGCCGGCTGCGCCTACTACCGCGACGGCCGCGACTCGGTGGCCTGGCACGGAGACACCATCGGCCGCGGCAAGACCACCGACACCATGGTCGCCATCGTCTCCCTCGGCGACCCCCGCAAGCTCCACCTCCGCCCCCGCCTCGGCGGAGCCGACCCGGTCGTGGTCGAGATGGGCCACGGCGACCTCGTGGTCATGGGTGGCTCCTGCCAGCGCACCTGGGAGCACGCCGTCCCCAAGGTCGCCCACGCCGGCCCCCGCATCTCGGTCCAGTTCCGCCCCCTGAACGTCTTCTGACCCGCCTCTGGGACCGCCACGGTGGTTGAGGAGGGCGTTCTGCGCCCGTCTCCGCACCGCGACGGTGGTTGAGGAGGTTGCGCAGCAACCGTCTCGAAACCTGGTGAGCC
>CAZEPK010000222.1:0-8622 GCA_964514085.1 uncultured Nocardioides sp.
GCCGCTCCTCGGCTCCTCGCCCTCGGGGACCACCTGGTCGCGGAGCGAGGCCTCCTTGACCAGGCCGTGCGCCACGTCGACGCGGAAGCCGTCGACGCCGCGGTCCAGCCAGACGCGGAGCACCGACTCGAACAGGTCGCCGACCTCCGGGTTGCGCCAGTCCAGGTCGGGCTGCGTGCTGTCGAAGAGGTGCAGGTACCACTGGCCGTCGGGCACGCGGGTCCACGCCTGCCCGCCGAAGACCGAGCGCCAGTTGTTGGGCGGCTCCGCGCCGCCCGGTCCGCGGCCCTCGCGGAACAGGTAGCGCGCCCGCTCGGGCGACCCCGGCTCCGCGGCCAGCGCCGCCCGGAACCACGCGTGCTCGCTGGAGGTGTGGTTGGGCACCAGGTCCACCACCACCTTGAGGCCGTGGTCGTGGGCCGCCCCGATCAGCTCGTCGGCGTCCGCCAGCGTGCCGAAGAGCGGGTCGACGTCCTCGTAGTCGGCCACGTCGTAGCCGTGGTCGTGCTGCGGCGAGGTGTAGAACGGCGTCAGCCACAGGGCGTCGACGCCGAGGTCCCGCAGGTAGGGGAGCCGGGCCGTGACGCCGGGCAGGTCGCCCACGCCGTCGCCGTCGCCGTCGGCGAAGCTGCGGACGTAGACCTGGTAGGTGACGGCGTGCCGCCACCACGGAGCGTCGCTCACGGGCGTCCCATCAGTTGAAGTCCGCCGGGTCCACCGCGATCCAGACCTGCTCGGCCGCGCCGACCAGGCGGCCGGTGGCGTCGTAGAGCGAGGTCGCGCTCATCCGCTTGCGCCCCGACTCGCCGCGCGGCTCGCCGACCACCACGTGCTCGACGCCGAGGGCCGGCAGGGACCACAGCCGCGCGGTCATGGTGCCGAGCACCATCAGCCGGGCGCCGATGTCGGAGGCCCAGCCGCCGGCGCAGTCGAGCGCCGCCCAGCTCACCGCGTGACCGGCCTCGCGGGTGGGCTCGGTGTACTCGTGCCAGTCGCCGGCCACGCTGGGACCCGGCGTCCAGGTGGCGGCCACCCGACCGTCGCCGACCGGGCCCGGGAAGATACGCAGCCCGTCGCCGGGCTCGCGGCCCGTGCCGCAGGCGAAGCAGGTCGGGAAGGGGTGCGCGACCAGTCCCTGGTACGCCGCCTCGGCCTGCCGGGCGGCCTCGACCGGGACCGGTGCCACCGGCTGCGGGTCGTGGTCCGCGGCGGTGGCGCGGGCCACCTCGCCACCCTCGTGGGACGCCGTGAGCAGTCCCTCGGTGCGGGCCACCCGCATCGCCACGTCCAGCGGCGGCGGCTGGCTCAGCCTGACCGTGACCGCCGTCCAGTCCGCCGGGGCCAGCGCGGCCAGCGCGCCGGCGGTGTAGCCGCCGTTGCCCGAGCGGGCCGGCCCGCGGAACCGCTCCGCGACCACCAGCTCGGTCTGGCGCGGCTGGTCGGAGGGCGGGCTCTGGGTCACGCCGTCACGCTACGCCGCGCCCTGGTCGTGGCCACGCACCCGGCCAGCGCCACCAGCCCGAGGACTCCCAGGTGGTGGCCCAGCTCCTCAGCCGCGGTGACGCGACCGATCGGGTCGGTGGCGAACGCCCCGAGCGCGAAGGCCGTGAGCCACCCTGAGGCCAGGGCCGCGACGTGGACGGCGCTCCAGCCGCGGCGCCGGGAGATCCGCCACACCAGGACCGCCGCGGCCGCGTAGGTGGCGATGAGCGCGTCGGTGCCCAGCGGCGAGGGACCGTAGGCCAGCGTGGCGCCGGCGACGGCGGTGGACAGCAAGCCGACCAGCCACGGCCGCGGGACCCACCCGGCCGCGAGGTGGCGCGGACGCTGCGGGACGGTCAGCGCCGCGGCCACCAGCAGCAGGGCCACGACGCCCGCGCCGATCACCTCGGCAGCGGAGGCGATGCCTCCACCGCTGGTGTCGAGCATGTCGGCGTACACCGCGGCGCAGCCAGCCAGGTAGAGCACGGAGGCGAGGACGATCGTCGGTCGGCCCAGCCAGGGCTGCTGTCCCCTCCGCCCGGCGAGCCCTTCCACGACCGCGACCGGACCGGCGATGCTCGCGAGCACGTGGTTCATGACGAAGGTGACGGCCAGGAAGATGCTGAGGCCGATCGGTGCCACGTAGGTCGGGTCGGCCATGTCGGACCAGTACGGGATGCCGCGGTAGTCGCGGGCGAACACCGACTGGTCCACCACCCCGGCCTCGACCACGCCGAAGGCCGCCGCGAGCAGCACGATGCCGGGCCATCCCGACCCGCGGCGGCGCGCGACCTCGCGGATCAGCAGGGCCGGGCAGCCGTAGAGGGGGACGAACACCACGAGGTTGCCCAAGAGCACGGCCGGGTGGCCGGTCGAGTCGTCGTAGGCCCAGAGGTACTCCGCGCACACCGGCGCCAGGACCGCCAGGGCGAGGACCGGGAGCCA
Organism: uncultured Nocardioides sp.; assembly: GCA_964514085.1. Taxonomy (GTDB): domain Bacteria; phylum Actinomycetota; class Actinomycetes; order Propionibacteriales; family Nocardioidaceae; genus Nocardioides. The sequence goes on from CAZEPK010000222.1 coordinate 2,428, forward strand.
CCTGCTGCGCACGCTCCGACGCTAGGGAGCCGCCGCGGGCGCCGGGACCGACCACGGTAGGCGGCTCCCCAGCCTTTGGTCAGCGGATGGCCTGCCAGCGGTCGAGGGCCTCCTGGCGCTCGGCCTTGTGGTCCACCATCGGCAGCGGGTAGCCGACCAGGTCGCGGGTGTCGGGGTCGGGGTCGTGCGGGTCCGGCACCTGTGCGGGGTCGCGGAGCTCCTCGACCCAGCGCCGCACGTAGCGGCCGTCGGGGTCGAACTTCTGGCCCTGGCCGGTGGGGTTGAAGACGCGGAAGTACGGCGCCGCGTCGGTCCCGCTGCCCGCGACCCACTGCCAGCCGTGCTGGTTGGAGGCCAGGTCGCCGTCGACCAGCCAGTGCATGAAGCAGCGCGCCCCGTGCTGCCACTCGACGTGCAGGTCCTTGACCAGGAAGCTCGCGACGATCATCCGGACCCGGTTGTGCATCCAGCCGGTGGCCCGCATCTGGCGGATGCCCGCGTCCACGATCGGGAAGCCGGTGCGGCCCTCGGCCCAGGCCTCGAGCTGCGCGCCCGGGCGGTCGTAGGCCATGGCGCCGTAGTCGCGACGAAGGTACTCGCGGGCCGACCGCGGCTGGGCGAACAGCACGTCGGCGTAGAACTCGCGCCAGGCCAGCTCCTTGCGGTAGGTCGCGGCGCCCCGGCTCCGCTTGGCGGCCAGCGCGGCCAGCATCGTGCGCGGGTGGATCTCGCCCCACTTGAGGTGGACCGACATGTGGGAGGTCCCGTCGACGCCCGGCTTGTTGCGGTCCTCGTCGTAGGCGTCCACGTGGTCCAGGAACGCCTCCCACCGCTGCCGCGCCGCGGCCTCCCCGGCCTCCGGCAGGGACAGGCCTGCGGGGAGGTCCGGCTCGGGGATGGCGGTCGTGTCCTCGTCCAGTGCCAGCCAGCTGCCACCGCTCGGGGGGTCGACGGGGTCGCGCCAGCCGTGCTCGGACCACGCCCTGCTGAACGGCGTGAACACCTTGTAGTGCTCACCGGAGCCGTTGGTCACCCGGCCGGGCGCCACGGCGTACGGCGAGCCCGTGCGCACCAGCTCGATGCCGGCGGCGGCCAGCGCCTGCTCGACCTCCTCGTCGCGCCGGTGGCCGTAGGGACCGAAGTCGGCGGCCACGTGCACGCGGTCGGCCCCGACCGCCCGGGCGGCCGCGACCACGCGGCGGACCGGGTCGCCCCGCACCACGCTGAGCCCCGCCCGCCGGCGCCGCAGCTGGCCATCGAGGTCGCGCAGCGAGGCGCCGAGGTAGCCCCGGCGGGACGGGCCGGCCGGCCCCCAGAGGACCGGGTCGAGCACGAACAGCGGCAGCACCGGACCGTCGCCGACGGCCTCGAGGAGCGCCGGGTTGTCACCGAGCCGGAGGTCGCGGCGGAACCACATCACGCTCGTCACTGGGCCACCCTCCCGTGTGGGCCGGGTCCAGGCCCCGGCGGTCCGCGCTCCGGTACCCGCTCATGGGACAGAATGGGCTGGTGACCACCCCACGAAACCGCACGCACGCGGCGCTGTGCGCCGGCGCCCGGCGCTTCCGCGGGGAGCCCGGAGCCGCATGAGCGACCTGATCGACACCACGGAGATGTACCTCCGGACCGTCTACGAGCTGGTCGAGGAGGGCATCATCCCGCTGCGCGCCCGGATCGCGGAGCGTCTGCACCAGAGCGGCCCCACCGTGTCCCAGACCGTGGCCCGCATGGAGCGCGACGGGTTGCTGACCGTCGAGGGCGACCGGCACCTCCAGCTGACCGACGAGGGGCTGCGGCTGGCCACCCGGGTGATGCGCAAGCACCGCCTCGCGGAGCGGCTGCTGACCGACGTGATCGGCCTGGACTGGGAGCTGGTCCACGAGGAGGCGTGCCGCTGGGAGCACGTCATGTCCGAGACGGTCGAGCGCCGGCTGGTCGAGCTGCTCGACCACCCCACGGAGTCGCCCTACGGCAACCCGATCCCGGGCCTCAGCGAGCTCGGGGAGTCGACGCTGGGCGAGGAGTTCATGTTCGGCGTCGAGGCCCTCTCCGAGGCGGCCTCCCAGGAGGAGGGCCGGGTCCTGGTCCGCCGGATCTCTGAGGAGATGCAGAAGGACGAGAGCCTGATGAGCGCGCTGCGCCGGGTCGGTGCGCTGCCCGACAAGACGATCACCGTGGTGGCCACTCCCGAGGGCGTCCTGGTGGGCTCCGGAGGCGAGACCGCCGAGATCGTGCCAGAGGCGGCCGAGCACATCTTCGTGCGCAAGCTGTAGGCCTGGCTGGACCGCTCCGAGTGGGCCAGACCGTTTGTCCAGTCCACAGGACAGGGCGGTCGGCACGTCCTACTCTCGGAGCGGGGAAGGTGCGGGGGCACCTTCGGGAGTTGGGGGAGTTTCACATGTTCGAATCCATGCAGGGCAATGCCGTTTCCGGCCGGGACCTGAAGACGGGGGCCAACGTCGCCGACGTCGGCGCCTGGCTCACCATGGCCAAGCAGCTGCGCAAGGAGCTCGCGGACTACGTCCCGCGCCACCGCGCCGCAGGACCGGCTCTCTAAGGGCCGGCTCCCTAGGAGTCCGCCGGGCCGCGCGTCCGGTCGCGTCGCCGCTCGTCCAGGGCGGTGAGGAGCTCCGACGTACCCGCATCGAGGCGGTACGTCGCGAGCTCGTCGCCGCGGGTCTGGCCGCGGTTGACGATGACGACCGGCGTGCCGGCCTTGGCGGCCCTCCGGACGAACCGGAACCCGCTCATCACGGTGAGGCTCGATCCGGCAACCAGGAGTGCTCCGTGGTTGCCGGCCAGGGCATCGACCGCCTCGTAGCAGCGCTCGACGCGGTCGGCGGGGACGTTCTCGCCGAAGAACACGACGTGCGGCTTCAGCACCCCGCCGCACTCACGACAGCCGGCGACCACGAAGCCGTCGGTGTCGTCGAGCTCGACGTCGCCGTCCGGCCGCACCTCGGCGCCCAGGTGGCGCTCGGCGAAGCCGGGGTTGAGCTCGCTCAGCCGCTGGTGCAGGTGGGTGCGCGAGCTGACCGCACGGCAGGTCAGGCAGACGACGTCCGCGATCCGGCCGTGCAGGGCCACGAGGCGCCGCGACCCGGCGCGCTCGTGCAGCCCGTCGACGTTCTGGGTGATGAGCAGCTCGGGGTCGATCCGGGCCAGGGCGTGGTGGGCGGCGTTCGGCTCGGCGCCCTTCATCCGGCCCCAGCCGAGGTGGCTGCGGCCCCAGTAGCGCTGCTGCGCCTCGGGGCCGGACACGAACTCCTGGTAGGTCATCGGCCGGCGCGAGGGGCTCCCGGGGCCGCGGTAGTCGGGGATGCCGGAGTCGGTCGAGCAGCCGGCGCCGGTCAGCACCACCAGCGGCCGGTCGGCCAGGAAGTCGAGGACCTCGCCGACCTCGGCGGAGGAGGACGCCGGGTGCTCGGTGACGGCCTCGGGGCTCCGGACCGTCACCGGGCGTACCGCAGGGCCGCCCGCTCGCGCGCCTTGGCCGCCTCGACCTCGCGGTCCTTGGGTGGTGCGGTGGTGACCAGGTCGTCGAGCAGGTGCCGGACCACGTGGGCGATGTCGTGGACCGCCTGGTCGAAGATCTGCTGGTTGGCCGCCGACGGCTTGGTCGCGCCGCTCACCTTGCGGACGAACTGCAGAGCCGCCGCCGTCACCTCGTCGTCGGTGGCGGGCGGCTCGAAGTTGTTGAGCGGGCGGATGTTGCGGCACATGTCACCCAGATTACGTCGCCAGACACGGTGGCTGAGGTGCGAGGAGCGCCAGCGACGAGCCTCGAAGCCTCGTGACATGGTGCTGGGGCGGCCCGGGTCCCAGCACCGGGTGCAGCGGCTTCGAGGCTCGGCCGTGGACGGCCTCGCACCTCAGCCACCGTGGCGGACGCGCCGCGCCGCGGCCGGGCTACTTCTGGGAGAGTCGGCACATGCCGACCGCCAAGCAGCCTGCGTCGCGCGACCTCGATGTCGTCCTGCTGGGCGCCACCGGGTTCACCGGGGCGCTCACCGCTGAGTACCTCGCCGAGCACGGCCCCGCCGGGCTGCGCTGGGCGCTGGCCGGACGCAACCGCAGCAAGCTCGAGGCGGTCCGTGACCGGCTCGCACAGCTCGACCCCACCCTGGCCGAGCTGGAGCTGATCGAGGCCGACAGCGGCGACCGCTCCTCGCTCGACGCGCTGGCCGCGCGGACCCGGGTGGTCATCACCACCGTCGGCCCCTACCAGCAGTTCGGCGAGCCGCTGGTCGCCGCCTGCGCCGAGGCCGGCACCGACTACGTCGACCTCACCGGCGAGCCGGAGTTCGTCGACCGGATGTACGTCGCGCACCACCGGACCGCGCAGGCCTCCGGCGCGCGGATCGTGCACGCCTGCGGCTTCGACTCCATCCCGCACGACCTCGGCGCGTTCTACACTGTCGAGAAGCTCGCGGCGAAGGGACCGGTCGCCGTCCGGGGGGTGGTCCGCGCCGGCGGCATGCCCTCCGGCGGGACCTTCCACTCGGCCCTGGGCGCCTTCTCGCGCGCTCGCCAGATGCGCGAGGCGATGGTGGCCCGGCGCAAGGTGGAGCCGCGCCCCGAGGGCCGCTCGTCCCGGGCGGTGGCCGGCAAGCCCGGTCGCGACAAGGTCCTGGGCTACTGGCTGGTGCCGCTGCCCACCATCGATCCTTTCGTGGTGGCCCGGAGCGGCGCCGCGCTGCCGGCGTACGGCCCGCGGTTCACCTACTCCCACTTCGCCGGCACCAAGACCTTGCGGTACGCCGCGGGCGGCGCCCTGGGTGCCTCCACGATCGCGGTCGCCGCGCAGGTCCCGCCGCTGAAGAACCTGCTGCTGAGCCGGGTCAAGCAGGGCGACGGCCCCGACCCCGCACGCCGGGCGAAGTCGTGGTTCACCGTCGAGTTCATCGGCGAGGGCGACGGCCGGACCGTCCACACAAGGGTCTCCGGAGGGGACCCCGGGTACGACGAGACCGCGAAGATGCTGGCCGAGTCGGCGCTGTGCCTGGCCTTCGACGACAACCCCGAGACGGCCGGCTCGGTCACCACGGCGCAGGCGATGGGCCAGAACCTCCTGGCCCGCCTGGTGGCCGCCGGCATCCGCTTCGAGACCCTGTAGGCCGGAGGGGAGGCAGCGCGCGCTACCGGGGTACCAGCCCGCGTGGCCACCGCACTCCTGCTGATCGACCTGCAGAACGACTACTTCGCCGACGACGAGCTGGCCCGCTGCCGCGACGACCTGGTGGCGGCCTGCAACGACCTCGTGCGCAGCGCCCGCGCCGCGGGCGCGCCCGTGGTGGAGGTGCAGACCGTGCACGCGCACGACCGCAGCACCTGGGCGCTCAACATGCTCGACGACGGCCAGGGCATGGCGCTGGAGGGCTCCGAGGGAGTACGCCGCGTCGAGGGGCTGCTCGAGGCCGACGAGGTCGTGGTCAAGACCCGCGACAGCGCCTTCTTCCGGACCCGGCTGGACGAGCTCCTCGACGCCAAAGGAGTGGACCGGGTGGTGCTGACCGGGGTCTCCACCGAGTCGTGCATCGCGGCCACCGCGACCGACGCCTACGCCCGCAACCTCCGCGTGGTGCTGGTCCGCGACGCCACGGCCTCGGTGACCGAGGAGCTCCACGAGCAGACCCTGGACCGCCTCGAGAAGCAGTACCGGCAGCGGGCGCTGTGGGCCAGCGAGGTGGGCTGGGGCTGACCGGCCACAGCACGCGGGGGCGGCCACACCCCTGCGGGTGAGGCTGCCCGGAACCGCTTCCGGTCACCTTCTTCGCATGCGCCCTCACCACGAGGATGGGCAGTGGTGACGGCGGTCTCGGCGGACCGGCGACCGGTCACGTCGCCGCTCATCGCCTCGGTCCCAGCCGACCACGTCTACATCCGCCACCTCGGCCCTGAGCACGGTGGCGGGCCGCGTCGGCTGGCGGACCCGGCGCCCGAAGGCGCCCGCTCCACCGAGCAGGCCTGGTGGCCCCCGACGATGCTCAGCCCGGAGTGGGCAGGCACGCGCGACTACGACCTGATGCACGTCCACTTCGGCTTCGACTCGCGCACCCCGGAGGAGCTGAGCCGGCTGGTGGACGTGGTCCACGAGCGGGGGCTCCCGCTCGTCTTCACCGTGCACGACCTCCGCAACCCCCACCACCCGACCAGCACGCTGCACGACGAGCAGCTCGACGTCCTGGTCCCGGG
>CAZEPK010000223.1:0-8584 GCA_964514085.1 uncultured Nocardioides sp.
AGGTGTTCACGATCCAGTGACACATCTGTGTTCAAGAACAGATGTCACTTCACAAGCGTCGGACAGCCGGTGGAACCGCAGACGAATCGTGGAGGGGCGCGCGAGGCTACGGTGACGTCATGGCCGAGCAGCAGACCGACGAGCAGTTCGTGTCCTTCGGGGAGCAGGGGGCGCAGCTGACCTACGGCAGCTACCTTCGGCTGCCGCAGCTGCTCGACAGCCAGCACCTCGAGTCCGACCCGCCGGCGCACGACGAGCTGCTCTTCATCACCATCCACCAGGTCTACGAGCTGTGGTTCAAGCAGCTGCTGCACGAGGCGGCGGCGGCTCGCGACGCGATGACCGACGGGCGGCTGTGGTGGGCCCAGCACCTGCTCCAGCGGGTGCACGTGATCGAGCGGGTGCTGGTGCACCAGGTCGACGTGCTGGAGACGATGACCCCGCAGGACTTCCTGGAGTTCCGCCAACGCCTGGCGCCGGCCAGCGGCTTCCAGTCGGTGCAGTTCCGCGAGCTGGAGTTCCTCTCCGGTGCCAAGGACCCGGCCTACGTCGACCGCTTCCGGGGCATCACGGCCGAGGAGGACGCCCGGCTCCGGCAGCGGCTCGCCGAGCCGACCCTGTGGGACGCGTTCGTCGACGTGCTCCGCGCCCGCGGGCTGCCGGCCGGCACCGACCACGAGATCTCCGACTCCCTGCGCACCGCCGCCCACGACCGGTCGCAGTACGCCGACATCTGGGCGGTCAGCGAGGCCCTGCTGCAGCACGACGAGCTCGCGGCGAACTGGCGGGCCCGGCACGTCACCATGGTCGAGCGGATGATCGGCTCCAAGTCGGGGACCGGCGGCTCGAGCGGGTCGACCTACCTGCGCAGCCGGCTGCCGCTGCGCTACTACCCGCTGCTCTGGGGCCTGCGCTCCGAGCTCTGACCTCAGCGGTTCGTCTGCCCCGCGGAGCGGCCCGCGACCTGCCCACCCGCAGACGGATCGGGGACTGCGGGGACTACCGTGGCCCCCGTGTCAACGACGACGCACCAGTCCACGTCCGAGCAGTCCAAGGCCGACCTGATCGACAAGGCGATCGTGCTGGCCCAGGCCGGCAAGGGCACCGGCGGGCCGCCCCACGACCAGGTGGGGGAGCTGCTCCGGGCCTACTACCGCCACGTGGCCCCCGAGGACCTGGCCGACCGCTCCGACGTCGACGTCTACGGCGCCTTCGCCGCCCACTACAAGCTCGCCGCCGACCGGCCCCAGGGCACCGCCAACATGCGGGTGACCACGCCGACCCTGGCCGAGCAGGGCTGGTCCGCCGGCGGGCGCAGCGTGGTCCAGGTCGTCGTCGACGACATGCCCTTCCTGGTCGACTCGCTGACCATGGAGCTGTCCCGGCAGCTGCGCGACGTGCACGTGGTGGTCCACCCCGGCTTCGACGTGTGCCGCGACATCACCGGCGTCCTGCAGTCCGTGGCCGCGGTCCAGGACGGCTCGCTCGCGCCCGAGGGCGACGCCGTCCGCGAGTCGTGGATGCACGTGGAGATCGACCGCGTGCCCGACGGCGACGACCCGGCGGCCATCGTGGAGGACCTCCAGCGCGTGCTCCGCGACGTCCGCGAGGCGGTCGAGGACTGGCGCAAGATGCACGCCCAGGTCGACGCCGTCGTGGCCGAGCTCCGGGATGCTCCGCCGCCGCTCGACCCCGCCGAGGTGCGCCAGGCCGCCGAGCTGCTGGAGTGGCTGGCCGAGGAGCACTTCACCTTCCTCGGCTACAAGGAGTACAAGCTCGAGGAGCGCGACGGCGACGAGTTCCTCCGGGCGGTCCCCGGCACCGGGCTCGGCATCCTGCGGGCCGATCAGGAGATGTCGGAGTCGTTCGGCCGGCTGCCCGAGGCGGTCAAGGCCAAGGCCCGCGAGCGCACGCTCCTGGTGCTGGCCAAGGCCAACTCGCGCGCGACCGTGCACCGGCCGGCCTACCTCGACTACGTCGGCGTGAAGACGTTCGACGCGAACGGCGAGGTCGACGGCGAGCGCCGGTTCCTCGGCCTGCTGGCCAGCGCGGCCTACACCGAGTCGCTGATGCGGATCCCGCTGATCCGGGAGAAGGCCAAGGAGGTCCTCAAGCGCAGCGGCTTCGACCCGCGCAGCCACGCGGGCAAGGCGCTGATGGACACCCTCGAGACCTACCCGCGCGACGAGCTCCTGCACACGCCCGTCGACGAGCTGGCTCCCATGGCCGAGGCCGCGATGAGCGCCCGCGAGCGCCGCGCGGTCCGGATGTTCATCCGCCGCGACACCTACGGCCGCTACGTCTCGGTCCTGGTCTACCTGCCGCGCGACCGCTACAACACCGGCGTCCGCGAGCGGTTCGAGCGGATCCTCCAAGACCAGCTGCACGGCGAGTCGATCGACTTCACCGTGCGGATCAACGAGTCGACCACCGCGCGCGTGCACTTCGTCGTCCACCTCCCCAAGGGCGACACGATCCCCGAGGTCGACACCGCCGACCTGGAGCGCCGGCTCACCGAGGCCTCCCGGTCCTGGCGCGACGACTTCACCCAGGCGGTCAACGCGGAGTACGGCGAGGAGGTCGGCACCATCCTGGGCCGGCGGTACCTCGCGTCGTTCCCCGAGGCCTACAAGGAGGACTTCGCCGCCCGCACGGCCGCGGTCGACCTGGGCCGGCTGGAGGCGATCCGCACCGACGGGCCGGACGACGCCGGCCTGGACCTGCTCCTCTACGAGCACCTCGACGCCGGCCGCGGCGAGGTGCGGCTCAAGGTCTACCGCATCGGCGCCCCGCTCTCCCTCTCCGAGGTGCTCCCGATGCTGTCCTCGATGGGGGTCGAGGTCGTCGACGAGCGGCCCTACGAGCTCGAGGGCCTCGAGCGGCCCTCGACGATCTACGAGTTCGGGCTGCGCTACGGCGAGCACCTGCCCAGCGGCTCCCGCGAGCTGTTCCAGGACGCGCTGCGTGCGGTGTGGGACGGCTACAACGAGATCGACGGCTTCAACGGCCTGGTCCTGGGCGCCGGGCTGACCTGGCGGCAGGCGACCGTGCTCCGCGCGTACGCCAAGTACATGCGCCAGGGCGGCAGCCCCTTCGCGCAGGACTACATCGAGGACGCGCTGCGCAGCAACGTGGACATCACCCGGCTGCTGGTGGCGCTGTTCGAGGCGAGGTTCGACCCGGTCAAGGGCGACCCGGCCGAGGAGGAGCGGGTCGAGAAGCGGATCATGACCGCCCTCGACGACGTGGCCAGCCTGGACCACGACCGGATCCTGCGGTCCTACCTCACCCACATCCGGGCCACGCTGCGCACCAACTACTTCCAGGCCGCCCGGCCGGCCGAGGGAGCCTCGGGCGGTCCGCACGCCTACATGTCGTTCAAGCTGGAGCCGTCGGTGATCCCCGACCTGCCCCAGCCGCGGCCGCGCTTCGAGATCTTCGTCTACTCGCCGCGGGTCGAAGGCGTGCACCTGCGCTTCGGCCCGGTGGCGCGCGGTGGCCTGCGCTGGTCGGACCGGCGCGACGACTTCCGCACCGAGGTGCTCGGGCTGGTCAAGGCCCAGATGGTGAAGAACACCGTGATCGTGCCGGTGGGCGCGAAGGGCGGCTTCTTCTGCAAGCAGCTGCCCGACCCCAGCGACCGGGACGCCTGGATGGCCGAGGGGATCGCCTGCTACCGGACCTTCATCTCCGGGCTCCTCGACATCACCGACAACCTCGTCGACGGCCGAACGGTGCCGCCCGAGGGCGTGCTCCGGCACGACGGTGACGACTCCTACCTCGTGGTCGCCGCCGACAAGGGCACGGCGACGTTCTCCGACATCGCCAACAGCGTCTCGCTCGACTACGGCTTCTGGCTGGGCGACGCCTTCGCCAGCGGCGGCTCGGTGGGCTACGACCACAAGGCCATGGGCATCACCGCCCGCGGCGCGTGGGTCTCGGTCCAGCGGCACTTCCGCGAGCGCGGGATCGACTGCCAGACCGAGGAGTTCACCGCGGTGGGCATCGGTGACATGAGCGGGGACGTGTTCGGCAACGGGCTGCTCTGCTCGGAGACCACGCGGCTGGTCGCCGCGTTCGACCACCGCGACATCTTCCTCGACCCCTCGCCCGACGCGGCGACGTCGTACGCCGAGCGCCGGCGGCTCTTCGAGCTGCCGCGGTCGAGCTGGCAGGACTACGACACGGCCCTCATCTCCGAGGGCGGCGGGGTCTACCCGCGCTCGTTGAAGTCGGTGCCGCTCAACGACGCCGTGCGCACCGCGCTCGGCATCGACGAGTCCGTGACCGCGATGACGCCGGCCGAGCTGATGAAGGCCATCCTCCAGGCGCCCGTCGACCTGCTGTGGAACGGCGGCATCGGCACCTACGTCAAGGGCGAGGACGAGTCGCACGCCGACGTGGGCGACAAGGCCAACGACGCCATCCGGGTCAACGGCACCGAGCTGCGGGCACGGTGCGTGGGGGAGGGCGGCAACCTCGGCCTGACCCAGGCGGGCCGGATCGAGTACGTCCTGCGGAGCGGTGACGCGGGGGGCGCCAGCGAGGAGGGCGGGCGCATCAACACCGACTTCATCGACAACTCCGCCGGCGTCGACACCTCCGACCACGAGGTCAACATCAAGATCCTGCTCGACCGCGTGGTCAAGGACGGCGACCTCACCGCCAAGCAGCGCAACACCCTGCTGGCCGAGATGACCGACGAGGTCGGCGCGCTGGTGCTGCGCGACAACTACGAGCAGAACCTGGCCCTGGCCAACGCCGTGGCCCACGCCCCGTCGCTGCTGCACGTGCACGAGGACTTCATGCGGCGCCTGGAGCAGGCCGGCACCCTGGACCGCGAGATCGAGGGGCTGCCGTCGCGGCGCGACGTGCGCCGGCGGCTCGACCGCGGTCGCGGACTCACCCCGCCCGAGCTGGCGGTGCTGATGGCCTGGACCAAGATCGTGCTGGCCGAGGAGCTGCTGTCGGGCGACCTGCCCGACGACCCCTACCTCGACCTCGACCTGAAGGCCTACTTCCCGACCCCGATGCGCGAGCGGTTCAAGGCCCAGATCGAGGCGCACCCGCTGCGCCGGGAGATCATCGTGACCCAGGTCGTCAACGACCTGGTCAACGGCGCCGGCATGACCTACTGGCCGCGGCTGGCCGACGAGACCGGCGCCACGGTGGCCGACCTGACCCGCGCCAACTTCGTGGCCCGGGAGATCTACGCCTCGCTGCCGCTGCGCGACGAGCTCAAGTCCTTCGACAACCGGCTCGAGGCCAGGGTGCAGACCTCGCTGCGGATCCAGATGCGCACCCTGGTGGAGCGGGCCTCGCGCTGGCTGGTTAACAACCGCCGGCCGCCCTTGGACAGCCAGGCCACGGTGGACCAGTTCGCCGGGCCGGTGCAGGCCACGATGGCGCAGCTGCCCGACCTGATGACCGGCCGCGAGCTGGCGGCCTACCAGGACCGGCTCGCGGCGTACGAGCGCCGCGGCGTGCCCGAGGAGCTGGCCCGCCGGGTGGCGGTGCTGGAGCCGGCGTACATGCTGCTGGGCATCGTCGATGTGGCCCAGCGCGAGGGCCTGGCCCCCGAGGACGTCGCCCGCGTGCACTTCGCGCTGGGGGAGCGGCTCGGCCTGCCGGTCCTGCTGCAGCGGATCGTGGCGCTGCCGCGCGAGGACAAGTGGCAGACCATGGCCCGCGCGGCGCTGCGCGACGACCTGCACGGCGTGCACACCGCCCTCACCGCGCAGGTGCTGCGCGCGAGCTCGCCCGAGGACTCCGCCCCGGCCCGCATCGCGGCCTGGGAGGACGGCGACGCCGAGGTGGTGCGCCGGGCCGCCGGGACGCTGGAGCAGATCTGCGCCGACGAGCAGGCCGACCTGGCCCGCATGTCGGTCGGACTGCGGGTGGTGCGGGGACTGCTCGACGCCTGACCCAACCTCGGTGGCCCCTCGCCGCATCATGAGGGTGTGCAGCCGACCGAGCAGGAGTTCGCGGAGCTGTTCCGCGCGTCCTGGCCGCGGCTGTACCGGCTGGCGTATGCCGTCTCCGGCGACCGCGCGGCAGCCGAGGACGACCTGCAGAACGCCTTCGCGAAGGTCTACGCCCAGTGGGGCCGCGTCCGGCGTGCGGAGCACCCGGACGCGTACGTGCGCCGGATGGTGCTCAACGAGGTGCTGGGCAGCCGCCGGCACGGCTTCCTGAAGCGCGAGCGGCCGCACGCCGAGGTCTCGGCGTCGCGCTCGGTGGCCTCGCCGGAGCCCGGCGTCGTCGAGCGCGATGCGGTCTGGGCGGCGGTGCGCGCGTTGCCACCGCGGCAGCGCGCCGTCGTCGTGCTCCGCTACTACGAGGACCTGTCGGAGGCCGACATCGCCGACGCGCTCGGGTGCTCCCGGGGGACGGTGAAGTCGCAGGCCTCGGCGGCGCTCACCGCTCTGCGGAGGGTCGCCCCTGACCTGGTGAGGGAGGAACGATGACCGAGCTGGACCTGCGCGAGACCCTGGAGCGGTACGTCGGGGGCATGGACGTTCCGCCGGCCGATCCGTCCCTCGCCGTCGAGCGTGGACGGCGCCGTCGGCGTCGGCGCCGCCACGGGCTGGTCGGACTGTGCACCGCGGGCGCCCTCGCGCTGGCGGTGCCCGGCGGTGCGTACGTGATGAGGAGCGAGGAGCCCGGCCGCGGTCTCGATGCCACGGGCTCGGTCGCCCTGGGCGAGCTGGACTTCTCGCGAGGGGCGCGGGCCTACGCCGATCCCGGCCGAGAGCTGCACCTGGCCGGCCGGACCTTCCCGGCCGACGGGCTGCCCTTCCTGGACACCGACGCCGTGGCGACGTCGTACGGCATCGTGTACTACCGCGCCGGGCGTCCGGTGCTCCTGGGCACCGACGGACGGGAGCACGCGCTCGCGGCAGGGGACGTCGACACCGGCGGCGGGTTCCGCCCGACGGTCAAGGCGGACTCGGTGCACCCGTGGGTCGCCTACGCCACCCGACGGGGCAGCACGGTCACGCTCACGGTCCACGACCTTCGGACGGGCGAGGACGTCGCGACCACGACGATCGACGGCCTCGTGGGTGGTGACCTGGTCGTAGACGCGCTCGACGACGGTGTCGTCTACGTGCGGACCGCGCAGCTGACCCGTGCCTGGACGACGGCCGACGGATCGTGGCGGACCGTCTACGACGGTGGCGGACGAGTCGTCGACGTCCGCGCGGGGGTCATGCTGTACGACGGCAGCCCGCCGGCCGACCTCGGTCTGCGCCGCGTGCAGGCGCCGATCGATGCCAGCTTGACGTTCGACGGGGAGCACGTCCTCGACTGGTCCAGCCGGCTGCGCTCCACCGACGACGGCCCGGACCTGGTGCTGGACCAGGGTCCGACCGGCAAGGGACTCGGCTTCTGGGCCATCGACTCCGATGGATCGGTGCTGGTCGCCCGGCCCGACGGGAAGTACCCGAACTACCTCGTCTACGACTGCGACGCGGACTCGGGAGCGTGCGAGGAGCTCGGCCCGCTCCGGACCACGGGCGGGGACCCGGAGTTCATCGGCGTCGATATGTGACCTCAGCCGGCCGGCGGCACCGGCAGGCAGAGCTCGTTGCCCTCGGGGTCCTGGAGCACCACCCAGGCGACCTGCGGGCCCTGCTGGCCGGAGCCGACCTCGGTCGCGCCGAGGGCCAGGAGCCGCTCCTTCTCCGCCAGGTCGGGGTCGGCGGTGCTGCGCAGGTCGAGGTGGACGCGGTTCTTGACGGTCTTGGGCTCGGGCACCTGCTGGAACAGGATCCGCGGCGCCCGCTCCAAGCCCTCCGGGTGCCGGATCGCGGCCCCGCTGGCCCAGACCAGCGCACCCCGGTGGGTGGTGGTCTGGTCGTCGGTGGCGAAGCCCTGGTCGACCATCGAGCGGATGAAGTCGGGGTCCTGGTGCTCGACCTCCCACCCGAGCGCCTCGGCCCACCAGTCGGCGAGCGGGTGCGGCTCGGCGCAGTCGATCGCGACTTGGACGGTGTACGGCGTGCTCATCCCGGCAGTCTGCCCCGGCCCGCCGACAGTGGGTCGCGACGGCGGGCCAGCACGACGTGCTCGAGGCCGGGCCGGTCCGGGGCGTCGCGCACCTCGCTCACCTCGAACCCGGCTGCCGCGAGGTCTGCGACCAGCTCGTCGAGGGTCCGGAACTGCAGCGTGGAGTCCGAGACGAGCCGGCTACCGTCGGGGAAGAGGTAGGTGTGGCGGAAGCGGACCAGCGGCTCCGCCACGTGGAGGACCTCGGCCCACATCTCGACCGGACCGGTCCCGGGCACCTCGCGGCGCGTCCGGGTGAGCTCGGGCGTCCAGCCCTCCCAGGCCCGTCGGCCGGGGACCCGGCTCTCGAAGGCGAACGTGCCGTCCGGTGCCAGCGCGCCGAGCACCCCGGCGAGGGTCTGCGGCCAGGCGTCGCCGAGGACCGCCTGGGCAGCGTTGCCGGTCATCGTCACCAGGTCGGCGCCCCAGGCGCCGAGAGCCGAGGCGTCGCCGAGCCGCCACTCCACCCGGTCCGCCCCGGGCTTGCCGCGGGCCACGTCGAGCGAGGCGGCGGCGGGATCCGCCCCGAGCACGG
>CAZEPK010000224.1:0-8559 GCA_964514085.1 uncultured Nocardioides sp.
GGCCGGCCCTCGGCGACGATCCCGCCGCCCACGCCGATCTCGCCGAAGAGCACGAGCACGTCCTGGCGGGCGGGGTCGCCCGGGGTGGCCTCGGCCAGCGCGGCCAGGTTGCCCTCGTTCTCGACCGTGATCGGGTAGGCGTCCCCGAGCCGGGCCACCAGCAGGTCGCCCACCGGCACGTCGTGCCAGCCGAGGTTGGGGCCGTGGGTGAGCACGTCGCGCTCGCGGTCCACGAGCCCGGCGACGCCGACGGTCAGCCCGACGGGCTCGATGTCGCGGTGCACGAGGTCCGCCACGGTCAGCCGCACCAGGTCGGCGAGCCGGTCGAGCACCTCCTCGGCCGTCACCGCCCGCGCGTCGAGGGCCAGCTTGTGCTCGCTGACGACCTCACCGGTGAGGTCCAGGGCCATGGTCGAGACGTGGTTGACGTTGACCTCGGCCCCGAGCCCGGCCACGGCGTGCCCGTCGAGCTGGACGCTCGTCCCGGGGCGCCCGACCGCACCGCGCTCGACGTGCCCGGTGCGGACCAGTCCGCGCTCGGCCAGCTCGGCCACCAGCGTGGAGACGGCCGTGCGGGTCATGCCCAGCTCGGTGGCCAGCGTCGCCCGGGACCGCGGGCCCTGGTCGCGCAGCCGGCGCAGGACCAGGCCGAGGTTGGTCCGGCGCAGGGTCAGCTGGTCGGCGCTGAGGGAGCCCTGGCTCTGGTCGAACGTCCGCACCGCTGCTGCACCCCCACCCTTGGTCCGGCCTGCTGCTCCGCGTGACCGTCGTCACCTGTTTGTCATGGCGGTGCACAAACTAGGCGCCCCTCGGCCCGATGCGCAAGGGTTCCGCGCCAACTGACCCGCCGGACTGGTCGGCAACTTCCGTCATCACTGGACGAAGTTGCGTCACTAATTCCCGCACTACGACCGTGGAGTTGTGCTCCGGCGCGTGCAAGGATGCGCGCGTGCGGCACTCGTTGGCAGGCCGGGCCGAGAGCCCGGTCCAGGCCCGGCTCCTGGCCCGGTTGCGTGACGAGGGGCCGCTGTCCAAGGCGCAGCTGGCCGGCGCGCTCCAGGTCTCGCGGACGACCGTGGGCGCGGAGGTGACGCGGCTGGGCGAGCTGGGGCTGGCCGTGGAGGCGGGACCGGCCGCCTCGCGAGGCGGCCGCCGGTCGACCCTGGTCGACCTGGCTCCCGACATCCGGTTCGCCGGCATCTCCATCGGCGCCACCGGCCTCTCGGTGGGTGTGACCGACGGGCGGCTCGGCACCCTCGGCGTCCGCCACCGGGCCTGCGACATCACGCAGGGACCGGAGGCCGTGCTGGCCCTGGCGCTGGAGACGACGCGCGAGGTGATGGCCGAGGTCGGGGTGAGCGTGCTCAGCGGCGCCGGTGTCGGCGTGCCCGGTCCGGTGGACTTCCACCGCGGTGTCTCCGTCTCCCCGCCGATCATGCCGGGCTGGGACGGCTACCCGGTGCGGGACGCCGTCTCCCGCGAGCTCGGCTGCCCGGTGGTCCTCGACAACGACGTCAACGTCCTCGCCGTCGGCGAGCAGCACGCCGGGGTGGCCCGAGCGGCCCGCGACTTCCTGTTCGTCAAGATCGGCACCGGCATCGGCTGCGGCATCGTCGTGGACGGGGAGCTGTACCGCGGGGTCGACGGCTGCGCCGGCGACATCGGGCACATCCGCGTCGACGACTTCGGCCCCACCTGCGCCTGCGGCAACACCGGCTGCCTCGAGGCCTTCGCGGGTGGGGCCGCGCTGGCCCGCGACGCCACGGCCGCCGCCCGCTCCGGCCGCTCGGACGTCCTCGCCGCCCTCCTCGCCGACGACGGCGAGCTGACCGCCGCCGACCTCGGCCAGGCGGTCAGCCAGGGCGACCCCGTGGCGGTGCAGCTGATCCGCGACTCCGGGCGCCGGGTGGGACAGGTGCTGGCCAGCCTGGTCTCCTTCTTCAACCCCGGCCTCATCGTGATCGGCGGTGGGGTCACCGCGGTGGGCCACTCGCTGCTGGCGGAGATCCGGGGCGTCACCTACCGCCGTTCGCTCCCGCTGGCCACCGGCAACCTGCCCATCGTGCTGAGCGAGCTGGGTGCCGAGGGCGGCGTCATCGGCGCGGCGCGGATGGTCAGCGGCGCGATCTACTCCTCCGACCCCAGCGGGGCCTCCTGGACGGCGCGTCCGGCATGACGCTCGTGGCGGGGATCGACTCCTCCACGCAGTCGTGCACCGTGGTCGTCCTCGACGCCGACGACGGGACCCTCGTGCGCCGCGGCCGTGCCGCGCACCCTCCCGGCACGGAGGTCGACCCGGCCGCGTGGGAGCAGGCGCTGACCGAGGCCGTCGCCGAGGCGGGAGGCCTCGAGGACGTCGCAGCCCTCGCGGTCGGCGCCCAGCAGCACGGCTACGTCTCGCTCGACGAGGCGGGCGAGGTGGTGCGCCCGGCGCTGCTCTGGAACGACAACCGCTCCGCGCCCCAGGCCGCCGCCCTGATCGAGGACCTCGGCGGTCCGCGGGCCTGGGCCGACGCCGTCGGCTCGGTGCCGGTCGCCTCGTTCACCGCGACCAAGGCGCGCTGGGTGGCCGAGCACGAGCCGGCCCACGCCGCCCGGACGGCCGCGGTCTGCCTGCCCCACGACTGGTTGGGCTGGCGGCTCCTCGGTGCCCCGGGGCTGGACGCCCTCACCACCGACCGCGGGGACGCCAGCGGCACCGGCTGGTTCGACGCCCGGTCCGACACCTACCGCCCGGACCTCGTGCAGCTGGCCCTGGGACACCAGGCCCTGCTCCCCCGGGTGCTGGCGCCGAGCGAGGTGGCCGGCGAGGTCCGCGCGCTGGCTCCCGGTGCGCTCCTCGCCGCCGGCACCGGCGACAACATGGCCGCCGCACTAGGGCTGCAGGCGCAGGTGGGCGACGTGGTCCTGAGCGTCGGCACCTCCGGCGTGGCCTGTGCCGTGGCGACCGAGCAGAGCGCCGACGGCACCGGGACCATCGCCGGGTTCGCCGACGCCACCGGACGCTTCCTGCCCCTGGTGGCCACCCTCAACGCGGCCCGCGTGCTCGACGCGGGCGCCCGGCTGGTGGGCGTGGACCACGCGGCCTTCTCCGACCTCGCGCTCGCCGCGCCGCCCGGCGCGGACGGGCTGGTGCTGGTGCCCTACCTGGAGGGCGAGCGGACGCCGGCGCTGCCCGACGCCACCGGCTCGCTGCACGGGCTCACGCTGGCCACGATGGACGCCGCGCACCTGGCCCGGGCCTGCGTCGAGGGCGTGCTGTGCGGGCTGGCCGACGCCCTCGACGCGCTGCGCGACTCCGGCGTGGACATCCGTCGCGTGGTGATGGTGGGCGGCGGCGCCCAGTCCGAGGCGGTGCGCCGGATCGCCCCTCAGGTCTTCGGCACCGAGGTGCTCGTCCCGCCCGCGGTCGAGGCCGTGGCCGACGGCGCCGCCCGCCAGGCCGCCTGGGCGCTGGCCGGCTCCGAGGCGCCCCCGCTCTGGCAGGTGCCCGGCACCGTGGCCTACGACGGCGACGTCGTGCCGCGGATCCGCGAGCGCTACGCCGAGGCCCGCGGGTCGGTCCTGGACCGGCTGCCCGACTGAGCCACCCTCAGCGGCGCGAGCCCGGGCTCAGAACCAGCCGGTGAGGAGCCGCGCCGCCGGTCCTCCGCCGCCTCCGCCGCCGCCACCGCCGCCACCGCCGCCACCGCCGCCACCACCGCCACCGCCACCGGCGCCGGTCTGGTCGATGACCACGAAGTCGGCCTCGCCGGCGCGCGTCGGGTCGGCACCGATGACCTTGACCGTCCGGTCGCCGGTCTTCTTGCCGACCGGGAAGGTGTAGGTGTAGATGCCGTTGGCGTCGGCCTTGGCCGTCACCAGCTTCAGGCCGAGGTACATGACGGTGACCGGCTCACCGGGCGCCAGGCCCGTGACGTTCAGCGTCTGCTCGCCCTTGCGCGGGACCTCGGGGACGTCGACCTCGACGGCCAGCTTCTTGGGCGTGATGACGTTGAGGACGGCGCTGCCGACACGGTCGGGGTTGCTGCCCGTCAGCGTCAGCTCCAGCGCGCCCTCGGGGGTGGTCTTGGCGACCACGAAGGAGCGGACGACGTTGCCCTTCTTGTCCGCCTTCCCGGTCAGGACCGTCTTCCCGTTCAGGCGCAGCACGAAGGTCTCGGCCTTGGCCAGCCCGTCCGCGGCGACCTTGATCGTGGAGCCGACCATGGTGAGGGCGTCGGTCACCTGCACGTCGAAGCTCTTGGCCTTGCGGGCGGCGACGACCGTGACCGTGGCGGTCTTGGTGCCGGAGGCGTTCGACACCGTGAGCTTGAAGAGGTGCTTGCCGCGCTCGGCGATCCGCACCTCGACCGAACCCTTGGCCGCCTGGGTTCCCGCCCAGTCGCCGGAGGCGCTCACGGAGTCGGCGTGGGCCGTGCGCCACTTGAGCCGCACCTTGTCACCGACGGAGACCTTCTCGCTCGAGACCACGAGCTTGACGGTGGGCGCCGGCACGGGCGCGGGCGGGACGGTCGGCGGCACCGGCGGCGGCGTGCTGGCCGCCTGCACCACCTGGGTCAGCGGACCCGAGGAGCCGGCGTTGACCGCGTCGCCGGCGTAGGTCGCGGTCAGGGCGTGGCTGCCCACGGACAGCGCGCTCGACGACAGTGTCGCGACGCCGGCGCCGTTCAGGGGCAGCGTCGCCACCGAGACACCGCCGTCGGCGAAGACCACCGACCCGGTCGGCGAGGAGCCCGTCACCGTGGCGGTCAGCGTGACCGCCTGCCCGGCGACCGACGGGTTGGCGCTGGAGGTCAGCACCGTGCCCGTTGCGACCTTGTCCACGACCTGGGTCAGCGGGCCGGCCGAGCCGCCGTTGACGGCGTCGCCCGAGTAGGTCGCCGTCAGGGCGTGGCTGCCCACCGACAGCGCGCTCGTCGTGAAGGTGGCGACACCGGCGCCGTTCAGCGGCACGGTGCCGAGCGTCACCGCGCCGTCGGCGAAGACCACCGACCCGGTCGGCGCGGCTCCGGTCACCGTGGCGGTCAGGGTGACCGACTGCCCGGTGACCGAGGGGTTGGCGCTCGAGGTCAGCGCCGTGCTCGAGGCCACCAGGCCGACGAGCTGGGTCAGGGGGCCGGCCGACCCGGCGTTGACGTCGTCGCCGGCGTAGGTCGCGGTCAGCGCGTGGCTACCCACTGCGAGCGCGCTGGTCGTGAACGTCGCCACTCCGGCGCCGTTCAGGGTGCCGCTGCCCAGCGTCTCACCGGCGTCGGCGAAGACGACCGAGCCGGTGGGCGAGGACCCGGTCACGGTGGCGGTCAGGGTCACCGACTGCCCCGCGACCGACGGGTTCACGTCGGAGGTGAGGCTGGTGGTGGTGACCACCGCGTCGACCGTCTGGGTCAGGACGTCGGTGGAGGGGTCGTTGAGGTCGTCGCCGGCGTAGCTCGCAGTCACCAGGTGGTCCCCCACCTCGAGCGAGCTCGTGGCGAGGGTCGCGGTGCCGCCGACCAGGGCGACGGTGCCCAGCGGGGCGCCGGCGTCGTCGAAGGTGACATCGCCGGTGGGGGCGTCGCCGGTGACCGTCGCGGTCAGCGTGACGAGGTCCCCCGCGGTCGAGGGGTTGGCGTCCGACGACAGGGTCGTGTCCGACCCGGTGGCCGCCTGCGCCGGGGGCGGCGCCACCAGCAGCACGCCGCACAGCGCCAGTGTCGTGAGCGCGCCCCAGACCCGAGTGTTCTCCCTCATGGGGGTCACGGTAGGGACCGGGCAGGACCCCTGTTCGTGGATTGCCCGAAGTCCGCCCGGACGGCGGATGCGCCGTGGACCAGTGGTCTCGGATGTGTGAGGCGGTACCGGGGTGGGTATACGGTCGCCACCGGCACGTGGGCGACTGCCCCCCAGCGCCATCGTGCCGCGTTGCTCCCTCCGAGACGACCGCGGATCTTCGCGCTCGCCGGTGGGAGTGCCGGTCCCGGCCTGGCCCTAGCGGCTCAGGCCGGGGCCGGTCCCCACGTGGCGCACGACGTCGGGCTCGAAGCCGTTGCGGATCCCCCACAGGACCGCCTGCGAGCGGCGCTGCACGTCGATCTTGCGGTAGGCCGTGCGGATGTAGGTCTTGACCGAGTTGATGCTGAGGTAGCTGCGCTCGGCGATCTCCTGGTTGGAGAGGCCCTGGGTGATCAGCGCCAGGATCTCCGACTCCCGCACGGAGAGCCCCGCGGCCTTGCCGGGCCAGACGGTCTCCGGCGGGGTCTGAGGCTCCTTCTCGGCGTGGACGTCGGGGACGACCCGGTCGCCGCGGTGGACCCGTTCGATGGCAGCGACGAGCTCACTGGCCTCCAGGCCCTTGGACAGGTAGGCCGACGCGCCGGCGCGGAAGGAGTCCTCCACCAGCTGGTGCTGGAGGTTCCAGCTGTAGACCACGACCTTGGCGTCCCCGCCGTCGACCAGGGAGTCCACGTCGATGCCCTCGCCCTGCACCTGGCCGAACGTGTCGTAGAGGATCACGTCGACGTCGCGCAGCACCGGCAGGTTGGCGTCGAGCTCGACCACCCGGACCCGGTCGCGGAACGGCTCGAGCAGGGCGGCGACCCCGACGACCACCAGCTCGTAGTCGTTCACGATGGCGACCCGCACGGGTCCGGTTGCTGCGTTCACGAGGTCAGGGTAGGCCAGGAAGCGCAGCCGACACGCGGGGCTCAATCCCCCGAGGCGGCGCGTGGAGCCGATACAAAGGTGGTGGCCCCGCTGCGTATGAGGTTGCGGGGCCTAAGTACGCCCCGGCGCAGGCGCTCCCGCCGCGTGGTCGTCGATCTCGCGTAGCAGCCGGTCCCGCACGTCCTGGGGCGCGAACGACGCCCGCACGCCCGCTCTGGCCAGCTCGGCCACGCCGTCCTGGTCCAGCTCGAGCAGGTCGGCGGCGATGGCGTACTCGCGGTTGAGCGAGGTCCCGAACATCGGGGGGTCGTCGGAGTTGACCGTGATGGTGACCCCGGCGTCCCTGAAGGCCCGGATCGGGTGCTCGGCCAGGGTGGCGACCGCCCGGGTCGCGATGTTGGAGGAGGGGCAGACCTCCAGCGGGATCCCGGTGTCGGCCAGGTGGCGCAGCAGCGCCGGGTCCTGGGCCGAGGAGGTGCCGTGGCCGATGCGCTCGGCCCCGAGCAGGGTCAGGGAGTCCCACACGGTCTGCGGGCCGGTGGTCTCCCCGGCGTGGGGCACGCTGTGCAGGCCGGCCGCGCGGGCCTGCTCGAAGTGGGGCTGGAACTGTGCGCGGGGCACGCCGAGCTCCGGACCGCCGAGCCCGAAGCCGACCAGCCCCTCGGGCCGGTGGTGCAGCGCGTAGTCCAAGGTGGCGTCCGCCGACGGCAGGCCGAACTCGCCGGGGATGTCGTAGATCCAGCGCAGGACCAGGCCGAAGTCGCGCTCGGCCTCGACGCGGGCCGCCTCGATGGCCTCGGTGTAGGCCTCGATCGGCATGCCCGCGCTGGGGTCGTCCGGCCGGTGCACGGAGGTGTACGGCGTGCAGGTGAGCTCGGCGTACCGCAGCGCCTGCTCGGTCGCCATCTCGCGGGCGATCTCGTAGGTCAGGTAGTGGATGTCCTCCGGCGTCCGGACCAGGCTGACCACCGCGAGGTAGACCTCGATGAAGTGGGCGAAGTCGCGGAACTCGAAGAAGGCGCGCAGCTCCTCCAGGTCGCTCGGGACGGTGCCGGGGTGGCGGGTCGCGAGCTCGCTGACGATGCGGGCCGACGCCGAGCCGACGTGGTGCACGTGCAGCTCCGCCTTGGGCAGGCCCCTGATGAACTGCACGAGGGACTGGTCGAGGGGGCCCGGCGCCGCGGAGGTCATGGTGTCACTGAAGCGCCTTGACCAGGTTCGTTGCCAAATCGTCGACGGTCCGGCCGTCGGTGAAGCGCTTGCCGTCCAGGATGATGGTCGGGGTCGAGTTCACCTTCAGCTCCGTGGCCGCGTCGGTCGCCGCCGCGACCTCGTCGGCACCCTCGCCGGCCTCCACCGCCGTCTTGAGGGCGTCGGCGTCCGCCCCCGCCTGCGCGGCCAGCGCGTAGAGGTCGTCCTTGCTCGGGAAGGGGCCCTCCTCGCTGGGCTGGTCTGCGAAGAGGAGGTCGTGGAACTTCTTGGCCACCTCGTCGCCGTACTTCTGCTGGACCAGGGTGAAGACCAGCGTCGAGCGCTCGGAGTAGGGGCCGGCCCGGCTGAGAAACACGATGGGGCGGTACTCGACCTGCACCTTGCCGTCCGCGGCCAGCTGCGCCAGCTCGTCGTGGCTGGCCTTCTCGAACTCGCCGCAGAAGGGGCAGAGGAAGTCCTCGTAGACCACCACGGTGTGCGGCGCCGAGGACGGGCCGATGGTCAGGCCGTAGGGACTGCCCGGCGGCGGGACGGCCGCGGCGTTGACCGAGCTGTCGTCGCGCATCGAGTTGATGGCGAAGCCGCCGCCGATGAGGAGGGCGATCACCGCGAGCACCCCGACGATCGAGATGACCCGGCGGCGACGCTCACGGCGCCGTTTCTCCTCCAGCGCGGCCGCGGCCCGCTCGGCTCGCGCCCGCT
>CAZEPK010000225.1:0-8537 GCA_964514085.1 uncultured Nocardioides sp.
ATCGTCCAGGGCATGACGGGCGGGATGGGTTCCAAGCACACCACCCTGATGCTCGAGGCCGGCTCGAACATCGTCGGCGGCGTCAACGCCCGCAAGGCCGGCACCACCGTCGAGCTCGGCGGCCAGGAGCTGCCCGTCTTCGGCGACGTCAAGGAGGCGATGGCCCAGACCGGCGCCGACGTGTCGGTCGTCTTCGTGCCGCCGGCCTTCACCAAGGACGCCTGCCTCGAGGCCATCGACGCGGGCATCGGCCTGCTGGTGGTCATCACCGAGGGCGTGCCGGTCCAGGACACCGCCGAGGTCTGGTCCTACCTCCAGGGCAAGTCCACGCGGATGATCGGCCCCAACTGCCCCGGCATCATCACGCCGGGTGAGTCCCTGGCCGGCATCACGCCGCACACCATCGCCGGCTCCGGGCCGGTCGGGCTGGTCTCCAAGTCGGGCACCCTGACCTACCAGATGATGTACGAGCTCAAGGACTTCGGCTTCTCGACCGCCATCGGCATCGGCGGCGACCCGGTCGTCGGCACCACGCACATCGACGCGCTGGCCGCCTTCGAGGCCGACCCCGACACCAAGGCCATCGTGATGATCGGCGAGATCGGCGGCGACGCCGAGGAGCGGGCCGCGGCCTACATCAAGGACAACGTCACCAAGCCGGTCGTCGGGTACGTCGCCGGCTTCACGGCTCCCGAGGGCAAGACCATGGGCCACGCCGGCGCCATCGTGTCCGGCTCCTCGGGCACCGCGGCCGCCAAGAAGGAGGCCCTCGAGGCGGTCGGCGTGAAGGTCGGCAAGACGCCGTCGGAGACCGCCGCGCTGATGCGGGAGATCCTGCAGTCCCTCTGAGCGGGACCCGGCCCGGTCAGCCCGCGCAGTGCTGGTCCGGGCCGGTGACCAGGACCCAGTCGACGGTCCCGGTGCCGGCGCCTATCTCGAAGGCGTAGGCGGTCCCGTCGCCCTGGTCGCTGGACCACAGGCCGTTGTCCTGGTGCTCGAGGTCGGGGTAGACGGCCCGGAGGGCGACGAGGTCGTGGCCCACCCCGGCCCCGTCCACGGTCCGGCCGTCGGAGGTCGAGAGGTACGCCAGGCCGCCGTCCTCGGCCACCGCACCGGTCAGCCGGGTGCCGTCGGGCGCGGTCCAGGACACCTCGGCGCAGGCGCCCGGCCGCACCCGCACCCGGGCGTCCGGGACCGCCTCCCGGACCTGGTCGAGCGACATGCCGAGGCGCAGCGGCCCGGCGCCTCCCGGGTCCAGCGCGGTGGCCGGCACCGGCGCCGCCGGGAGGTCAGCCATCGCGTCGGCGCCCGGCTGGTCGGCCCGGGTGGCCTCGCCCAGCGCGGACAGCCTGGTCTGCTCCGAGCCGTTGCCCTCGCCGTACTCGTAGGTCAGCAGCACGGCGCGGCCGACGCGGACGGAGTGGTAGACCACCAGGCCGGTGTCGAAGCCGTCCACCTCCGTGCTCCAGAACTGGTCCATCCAGCCGTAGGACTGGTCGCCCACCTGGTAGTCGATCCCGGTGTGCTCGGTCCACCCGGAGGCGGTGGTGTGGTCGTGCGGGCAGCCGTCGACCGCACTCTGCACGGCCCGGACCGCGTCACCCGCGGCCCGCTCGGTCGGGAAGAGGACCAGGGTGCGGCCGCGGGACCACTCGGCCTCGCCGCGGAACTCCACGCCGAGGACGTCGATCCCGGCCGCCGGGTCCCAGGCCCGCTGCCCGCACTCGTCGAAGGCCCGGGTGGCCGGCTCCGTGGTGACCTCGACCGGGGAGCCGTCGTCGCCGTTCGTCCCGGCGTACCCCAGGTCGAGCGGGAAGCCCGCCAGCACGTCGTCGGCGGCCACGGCGGGCGTCGCTGCGGACGTCGTGGTCGGCGTCGGGGTGGAGGTCGGAGCCGGTGCCGTGCTGCTGACCGCCGATTCCGGGCCGTCGACGTCGCGGACGACGGCGGGGCGTTCGGTGCCGCAGCCGCTGAGCACGACGAGGGCGGT
The DNA here is from genome assembly GCA_964514085.1 of uncultured Nocardioides sp. Lineage (GTDB taxonomy): Bacteria > Actinomycetota > Actinomycetes > Propionibacteriales > Nocardioidaceae > Nocardioides. Next base: position 1,991 of record CAZEPK010000225.1, read on the forward strand.
CACGACGAGCGGGAGCAGACGGCGCATGTCCCTGTGACCCGCGCGGGTCCGTGAAGGTTGTCGCCGGCGGGCTGGCTCAGCTCAGGCAGGGCTCGACGGCGAAGGCGCAGAGCGCCTGCACCGGCTGGGCAGACCCTGCGACGAGCCGTGCCGTCTCGTCCGTGACCTGCGCGTCGCCGCCGACCGACCCGAACGAGTAGTCGACGTAGACCGCGTTGCCGGTCCGGCCGACCACCGCGAGCGACAGCTCGCTGACCAGCCCGTCGTCGTGCTGGACCTGCTCGGTGAGCGCGTAGGCCTCGTCGGTCCCGAGGTCGACGGCATCGAGGACCCCGTGGACCCGCGTGGTGCCCCGGGCGATGGACTGGGTCCCGCACGCCGCGACGGCGCTGCGCCACGAGCTCGTCGCCTCCTGCGCAGATGCGGCGTCCGGGTAGACGACGAGGTAGCGCAGGGCACGGTCCTCTGACTCGCCCTGGTACGTCGCCACGAGGTCGTCGGTGTACCCCTCGAAGAGCGCCCCGCAGCCGGCAGGCACCGCCGGGTCACCCTCGAGCGACGAGCTCGCAGGGGCGGCCTCGTCGGCGAAGCCGGCGGTGAGCGGGAAGTCGTCCGGGACGGCGGTCAGCCAGCCTGCGGGCGGCACGGTCGGTGCTGGGGGCTGCTCGGTGGCCGGGCCGGACGTGGCGACGGACGGGTCGCGCCCCGTGCCGTCGCTGCCGGACAGGGCGAGGACCGGTGTGCCGACCGCGACGGCCGCAGCCAGCACGCCACCGGCCGCGACCAGGGTGGCGCGGCGGCGCCGCATCCGGTCGCCTCGGCGGCGGATCTCGGCGGCGGGCAGCAGGTCCATGGCAGGCATTCCCTGGTCGAAGTGGTCGAGGTCGTGGAGGTCAGGCACGTGAGGCTCCTTCCGGGAGGCCGTCCCCGAGGTCGGGGGAGTGGGTGTCGGCGAGCAGTGCCGCCAGGGCCGCACGGCCGCGGCTCAGCCGGGCCTTGACGGTGCCCTCGGGGGCGCCGACCTCGCGGGCCACCTCCTGCACCGGCAGGTCGGCGATGTGGTGGAGCACGAGGACGCGGCGCTGGGCCTCGGGGAGCTGCTTCAGGGCCGCCACCACCGCGACGTGGCTCTCGCTGGGCGGCGCCGTGGTGCCGGGGTGCGACAACGCCCGGTCAGGTCCTCGACGACCCCGGACCGTGCGCCGCCAGCGGCTCACGGCCAGCCGGCTGGCCACCGTGCGCACCCAGGCCTCGGGATGGTCCGCATGCTCGAGCTTGCGTCGGTGCGACCAGGCGCGGACGTAGGCCTCCTGCACGCACTCCTGCGCCTCGTCCCGGTCGCCGATCATGGCGTAGACCTGCGCGGTCACCCGGGCGCGCGACGACGTGTAGAAGTCGTCGAACTCGGCCTCGTCCATCTCTCCTCCGGCGGCTCGGTGCAGCTGTCGGAAGGAGTACGCCCGGCGAGCGGCCGCGGTTGCACTGCCGCCAGAAGTTTCTCAGCCGGTCGTGGCGAGCTGCCCCAGCCGCTGCTGGGCCCGCTCGGCCAGCGCCCGGAACGCCTCCGGTCCGATGCTCACGTCCTCGGAAGGCACGAAGGTCAGCTGGGCCACGCCGTTGCCCTCGCGGATGATCGCCATGAGGAACCGGACCGACCGGTCCTGCGACACGTCGATCGTCAGCCGCCAGATCGCGAGGTCGCGGGGGTCGCTCGACTCGTCGACAAGCTGCTCGACGTCGGTGCCCAGGTCGTCGTCGGGGCAGGAGGCGAGCCGGTCGCGCACGCCTGCGACGAAGGCCTGGGCCTTCTTGCGGGGCAGGGCGCCGACGGTCTCGGACAGCCCGAACTCCGGCGAGAGGTCCGGAGCGGCGGGGACCACGAAGGTGCGGGTGAACGCCTCGGTGAAGGCCGGCCCGTCGAACCGCGAGTCGTCGCAGCGCGTGGCCGCGGCGTTCTGGGTGGCCTTCGCCGGCTTGGTGCCGGCCCAGGGCAGGTCGATGGTCGGCACCGGTGGGAGGTCCGTCTCGAGGAGCAGCGCGGGGTGCTTGCCCACGGGGACCGGCGAGGAGGCCTTGAGGGTCGGCCCGACCGAGCAGGCCCCGGCGTCGGGCAACGCACACAGGCCGGTGACCGCTGTGCCGAGCAGGCCGGCGCTCGGCTTCAGGTCCGGCACCTGCGCGGGGTCGGTCAGGCCGGTCAGGGTGGTCACCACGGTGGTGGTCAGCACGCCGGTGCGGGCCACGCCGACGACCTGGGTGGTGACCGGGTCCGCCCAGTTGCGCAGCACCATGAGGGTGGCCTCGTCACCGACGCCGTTGACGCGGTACGTCGACAGCAGCTGCACCCGGGGGCTCATGCACCCGGCGTACCAGTCCAGCGTGGTGGTGTAGGTGCGCTCGGCGGTGGTCACGTCGGCCGAGGCCTCCGCGCTCTGCCCGGCGGTCAGCGGAGCCGCGGCCTTGCCCTTGCCCGTCGAGCCGGAGAAGGTGCGGACCAGCGCACCGATCCCGCGCATGTCGGCGTAGCGGCCGCCCTGGCAGGTGAAGACCAGCCCCGTGCCGGCGGTGTTGGTGCTCGTCGGGCCCTCCGTCCACGCGCCCGGCAGGGCCGCGGTGACCTGCGGCAGGGCCAGCAGCGCCTCGGGCGTCAGCGGGTCGGGCGGCGGTGGCGGCTTGGTGGGCCGCGGGCTCGGCGTGCTGACGTTGCCGTGCACCAGCCCCTTGTCGGCGAGCGCGGGCCGTACGCCGGCCGCGTCGGTGACCAGCGACCCCGAGACGAGCACGGCGGCCACGGCGGTGGCCACGCCGACGCCCGTGTGGGCCCGGCGGCGGGCCGAGCCGGCCCGCATGATGATCGAGGGCCGGGGCCAGCGCACGGACTCCAGGCCCGGCGCCAGCGCGTCGAGCGTGCTCCGGACCGCGGTGGAGGGGACCTCGCGGTGGATGGCGAACTGGGCGCTGGCGGTCTGCAGCTCGCGCTCGGCCGCGGCCCGGGTGATGCCGACCTCGCGGGCCATGTGGTCGATCGGCAGCGCGGTGAGGTGGGTGAGGAGCAGCACCTTGCGCTGGGTGGTGCTCAGCTTCCCCAGCGCGTCGAGCGTGGCGCGGGTGTCGGCGTCGAGGTCCTTCTGCCGGGCCCACCAGCGCGCGGTGCTGCGGCGCTGCGCGCGGGTCCAGGCCAGGGGACGCACGTAGTCCTCGGGCCGGTCGAGCCGGGAGACCTTGCGCCAGTGGTGCCAGGCCACGACCAGGGCGTCCCGCACCGCTCGCTGGGCGGCCTGGAGGTCACCGGTCAGCGCGAACGTCTGCAGGAGGAGCCGGCCCCGGACGTCCTTGTAGAAGGCTTCGAAGCCTTCCGGACCCCGGGGGGCGGCTCTGTCCGCGGTGTGGGGAAGCAGGCGGGACATGGCGCCACCACGGTAGCGACCGCCCCCTCGATCCACCGACTCCGTGCGGCTCGGCGTGCCTGCGCCGTGGGCCGCGCCGGCCCTTGCAAGATGGGCGCGATGACCGCGCTGATGCCCGATCGCACCCGCCCGTCGGCGGGGGAGCTGCAGCGCGACCTGCGTCACCGCCGCCCGCTGGTGCTGCTCGCGCCCCTCGCCGGCGCCGCGGCCGCCGCCAGCACCCTCGTGGTCTGCCTGGCCCTCGGCGTGGCCGGCTGGTTCCTCACCGACGCCGGCGCCCACGGCGCCCCGCGCGACGGGCTGTGGGTCGGGTCGCTGGCCTGGCTGATGGCGCACGGCTCGGGCGTGCACGCCGACGGCGCCCTGGTCTCGGTCATGCCCCTCGGCATCACGCTGGCCTGCGCCTGGGTGACCTGGCGGCTCGGCCACCGCCTCGGCGACTCCATCTCCGGCCACGGCCCCGACGCCCAGCGGATCGCCGACGGCGAGCGGGACTGGACGGTGCCCGGAGCCGCCGTGCTCTACGCCGCCGGGTACGCCGCGGTGGCCCTGGTCACCGGCACGCTCGCCTCCACCGGCGAGACCGCCCCCGACCTGTCCCGCGTGGTGCTGTGGTGCGTGGTCCTGTGCGGCGTCCTGGGGGCGCCCGCCATCGCCATCGGCTCCGGGCGGGCCGCGATCTGGACCGCCACCCTGCCGGCGTCCGTCGTGGCCGTCGCCGCCAGCTGCCGCCGGGTGGTCCGGCTCTGGCTGCTCGTCTCGCTGCTGGCCTTCCTCGGGGCGCTGGTCACCGACTTCGACACCGCGCTCAACGTCACCTCCCAGCTCGGCACCGACACCGGCGCCACCGTGCAGCTGGTCGCGCTCTCGCTGCTCGTCGTGCCCAACGCCGTGGTCTTCTCCGGCTCCTACCTGCTGGGGCCCGGCTTCACCGTCGGCACGCACACGCTGGTCTCGCCCGCGGTGGTCACGGTGGGGGCGCTGCCGATGTTCCCGCTGCTGGCCGCGCTGCCCGACACCGGACCGACGCCGGCCTGGACCTCGGCCCTCATCGGGGTGCCGCCCCTCGTCGCGGCGCTCGGGGCCATGCGCGCGCAGCGCCACCACCCGACGTACCGCTGGGAGGAGGGTGCGCTGCACGGCTGCGGCGGTGGCATGCTCGCCGGCGCCCTCTTCGGGGTCCTGGCCCTGCTGGCCGGCGGCGCGGTCGGCCCGGGCCGGATGACCGACGTGGGTCCCCTGGCCGGGGCCGTGCTGGTCCACGGCGTCACCGCCTTCGGCATCGGCGGCCTCCTGGGCGGCCTGCTGGCCACCTGGTGGCAGCGCCGGCGCCTGGAGCCGCTCGAGGCCCCCGCTTCCCCGTCGAGCGACACCCCAGCGTCGTCGCACGATGCCCCGGACGACGCTGACGCGTCACTCGACGACAGCGAGACGGCGGCGGTGCCGGCGCAGCCCGTGGAGGACGGGGAGTCCTAGACTCAGCGCTCGTGCGCCTCGTCGTCCTGGTCTCGGGCTCCGGCACCAACCTGCAGGCGCTGCTCGACGCGGCCGCGGACCCGGCGTACGGCGCCGAGGTGGTGGCGGTGGGAGCCGACCGCGACGGGATCGAGGGGTTGGCACGGGCCGAGCGCGCGGGGCTGCCGACCTTCGTGCTGAGGGTCGCCGACTTCGAGGACCGCGCCGCCTGGGACCGCGCCCTGACCGCGGCGGTGGCCGAGCACCGGCCCGACCTGGTCGTGTCCGCGGGATTCATGAAGCTGGTGGGTCCCGACTTCCTGGCGGCGTACGGCGGCCGGATGCTCAACACCCATCCCGCGTTGAGCCCGTCGTTCCCCGGGATGCACGGGCCGGCGGACGCCCTGGCCCACGGGGTGAAGGTCACTGGCTGCACGCTGTTCTTCGTCGACGAGGGCGTCGACACCGGCCCGATCGTGGCCCAGGCCGCGGTGCCGGTCGCCGACGACGACTCGGTCGAGACGCTGCACGAGCGGATCAAGTCGGCCGAACGCGAGATGCTCGTGGCGTCGGTGGGGCGGATGGCGCGGGAGGGGTTCCGGATCGACGGGCGCCGCGTGGTCCTGGGCGGCGCAGGAGCCATATGCTGACCGCACACGACTGGCGCAGGTGGGTGGACCACCAGGGAGTGACGTCGAGCGCATCGAACGCCTGGGTGCCCTCATCCGACGAGGTGAGGAGCGCGCCCGCATGACCGATTCGCCCACGACCGACACCGGCACCGGCACCAAAACCGTCCCGATCCGGCGGGCGCTGGTCTCCGTCTACGACAAGACAGGTCTGGAGGAGCTCGTCCGCGGCCTCCACGACGCCGGGGTGGCGCTGGTGTCCACCGGCGGCTCGGCGGCCCTCATCGAGGGGCTGGGGCTCCCCGTGACGAGGGTGGAGGACCTGACCGGCTTCCCCGAGTGCCTCGACGGCCGGGTCAAGACCCTGCACCCCGCCGTGCACGCCGGGATCCTGGCCGACCGCCGCCTCGACTCCCATGTCCAGCAGCTCGAGGAGCTGGGCATCGAGGCCTTCGACCTCGTGGTCTCGAACCTCTACCCCTTCCGCCAGACCGTGCTCTCCGGAGCCACCCCCGACGAGTGCGTCGAGCAGATCGACATCGGTGGGCCCTCGATGGTCCGGGCGGCCGCCAAGAACCACCCCTCGGTCGCCATCGTCACCAGCCCGGACCGCTACGCCGACGTCCTCGCCGCGGTCGCCGCAGGCGGCTTCACCCTGGCCGCGCGCCAGCGACTGGCCGCCGAGGCCTTCCAGCACACCGCGACCTACGACGTCGCGGTCGCGAGCTGGATGAGCAACGTCCTGACCGACACCTCCGAGGGCACGGGCTTCCCGTCGTGGACCGGCGCGACGTGGGACAAGGCCGCGGTGCTGCGCTACGGCGAGAACCCTCACCAGCCGGCCGCTCTCTACCGGCACTGGCGCGGCGGGCTGGCCTCGGCCGAGCAGCTGCACGGCAAGGAGATGTCCTACAACAACTACGTCGACACCGACGCGGCCCGCCGGGCGGCGTACGACTTCGAGCAGCCCGCGGTGGCGATCATCAAGCACGCCAACCCCTGCGGCATCGCGGTCGGCAGCGACGTGGCGCAGGCCTACACCCGCGCCAACGAGTG
>CAZEPK010000226.1:0-3189 GCA_964514085.1 uncultured Nocardioides sp.
CAAGGCCACCACGGCTGGCCAGCAGTCGGGCTCCGTCACGCCGGGCACGGTGCTGCTGCGCCGCGAGACCTACGACCACAGCTATCCCCACTGCTGGCGCTGCCGCGAGAAGCTCATCTACAAGGGCGTCTCGTCGTGGTTCGTCGAGGTCACGGCGTTCAAGGACCGGATGGTCGAGCTGAACCAGCAGATCCGCTGGGTGCCCGAGCACATCAAGGACGGGCAGTTCGGCAAGTGGCTGCAGAACGCCCGCGACTGGTCGATCACCCGCAACCGGTTCTGGGGCTCGCCGGTGCCGGTGTGGCAGTCCGACGACCCGGCCTACCCCCGGACCGACGTCTACGGCTCCTTCGAGGAGCTCGAGCGCGACTTCGGCCGGCTGCCCCAGGACCGCGACGGCCGCCCCGACCTGCACCGGCCCTTCGTCGACGAGCTGACCCGGCCCAACCCCGACGACCCCACGGGCCGCTCCACGATGCGCCGCGTCAGCGACGTGCTGGACGTGTGGTTCGACTCCGGCTCGATGTCCTTCGCCCAGGTCCACTACCCGTTCGAGAACGCCGAGTGGTTCGACCACCACTTCCCGGGCGACTTCATCGTGGAGTACATCGGCCAGACGCGCGGCTGGTTCTACACGCTGCACGTCCTGGCCACCGCGATCTTCGACCGGCCGGCCTTCGAGTCGTGCATCAGCCACGGCATCGTGCTCGGCTCCGACGGCAACAAGATGTCGAAGTCGCTGCGCAACTACCCCGACGTGCGCGAGGTCTTCGACCGCGACGGGGCCGACGCCATGCGCTGGTTCCTCATGGCCTCACCGATCCTGCGCGGCGGCAACCTGGTCGTGACCGAGCAGGGCATCCGCGACGCCGTGCGCGGCGTGATGATCCCGCTGTGGAACAGCTGGTACTTCTTCCAGCTCTACGCCAACGCCTCGGGCCACGACGCCCAGCGGCGCACCGACTCCACCGACCCGCTCGACCGCTACCTGCTGGCCAAGTGCCGCCAGTACGTCGAGCAGCTGACGGCCGAGATGGACGACCTGGCCATCGCGGACGCGTGCGAGACCACGCGCACCTTCCTCGACGTGCTGACCAACTGGTACATCCGGCGCTCGCGTGACCGCTTCTGGGGCGACAACCCCGATGCCTTCGACACCCTCTACACGGTGCTCGAGACGGTGTGCCGCGTGGTCGCGCCGCTGCTGCCGCTGACCACCGAGGAGGTCTGGCGCGGGCTGACCGGCGGCCGGTCGGTGCACCTGGCCGACTGGCCCGCCGCCGAGGAGCTCCCGGCCGACGACGAGCTGGTCGCGGCGATGGACCAGGTCCGCGAGGTCTGCTCGGCCACCTCCGCGCTGCGCAAGGCCGGCAACCTCCGCAACCGGCTCCCGCTCGCGACGCTGACGGTCGTGACGTCGGGCTCCTTGAGCGACTTCGCCGGCATCGTGGCCGACGAGGTGAACGTCAAGGAGGTGCGCCTCCTGGCGCCCGACGCGCCGGAGGCCGCGGCGTACGGCGTCTCGCAGCGGCTCACGGTCAACGCCCGCGCCGCCGGCCCCCGGCTGGGTCGTGACGTGCAGAAGGCGATCCAGGGCTCGAAGTCGGGCGACTGGTCGGTGGCCGACGACGGCACGGTCACCTCGGGCGGCCTGGCGCTGGTGGAGGGCGAGTACACCCTCGACACCGTCGCCGGCTCCGCCGACGAGTCCGCTGCGGTCGGCGTGCTGCCCAGCGGCGGCTTCGTGGTCCTGGACACCGCCGTGACGCCGGAGCTGGCGGCCGAGGGCCTGGCCCGCGACCTGGTCCGCGCCGTCCAGCAGGCCCGCCGCGACGCCGGCCTCGACGTCTCCGACCGGATCTCGCTGACGGTCGCCGGCTCCGAGGAGGTGCAGGCCGCCGCCCGCACCCACGAGCGGCTGATCACCGAGGAGACCCTCGCCACGTCCTTCGAGGTGCTGCCCGGCGCCGACGGCGAGCCCCAGGTGACCGTCACGCGCATCGGTGGTTGAGGACGTCGCGCTGGCGCTCCGGTGGTTGAGGAGGTCGCGCTAGCGACCGTCTCGAAACCTCTGGCCGTGGGGCTGGGACCCACGTGGTCCCCAGCACCGGGTCACGAGGTTTCGAGACGCTTGCTGCGCAAGCTCCTCAACCACCGACAGTCAGGCCCAGCCGGCCGGCCATCTTGTCGAGGTGGGCCAGGACCTCGTCCTCGGACTTGTCCGGGACGCCCCAGATCAGCTCGGTGACGCCCTGCTCGGCCCACCGGGCCAGGTCGGCCGGGTCGGGACGGAAGGCGATGAGGATCCGGATGTCCGGGAGGCCGTCCCGGCCCTCCTCGGCCCAAGCGGCCTTGAGGGCGTCGATGCGGTCGCTGATGTCGGTCTCGCGCGGGGTGGTCATCCAACCGTCGGCGTGGCGGGCGATCCACTGGAAGGTCTTCGGGCCGCCGCCGGCGCCGATGATGAGCGGGATGTGGGCCTGGACCGGCTTGGGGTAGGCCCAGGACGGCCCGAAGGACACGAACTCCCCGTCGTACGCCGCCTCCTCCTGCGTCCAGAGCGCGCGCATGGCCTCGACGTACTCCTTGAGCACCGTGCGGCGCTTCGCGGGCGGGACGTGGTGGTCCTCGAGCTCGTCGGTGTTCCAGCCGAAGCCGGCCCCGAGGGTGACCCGGCCGCCCGAGAGGTGGTCCAGCGTCGCGATGGCCTTGGCCAGGGTGATCGGGTCGGACTCCACCGGCAGCGCCACCGCCGTCGAGAGGCCGATCCTGGTGGTCACCGCGGCCGCGGTGGCGAGCGAGATCCACGGGTCGAGGGTGCGGGCGTAGCGGTCGTCCGGGAGCGTCTCGTCACCGGTGCCGGGGTGGGCGGCCGTTCGCTTGACCGGGATGTGGGTGTGCTCGGGCACGTAGAGCGTGTCGAAGCCGCGCTCCTCGCCGGCGCGGGCCAGCCCGGCCGGGGTGATGCCGCGGTCGGAGGAGAAGAGCACCAGGCCGTTGCGCATGGCGGCAGCCTAGGGGAGAACTAGAACGAGTTCTAGTTTCACGGTCCTTAGGCTGGACGGGTGTACGAGCAGCGGATGACCGCCGTGGTCCGGGCCCCGCGGAGCGCGGTCTACGCCGCGCTGCTCGACCCGGACGCCGTCGCGGCGTGGCGGGTGCCGGACGACCTGGTGGCCCGGGGGGGGG
>CAZEPK010000226.1:3199-8415 GCA_964514085.1 uncultured Nocardioides sp.
GCTGACCTACCGGGCCGAGGACCGCACCGGCAAGAGCGAGGGCGCCACCGACACCTACGCCGGCCGCTTCGTCGAGCTGGTGCCCGACGAGCGGGTCGTCGAGAGGCTGGCCTTCCAGACCGGGCGGGCCGAGCTGGCGGGCGAGATGACCCTGACGGCCAGCCTCCGCGACGTGGACGGCGGTACGGAGGTGGAGCTGCACCACGAGGGGCTCCCGGACGCCGTGCCGCCCGAGCAGAACGCCGCCGGCACCCGCATGGCACTCACCAAGCTGGCGGCCCACGTCGAGCGGGCTGGTTGACTGGCCTCGTGCCTGCCCTGGACCTCACCGCGAGCGCCGTCGACCTGACCGTGCAGCTGGTCGACATCGAGTCGGTCAGCCGGAACGAGCAGCCGATCGCGGACGCCGTGGAGGCGGCCCTCTCGGCGTACGCGCACCTGACCGTGAGCCGGCACGGCAACACCGTGGTGGCCCGCACCGACCTGGGCCGAGGCGAGCGCGTGGTCATCGCCGGGCACCTCGACACGGTGCCGCTCAACGACAACCTGCCGGCCCGCCGCGAGTCCAGGCCCGACGGCGACCTGCTGCACGGGCTCGGCACCTGCGACATGAAGGGCGGAGACGCGGTCATCCTCCGGCTCGCCGCGACGGTGCCCGAGCCGAACCGCGACGTCACCTACATCCTCTACGAGGGCGAGGAGATCGACTCGGAGTTCAACGGGCTGCACCTGCTGAGCCAGAGCGACCCCCGGCTGATGGAGGCCGACTTCGCGATCCTCATGGAGCCGTCGGCCGCGGAGGTGGAGGCCGGCTGCCAGGGCACCCTGCGCGTGGAGGTGCGGGCCACCGGCGAGCGGGCGCACTCCGCACGCAGCTGGAAGGGCGTCAACGCCATCCACGAGGCCACCCCGATCCTGCAGCGGCTGGTGGCCTACGAGCCGCGCAAGCCGGTGATCGACGGGCTGGAGTACCACGAGGGGCTCAACGCGGTCTTCATCCGCGGCGGCGTCGCCGGCAACGTGCTCCCCGACGAGTGCGTGGTCGAGGTCAACCACCGCTTCGCCCCCGACCGCAGCGAGGAGGAGGCGCAGCAGTTCGTCCGCGACTTCTTCGAGGGGTACGACGTGCGGGTCACCGACAGCGCGCCCGGCGCCCTGCCAGGGCTGGACCTCCCCGCCGCGAAGGCCTTCATCGACGCGGTGGGTCGCGAGGTCAACCCCAAGTTCGGCTGGACCGACGTGGCACGCTTCACCAGCCTCGGGATCCCGGCCGTGAACTTCGGCCCCGGCGACCCGATGCTCGCCCACAAGCAGGAGGAGCACGTGCCCGTGGAACACATCGAGCGCTGCGAGCGCCAGCTCAGGGACTGGCTGTCCTGATGGTGCGCAGCAAGTCGAAGGGACCGATCATCCAGCGGCGCGCCCAGGTCGACGGGACCACCACGGACCAGCGACTCCTCGACTCGCGGGGCCCCACCGACTTCATCCACACCGACCCTTGGCGCGTGCTGCGCATCCAGGCGGAGTTCGTGGAGGGGTTCGGCGCGCTGGCCGAGCTGGGCCCGGCCATCGCCGTCTTCGGCTCGGCCCGCACCCCGGCCGACCACCCGTCGTACGCCATGGCCGAGGAGCTCGGCCACAAGCTCGTGGCCGCCGGCTTCGCGGTCATCACCGGTGGCGGCCCGGGGGCGATGGAGGCGGCCAACCGCGGCGCCAGCGAGGCCGGCGGCCTGAGCGTGGGGCTGGGCATCGAGCTGCCGTGGGAGTCCGGCCTCAACGAGTGGTCCGACGTCGGGATCAACTTCCGCTACTTCTTCGCCCGCAAGACGATGTTCGTGAAGTACTCCCAGGGCTTCGCGGTCCTGCCCGGCGGGTTCGGCACGCTCGACGAGCTGTTCGAGGCGCTGACGCTGGTCCAGACGCAGAAGGTCACGCAGTTCCCCATCGTCCTGATCGGCACCGACTACTGGTCGGGCCTGCTGGGCTGGCTGCGTGAGACCTGCCTGGTCGACGGCAAGATCAACGAGTCCGACCTCGACATGCTCACCCTCACCGACGACGTCGACGAGGCCGTGCGGCTGATGGCCGAGGCGCGGGAGGCCCGGTGACCCGCGCATGATGTGGTTCTTCGCGATCCTGATCGTGCTGGTCATGGGCGGGGTGGCCGCCCTGGCCGCCGGACGCGGCGCCCCCATGAGCGAGGCGTACGACGACCGGCCCGACGCGCTGGTCCCCAAGGACGGCGCGCTGAGCTCCACCGACGTGCGCCAGGTGCGGTTCTCGCTGGCCTTCCGCGGCTACCGGATGTCCGAGGTGGACGCCCTCCTGGACCGCATCGCGCGGGAGCTGGACCGCGCCGAGGAGGCCGGTCAAGACGAGGTTGTCGACACGCCGCCACTTCCGGAGGTTCGTGGCGACGACCCGAGGACGTAGGGCACACTTCCGCCCGTGTCGCTGCCCGTCGTCATCTACGTGCTCACGGCCCTCGCGGCCGTGGTGGTGGTGCTGACCCGGGTCCGGATGCGGCACGGCCAGGGCGCCGGCCGGTTCCACGTCGGCAACCGGCTGCTCGACGTGCACACCGTCACGGGCGTGCTCGCGCTGGTCACCTGGACCATCTTCCTCATCGCGCCGGAGGACTCCCCGGTCGGCGGCTCGTCCTTCGGCATCATCGGGCTCGGGCTGTTCTGGATCGTCACCGTGACCGGCCTGATGATCCTGGTCCGCTGGCTGCCCAGCCACGGCAAGCACGCCTCCGAGGCGGTCCAGGACACGTGGTCGGAGGGGCCCGGTCTCTCGGTGCTGGCCCACGTCGGCATGCTGGTCGGCGTGATCGTCTTCACCGTCGCCTACCTCACCAACGCCGTCTGATGGCGCGGCTGCGGCCGCCCCGGACGCTCGCCGCCCTCGCCGTGCTGACCGCGCTCGCCGGGCTCGTGACCGCGCCGGTCGGCGTACCCCCGGCGGCAGCGGCGTCCGGGCAGGTGTCGTCTGGTCCGGCCGCGCGGTCGGGCAACGTGCTGGAGGCCAGGGTCCTCGGGCGGTCGGTGCGCGGGCGCCCCATCACCGCCTGGCACCTCGACCACCGCCCGGTCGACGGGCGCGGGGGACCGACGGTCGTGCTCATCGCCACCATGCACGGCAACGAGGGCGCTCCCCGCACGATCCTGCAGGCCCTGCGGGGTGCCCGGGCCATCCGCGGCGTCGACCTCTGGGTGGTGCCGGTCTACAACCCCGACGGGCTCGCCGCCCACCACCGCCGCAACGCCCACGGCGTGGACCTCAACCGCAACTACCCCTACCACTGGGCCGACCTGGACGGGAACTACGAGTCCGGAGCCCACGCGGGCTCCGAGCCGGAGACCCGCGCGATGATGCGCTTCCTCAAGGACGTCCGGCCCGACTACGTCCTGAGCTTCCACCAGCCGCTGCACGGCGTGGACACCGACAACAAGCGCCCGGGCTTCTCCCGCCGCGTCGCCCACACGCTCGGCCTGCCGGCCACCACGCTCGACTGCGGCGGGGTGTGCCACGGCACCATGACCGGCTGGTTCAACGACCGCTTCCCGGGCTTCGCGCTCACCGTCGAGTACGGCGCGCACCCGCCCCGCGCGCTCATGGCCCGCACCGCGCCGCGCCAGGTGCTGCGGATCTTCCGGGCCTCCGGCTCCTTCGGCGGCCGCTGAGCCGGGTCCGCCTCCGGGGGGCGGTGGGTAGGCAACCGCTGTCCACAGGCGAGCCCGGGTGGGCGGTGGGCCCGCAACGTCTGTCCACGGGGAGAACGGGTGCCAGGCCACCGCCCCTCGGTGCGGCCCTGGGGAGAACGGGTGCCAGGCCACCGCCCCTCGGTGCGGCCCTGGGTCAGCGCCCGTGGAAGACCGGCGCCTGCTTGGCCACGAACGCGTCGACCGCGGCCCGGTGGTCCTCGGTGGCGCCGGTGCGGTTCATCATCCGGCCCTCGAGGGCCAGGGACTCCTCGAAGGTGTGCGCGGCGGCGTAGGCCACCGACGCCCGGATCGAGCCCAGGGCCACCGTGGGGCCGGCGGCCAGCCGGCCGGCCAGCTCGGCCACGGTGGCCTCGAGGTCGTCGGCCGCCACCACCTGGGTGGCCAGCCCGAGGGCGAGGGCCTCCTCGGCCCGGACGGTGCGCGGGAAGTACAGGAGCTCCAGGGCCTTGGCCGGCCCGACCAGGCGCTGCAGCGTCCAGCTCGACCCGGTGTCGCAGGAGAGGGCGACGTTGGCGAAGGCCAGGTTGAAGCCGGCGGTGTCGGCCACGACACGCAGGTCGCAGGCGAAGGCCAGGGAGGCGCCGGCGCCGGCCGCCACGCCGTTGACGGCCGCGATGACCGGCTTCTCCATCGACGAGAGCGCCAGCACGGTGGGGTTGTAGTGGCGCTCCACGGTCGTGAACAGCTCGTCGCTGGAGCCGTTCTGGAGCAGCTGGACGTGCTCCTTGAGGTCCTGTCCGGTGCAGAACGCCCGGCCGGTGCCGGTCAGGACGACGCAACGCGCCGCCGGGTCGGCGGCCGCCTCCTGCACGGCGTCGCGCAGCAGCTCCTTGGTCGCGATGTCGAGGCTGTTCATCGCCTCGGGCCGGTTCAGGCGGATGGTGGCCACCCCGTCGACGAGGGTGTAGACGACGGCAGACAGGGCAGCTGCAGACTCGGTGTTCGACTCGGTCATGGAGGCAGTGTGCCCTGCACCACGATCCATGAGGGATAATGGTCCGACGCCGTACGGCGTGCTCGGGTCTGCTGGCTCGGGTCGTGGGTTGAAGTGAAAGGCAGGGTGCCGCATGGCGGCGATGAAGCCGCGGACCGGTGACGGTCCGATGGAGGTCACCAAGGAAGGCCGCGGCATCGTGATGCGCGTGCCCCTGGAGGGCGGTGGCCGCCTCGTCGTGGAGCTGAACGCCGAGGAGGCGGGCGAGCTCGGTGACAAGCTGAAGGACGTCGTCGGCTGATGCCAGCCGGTCTCGCTCGGGGGACCGCGGACCGGTGAGCGTCACGCCGACGCTCCCCACACAGGTCTCCCCACCCGAGTTCGCCGTCACGGCGACGCGTCCGCACGCCCTGGCAGGCGTGGACGTCATCGCGCTCCCGGTGCTGCCCGGCGACGACGGTGGTGGCCTGGTCCTCGGTCCGGGCGCCGCCGAGATCGGCGAGCTGCCCGGGGCCGACCTCCCGGCCCTGCTCGAGGCCGCCCGGGCGACCGGC
>CAZEPK010000227.1:0-2173 GCA_964514085.1 uncultured Nocardioides sp.
GTGTTCACGATGACCCGACACATCGTGTCCACGATCCGCTGACACATGACAAGCGCGCGGCGGCCGGTCGATCCGCAGACGAATCGGGGACGCGGCCCGGCTGTGCTTGGCTACGGCCGTGGACCCCTTGGCCGGATCGGTGTGGCAACCGCTGTGGCTGGACAACGCCGCCCGGCCGGAGCCGCGCCCGGCGCTCGCGGGTGACACCGAGACCGACCTGCTCGTGGTGGGAGGTGGGTTCACCGGGCTCTGGACCGCGCTGCGGGCCGTGGAGCGGGAGCCCGGTCGGCGGGTGCTGCTCGTCGAGGCGGACCGGATCGCCGAGCACGCCACCGGGCGCAACGGAGGCTTCTGCGAGGCCAGCCTGACCCACGGCGAGCCCAACGGGCGGCAGCGCTGGCCCGAGGAGTACGACGTGCTGGCCGCCCTGGGCCTGGCCAACCTCGACGACATCGAGAAGACGCTCAGCACCTACGGCATCGACTGCGGCTGGGCCCGCGGGGGCCAGCTGACCGTGGCCACGCGACCGCACGAGGTGGCCGCGCTGGAGCCGGGGACGCCGGGCTTCCTCGACGCGGACGCCGTACGCCGGGTGGTGGCCTCGCCGACGTACCTCGCGGGCCGCCTCGACGCCGACGAGGCCGCGATGGTGGACCCGGCCCGGCTGGCCTGGGGACTGGCAGCGGCGGCCGAGGGGCTCGGCGTGCGGATCGCCGAGGGCACCCGCCTGGAGTCGCTCGAGGCCTCCGCCGGTGGGGTGGTGGCCACCACCAGCGGCGGCGTGGTCCGGGCCGCGGACGTCGCCCTGGCCACCAACGTCTTCCCCGGCCCGCTGCGCCGGAGCAACTGGCGGGTGGTCCCGGTCTACGACTACGTGCTGGCCACCGAGCCGCTGAACGAGGCGCAGCACGCGGCCCTCGGCTGGGACCCGGGCATCGGCGTGGCCGACTCGGGCAACCAGTTCCACTACTACCGGCTGACCCCCGACCGCCGGATCCTCTGGGGCGGCTACGACGCGGTCTACCACTTCGGCCGCTCGATCGACCCCGGCCACGACGACCGGCCCGAGACCTTCGAGGTCCTCGCCCGCAACTTCGCCGCGACCTTCCCCCAGCTCGACGGCCTCCGCTTCACCCACCGGTGGTCGGGTGTCATCGACACCTGCACCCGGTTCTGCGCCTTCTACGGCACCGCGCACCGCGGGCGGACGGCCTACGCCACCGGCTTCACCGGCCTCGGCGTGGGCGCCTCCCGCTTCGCGGCCGACGTGGTGCTCGACCTGCTGGCCGGCGCGGACACCGAGCGGACCAGGCTGCGGATGGTGCGCGAGAAGCCGGTCCCGTTCCCGCCGGAACCCCTGGCCTGGCTGGGGATCCGGGCCACCACCCGCTCCCTGGTCCGCCACGACCGGACCGGGAGGCGGAACCTCTGGCTGCGGACACTGGACCGCCTGGGCCTCGGGTTCGACTCGTGACCGACGCGCCGGGCGCGGGCCTGAGCGCCGACCGACTGCTGTCCACGGACCTGCGGGCCGAGCGGCTCGAGCCGGACGGCGGCTCGGCCGCCTTGGCGTCCGCCTCGGCCACGCTGCACCACCTCGACGAGGTGGAGGTGGGTCTCTGGGAGGCCGGGCCCGGCACCGACGTCGACACCGAGGTCGACGAGGTGTTCCTCGTCCTCGACGGCCGCGGCACGGTCACGTTCGACGACGGGAGCAGCATCGCGCTGGACCCCGGTGTCCTCGTCCGGCTGCGCGCGGGCGACCGCACGACCTGGACGATCACCGAGCGCCTCCGCAAGCTGTACCTCGCGCCCTGACCTGGGTGCAGGCGGCTGGCCGAGCGGGACCTGGACGTCGGGCACCTAGGCTGACGGCGTGCCGCCCGCCCTGCCCAGCCGCGCGTCGGTGGTGGTCATCGGCGGCGGCGTCATCGGGCTCAGCGCGGCCTACCACCTGGCGGCGGCGGGGGTGCCCGACGTGGTGCTCGTGGAGCGGGCCGGGCTCGGGTCGGGGTCGACGTGCAAGGCGGCGGGCGGGGTGCGGGCGCAGTTCTCCGATGCGGTCAACATCGAGCTCGGCCACCGCAGCCTGCGCACCTTCGAGACCTTCGCCGAGCGGTTCGGGCAGGAGATCGACCTGCACCAGGTCGGCTACCTCTTCCTGCTCGACCGG
>CAZEPK010000227.1:2183-8398 GCA_964514085.1 uncultured Nocardioides sp.
GGGCCGAGGACGTCGCCAGGTTCGAGCAGGACGTAGCGCTGCAGAACGAGCTCGGCGTGCCCAGCCGGATGCTCGACGTGGCCGAGGCCGGCCGGCTCTCGCCGCTGGTCCACACGGAGGGACTGCTGGCCGCGGCGTACTCGCCGACCGACGGGCACTGCACGCCCGAGTCGGTGGTGCTCGGCTACGCCGGCGCGGCCCGGCGGGCGGGCGCGACGCTGTGCAGCGGGACCACGGTCGAAGGGCTGGAGCTCGACGGCACCTCGGTCCGGGCGGTCCGCACCGACCGGGGCACGATCCGCACGGAGGCCGTGGTCTGCGCCGCGGGCGCCTGGTCGGCGGCGGTGGGCGCCATGGCGGGGGTGGCCCTGCCGGTCGAGGCCGAGCGCCGGGACATCGTGGTGACCGAGCCGGTCGCGGGCCTCGACCCGCGCACGCCGTTCACCATCGACTTCGCCAGCAGCTTCTACTTCCACGCCGAGGGCGGCGGGCTGCTGATGGGCATGTCCGACCCCGACCTGCTCCCCGCCGCGGTCGAGCGCCGTACGCCGACCCTGGCCGGGGTGGGCGTGGCCAGCGGCTGGAGCGGGCTCTACGAGAACACGCCCGACCACAACGCCCTCATCGGCGAGGCGGAGGGCGTCGACCGCTTCTTCTACGCCACCGGCTTCTCGGGCCACGGGTTCCTCATGGGCCCGGCCGTCGGCGAGGTGGTGCGCGACCTCTACCTCGGGCGGCCGCCCGTCGTGGACGTCAGCGGGCTCGACCTCCGCCGGTTCGACGACAGCGGCGCCAGGCCCGAGCTCAACATCGTGTAGGACTGGTCCGTGATCCCCAGCCGCGACGAGCTCACCGCCCTCTCCCACGACGTCCTGACCCGCCTCGGGGTCCAGCCCGCCGGAGGTGACCGCCGCCAGACCTCCCCGGTGAACGGCGAGGAGCTCAGCGCCCTGTCGTACGCCGACGCCACGGCGGTCGACGACGCGGTCGAGCGGGCGCAGGAGGCCTTCCGGCAGTGGCGGAAGGTGCCGGCCCCGGCGCGCGGTGCTCTGGTCAAGCGCTGGGCCGAGATCCTCGCCGAGCACAAGGACGACCTGGCCACCCTGGTCAGCCTGGAGGTCGGCAAGATCACCTCCGAGGCGCGCGGGGAGATCCAGGAGATGATCGACATCTGCGACTTCGCGGTGGGGCTCTCGCGCCAGCTCTACGGGCGGACCATGCCCTCGGAGCGGCCCGGCCACCGGCTGATGGAGACCTGGCACCCGCTCGGCGTGGTCGGCGTGGTCAGCGCCTTCAACTTCCCGGCTGCGGTCTGGTCCTGGAACACCGCCGTGGCCCTGGTCTGCGGGGACCCGGTCGTCTGGAAGCCCTCCGAGCTCACGCCGCTGACCTCCCTGGCCTGCGCCGCCACGCTGCAGCGGGCCATCGCCGAGCTCGGTGCGCCGGCCGACATCTCGCAGGTGCTGGTGGGCGGCGCCGACGTGGGCCAGGCGCTGGTCGACCACGCCGGGGTGGCGCTGCTCAGCGCGACCGGCTCGACCCGGATGGGCCGGGAGGTCGGGCCGCGCGTGGCCGGCCGCTTCGGCCGCACCCTGCTCGAGCTCGGCGGGAACAACGCCGCCGTGGTCAGCGCCAGCGCCGACCTCGACCTGACCATGCGCGGGATCGTCTTCTCCGCCGCCGGGACCGCCGGGCAGCGGTGCACCACGATGCGCCGCGTCATCGCCCACCGCTCGGTGGTCGACGAGCTCACGGACCGGCTGGCCGGCGCCTACGAGCGGCTGCCGATCGGCAACCCGATGGCCGAGGGCACGCTGGTCGGGCCGCTGGTGCGCCGCGCGGCGTACGACGGCATGCAGGCCTCGATCGCCCGCGCCTCGGACGAGGGCGGCACGGTGGTCACCGGCGGAGGGCGGGTGCTGGAGGACGAGGCGGCGGAGGCCTACTACGTCCAGCCGGCCATCGTGCGCATCGAGCAGCAGACCTCGGTGGTGGCCCAGGAGACGTTCGCGCCGCTCCTCTACGTGCTGCCCTACCACGACTTCGAGGAGGCGATCGCGCTCAACAACGCGGTGCCCCACGGCCTGTCGTCGAGCGTGTTCACCAGCGACCAGGCCGAGGCCGAGCTGTTCCTCTCCGACGAGGGCTCGGACTGCGGGATCGTCAACGTCAACATCGGGACCTCGGGCGCCGAGATCGGTGGCGCCTTCGGCGGGGAGAAGGAGACCGGCGGCGGGCGGGAGTCGGGCTCGGACGCCTGGCGGGCCTACATGCGACGGGCCACCAACACCGTCAACTTCTCCGGCGAGCTGCCGCTGGCCCAGGGTGTGGACTTCACGGTCTAGGACCGGGCGTCCCGACGAGCCGCACGCTCAGGGGCCACCGCGCCAGTGGTCGATGCGCCGGTGGTCGGGCAGGAAGCCGTTCTGGACCCCCCACAGGACCGCCTGGGTCCGGCTCTCGACCTCGATCTTGCGGTAGAGGCCGCGGATGTAGGACTTGACCGTGTTGGGGCTGAGGTAGGTCAGCGCCGCGACCTCGGCGTTGTTCTTGCCCTGCGTGATGAGGGCCAGGATCTCCGCCTCCCGGTCGGTCAGGCCCTCGGCCCGCCCCGGCCAGTCGCCGCTCTGGGTGCGCGCCTTGGTCGGCGCCCGGCTGACCACCTCCTGGCCGGCGTGGACCGACTCGAGCGCGGAGACGAGCTCCCGGGCCGTCAGGGACTTGGACAGGTAGCCGTGGACGCCGAGGTCGCGCGCCATCGAGACGAGCTCGGGGTGGAAGTTCCAGGTGTAGACCACGACCCGCCGGGCCCGCGGGTTGTCGATGAGCGCCTTCACCTCCTGGTGGTCCGACTCGGGCTGGGCGAAGGAGTCGTAGAGCGCGATGTCGACGTCGTCCTCGACGGGCTTGTTGGTGTCGAGCTCGGCCACGACCACCCGGTCGCGGTAGGGCTCCAGCATGTTGGCCACGCCGACCACCACCACGTCGTAGTCGTCGACCAGGGCCACCTGGATCGGTGCGGAGGGCGGGGGCATGGGAGGGAGATTAACCTACCTAGGGGTGTGCTGCACCCCTCCTAGGGGTGGTTGTCTGGAGCCCTGGGCCGGCGACAGGCCGGTCCCACGAGAAAGGCACTCTGATGCTCGGACTCATCCTCACCATCGTCATCGTCGGCGCCATCGCCGGCTTCGTGGCTCGGCTGCTCGTGCCCGGTCGCCAGGACCTCTCGGTGGTGGCGACCATCGCGCTCGGCATCGTCGGCTCCCTGGTCGGCGGGCTCCTCGGCTACGTGCTGTTCGGCAAGGACTCCGACGACGGCTTCTTCCAGCCGTCCGGGATCATCGGCTCGATCATCGGCGCGGTCATCGCCCTGGTGGTCTGGCAGTGGTCGCAGCGCCGGAGCGCCGCCCACGTCTGAACCCCGACGCCCCTAGAGCCTGCCGACGTGCGGGCACCCAGCGCACCGGCCCGACGCAGATCCCCCGCGTCGGGCCGGTGGTGCGTCACCCCCGAGCGCGGAGCAGGGCGCGAGCAGCGGCCAGGACCTCGTCCTCCTGCAGGAGCACCAGGTCGGCGGCCGGGCCGAGCGGGATGAAGGAGTCGGCGCTGTTCACGCGCGCCACCGGCGTGGGGACGCCGGCGTCCACCAGCGCCGCCACCACGGCCTCGGAGACCCCGCCGCTGTGCCGGGTCTCGTCGACGACGAGCACGGCGGCGGCCCGCGACGCCGCCTGCACCACGGCGTCGACCGGCAGCGGCGCCAGCCAGGCCAGGTCCAGGACCGTGCAGCCGAAGCCGTCGGCGCGCAGGGAGTCCGCCACGCGCAGGCTCAGGTGCACGCCGTTGCCGAAGGTCACCAGCAGCAGGTCCGTGCCGGTGCCGTAGGCCACCACGTCGCCCGGCGCGGCGCGGGTGGACCCGTCGTAGGGCGCGAGCCAGCGCTCGTCCCCGTCCACCAGGTCGCGGGAGTGGTAGCGCGCGATCGGCTCCACGAACACGCAGACCGCGCCCTCGTCGCGGGCCAGCGCCAGGCAGCCCCGGAGCAGGGCGGGCGCGGTGTGCGGGTGGCTGGCCACCGCCACGACCAGGCAGGGGATGTCGCGCAGCACCGCCAGCGAGTTGTCGTTGTGGAAGTGGCCGCCGAACCCCTTCTGGTAGGCCAGCCCCGGGATCCGGACCACCATCCCGTTGGCGTACTGGCCGGCCGAGAAGAAGCGCAGCGAGGCCGCCTCGCCGCGCAGCTGGTCCTCGGCGTTGTGCAGGTAGGCGAGGTACTGGATCTCGGGCACGGGCAGGAAGCCGGCCAGCGCGGTGCCGAGCGCGGTGCCCAGCACGGTCTGCTCGTCGAGGACGGTGTCGATCACCCGGTCCTCGCCGAAGCGGCCGCGCAGCCCCCGGGTCACGCCGTAGACCCCGCCCTTGGCGCCCACGTCCTCCCCGAGCACGAGCACGTCGTCGTGCTCGGTCAGCTCCTGGGCCAGCGCCCGGTTGATGGCCTGGGCCAGGGTCAGCGGCGTGGACCCCACCGGCTCCACCCTGGAGGGCGGGTCGGGCGGCGCGGGGGCGACAGCGTGCCCGAGCGGAGCCATGACCTCGGCCCGGGTCGTCAGCCGGGGCTCGGCCGACACCTCGGCCGCCACCCGGCGCACGCGCGTCCGCACCTCCTCGTAGCGCTCGAGCACCTGCGTCGCGGTCCAGTGCCCCGCCGCCACGAGGGCGCGGGCGGTGGCCAGCAGCGGGTCGCGAGCCAGGTCGGCCTGGATCGCCGCGGGGGAGCGGTAGGCCAGCTCGACGTCGGACCCGGCGTGGCCCATGAACCGGACCGTGCTCAGGTGCAGCACGCCGGGCCCGCGCCGGCTGCGCACGTCGTCCAGCGCCTCCTGCGTCGTGCGCACGAGCTCGGCGGGCTCGTGGCCGCGGGCGTGGCGGTAGGCCACGCCGGGCAGGTGCTGCAGGGCCGCCGCCACCCAGCCCCGCGGCGTACGGGTGCTGATGCCCAGGCCGTTGTCCTCGCAGACCAGCAGCACCGGGCAGTCGCGGTGCACGTGGGCCAGGTAGGCCGCGGCGTTGAACGCGCCCGCGGCCGTGGAGTGGTTGACCGAGGCGTCGCCGAAGCTGCACACCACGACGGCGTCCTCGGGCCACGGGGTCCGGTGGTCCAGCCGCCGGGCCAGGCCGAGCGCGAAGGCCAGCCCGACGGCACGGGGCAGGTGGGAGGCGATGGTCGAGGTCTGCGGGACGACGTGCAGCCCGGCGTGGCCGATGACCTTGTGCCGGCCGCCCGAGATCGGGTCGAGCGCGGAGGCGGTCAGGCTCCGCAGCGTCTCGCGCACCGGGTCGACCGACCCGTCGACGTGGGCGCGGGCCGTGAAGAACCCGCCGGAGCGGTAGTGCAGGAGGGCCGGGTCCGTGGTGCGGGAGAGCAGTCCGAGGGCGGCGTTGGACTCGTGGCCGGCGGAGCCGATCGTGTAGTAGCCGACCCCCTGCTGCTGGAGCCACCGTGCGGCCAGGTCGAGGTGACGGCTCTCGGCCTGCGCCAGGAACAGCGGTTCCAGGACCGCCGGGTCGGCCGCGCCCTCGACCGCGGCTCCCGGGCCGCTGCGCAGCTCAGCGGCCTGCCGCAGGAAGTGCTCGTCGACCGGCTCCACCGGACGAAGCGTGGCACAGGCAGGCGCCCCGGCCGGTCAGCGCTCGTCGTCCTCCACCAGCTCGGCGCCCTGCTCGAGGACGTCGGCCTCGCTGGCCTCGTCGCTGGCGACGCTGGGCCGGGTCGGCGGCGCGTCGTCGTGGTCGTCGACCACCGAGCGCGCCTGCTCGACGACGTCGGCCTCGTTCGCTTCGTCGGGGAAGGATGAGCTCATGGGTGGGCGGTGCCCGGGCCGGCGGCCCGCGAAACCCGTCGACCGCCCGGCTCAGGAGGCGACGAAGTCGTCCCAGCTGGTGGCCAGGTAGTCCACGAACGCCGGGCCCACGGACTCCGCCTCCAGGTGCTCCCGGCTGACCGGTTGCGGCAGGCTGGCGAAGGCCGGGTCGGCCAGCGTGCGGGCCGCGAAGTCGTGGTGGATGATCGCGCCGGTCCCGATGGTCACGAAGTCGGCCGCGTGGTCCAGGCACCAGGCCACGTCGGCGGCGGAGACCACCTTGCCGGCGTACCCCAGGCGTACGCCGTGCCGCGGCAGCGCCGCGAACCGGTCCAGCAGCAGGCCGCCGTCGTC
>CAZEPK010000228.1:0-8395 GCA_964514085.1 uncultured Nocardioides sp.
TGGACGGTGGACGACCCCGACGAGATGCGCCAGCTGCTCGACCTGGGCGTCGACGGCATCTTCACCGACCGGACCGACCTGCTCAAGGACGTGCTCACCGAGCGCGGCCTCTGGAGGGAATGACCCGGATGACGGCACCGACCTCGGGGTTCGCCGACCTCGGCCCGCTCCGCGACCAGGCCGAGCGCCAGCGCGAGCAGAAGGCGTGGAACTGGTACGACTGGGCGAACTCCGCCTACTACACCACCGTGCTCACGGTGCTCTTCGCGCCGTTCATGATCACC
Organism: uncultured Nocardioides sp.; assembly: GCA_964514085.1. GTDB lineage: Bacteria > Actinomycetota > Actinomycetes > Propionibacteriales > Nocardioidaceae > Nocardioides. Next base: position 285 of record CAZEPK010000228.1, read on the forward strand.
GTCGCGGGCCGCGCGGCGGGTTGCGGGGACAGCGCCGACGACACCTGCGACAAGACCGTGAGCGTCCTGGGGCTGCACCTGGCCGCCGGGTCCCTGCCGTTCTACCTGACCAGCTTCGCGACGATCCTGAGCGCCCTGATCCTCCCGATCGTCGGCGCCTTCGTGGACGGCTCGGCCCACAAGAAGCGGCAGATGGCGATGTTCGCCTGGGCCGGCTCCTTCTTCGCCGCGCTGCTCTTCTTCATGCGCGACGACCAGTGGCAGCTGGCCGCGGTCTGCATCGTGCTGAGCAGCGTGCTCGGCGGCTGCTCACTGGTCAGCTACTACGCCATGCTCGTCGACATCTCCACGGAGGCCGAGCGGGACCAGGTCTCCTCCCGCGGGTGGGCCTTCGGCTACCTTGGCGGCGGCCTGCTGCTCGTGGTGAACCTGGCGGTGGTCCTCGGCCACGACGCCGTCGGGCTGGACAAGGAGCTCGCGGTCCGGCTGTCCCTGCTCTCGGCGGCCGTGTGGTGGGCCGGCTTCACGATCATCCCGTTCCGGCGGCTGCGCGACCGTGCTCCGGCGGAGGCCGCGGCGCGCGAGGGCAACCTGGTCCAGCGCAGCTTCGGCCAGCTGTTCACCACGCTCAAGGAGCTCCGCGCCTACCCCATGACGCTGACCTTCCTGCTGGCCTACGTCTTCTACAACGACGGCATCCAGACGGTCATCTACGCCGCGTCGACCTACGGGTCCAAGCAGCTCGGGTTCAGCGACTCGGTCCTGATCGCGACGATCCTCCTGATCCAGTTCGTCGCCTTCGGCGGCGCCCTGTTCTTCGGCCGGCTCGCCGCCCGCCACGGTGCCTACCGCGCCATCCTGTGGGGCACCTTCGCCTGGATGGCGATCGTGGTGCTGGCGGTCTTCCTGCCCGCGGAGAACACCGCGCTGTTCCTGGCCATCGGCGTGGCCATCGGCGTGGTGCTGGGCGGCACCCAGGCCCTGTCCCGCTCGTTCTTCAGCCTGCTCATCCCCCGCGGCCGCGAGGGTGAGTACTTCGCGCTCTACAACGCCTTCGAGCGCGGTACGTCGTGGTTCGGCGTCCTGCTCTTCGGGCTGGTCTTCCAGCTGGCCGGCTCCTACCGCCCCGCCATCGTCAGCCTCATCGTCTTCTTCGTGCTGGGCGCGTTCTTCCTGCTGCGGCTGGACCCCGAGCGGGGCATCCGCGAGGCCGGGAACGCCGTCCCGGACAACGTCTGAGGGCCGCCAGCGGCCACTGCCAGGTCCCCCTGACACCTACCGGCGGTCACTGCGAGGAATCGTGGGAATCTTGGCAGCCTGGGTACCGTTAACCCCTCAGAGAGCAATCTGTCAACGGGCTCGGCAGTGAACCTTTTGCTGGTCCGGACCGTCTCTCGTGTGTACGAGGAACCTACGGGGAATCACAGACATCGCATTGGAGGTGCCTCATGGCGGAGCGCACGCTACGCGGAGCGCGGCTGGGAGGCCAGAGTTTCGAGGACGAGCGCGGCATCGAGTTCGCCGCTCGTCAGCAGGTCGGCTACCGCTGCACGCAGGGTCACGAGTTCGAGATCACCATGTCCGTCGAGGCGGACATCCCGGCGATCTGGGAGTGCCCCCGCTGCGGCGCGGAGGCCGAGAGCACGGCCGGCATCGAGCGTGAGGTGAAGGCCGAGAAGCCGGTCCGCACCCACTGGGACATGCTGCTCGAGCGCCGCTCGGAGAAGGAGCTCGAGGACATCCTCAAGGAGCGCCTCGAGCTGCTGCGCGGGGGCGAGATCGGCCCCGCACACCTGCACCGCGCCAACGCCAAGAAGCGCAAGGCCTCGGCCTGACCGGCTGAACGACGAGCTACTCGTCGACCACCTCGCCCCGGATCACCGGCCCGTCAGGGCCAGGACCGGGGCGACGTGCGTCCGGACCGCCCGGCGCTCCCGCCACCACGAGGCGGGTGGCCACCACGTTGGTGAGCAGCCGGCGGAACACCGGCCTGGTCACCGGCAGGATCATCAGGATGCCGAAGCCGTCGGTGACGAAGCCCGGGGCCAGCATCAGCGTGCCCCCGATGAGGATCAGCGCGCCGTCGGCGAGCTCGCGCGCCGGCATCCGGCCACGCTCGAGCGCCTCGCGCAGGGCCCGCCAGGCGCGCGAGCCCTCGCGCCGGATCAGCCACGAGCCGAGGATGCTGTCGAGGACCAGCAGCAGGATGGTCCACCCGGCGCCGATCACCTGCCCGACCTGGATGATGACGTAGATCTCGACCAGCGGGACCAGGATGAACAGGGCGACCAGCAGCCAGCCCAGCCCGGAGCGGCGTCGGCGGGCCACGCTCAGCGCCGCCCGCTGCTCGAGGTCTCGCGGGTCAGGGCCCGGCGGACCTGGTCGCGGCGCTCGCGCAGCCCCCAGCGGGTGATCCGCCGCAGCGACTCGGTGGCCACCGCACCGCTCATCTTGGAGTCACCGCGCACCCGCTCGACGAACTCGATGGGCACCTCGCGGACGGTGAGGCCGGCCCGCAGGCAGCGGGTGACCAGGTCGGTCTGGAAGACGTAGCCGGTCGACTCCACCGAGGAGAGGTCGATCTTCTCCAGGGCGCTGCGCCGGAAGACCCGGTAGCCGGCCGTGGCGTCGCGGATCGAGATGCCGAGCAGCATCCGCACGTAGAGGTTGCCCCCGCGCGAGAGGGCCTCGCGCCGCAGCGGCCAGTTCACGACCGAGCCGCCGGGGACCCAGCGCGAGCCGATGACCAGGTCGGCGCCGCCCAGGGCGTCGAGCAGGCGGTGGAGCTGCTCTGGCTGGTGGGAGCCGTCGGCGTCCATCTCCCCCACCACGTCGTAGCCCGCCTCCAGCGCCCAGGCGAAGCCCGCGAGGTACGCCGCCCCGAGCCCGGCCTTGCCGGCGCGGTGCAGGACGTGGACCGCCGCGTCGGCGGCGGCCAGCTCGTCGGCCAGCGCACCGGTGCCGTCGGGTGAGTTGTCGTCGACCACCAGGACGTCGACGTCGGGCTGGGCCGCGCGCAGCCGCCCGACCACCCAGGCGATGTTGTCGGCCTCGTCGTAGGTCGGGACGACCATGACGACGCGTCCGAGCGGCTCGTTCATCACCCTCCCGCGGTCGTGGCTTCCAGCTCCCGGACGTCGGGATCCTCCGAGCCGCCGTCCTTCGTGCGGACCCGACGATACGGGAGCAGCACGAGCATGACGCCCCACATGGCCAAGCCCGAGGCGACGCGCCCGGACCACGGGCCGATCCGCACCGCGGGCGTCAGCTGGCTGGTCAGCCCCAGCTCCTCCACCAGCACCGCACGGGTGCGCTTGTCGGCCGTGGCCAGGACCGTGCCGTCCGGGCCGATCAGCCCCGAGATGCCGTTGGTGGTGGCCACCGCCACCCAGCGCCCCGTCTCGATCGCCCGCAGCCGGGTGATCGCGAACTGCTGCTCGGTCTGGTCGGTGTGGATGAAGGTGGCCTGGCTGCTCTGCACCACGAGCAGCCGGGCGCCGTTGCGCAGCTGCGCGGTCAGCCCGTCGTCGTAGGCGATGTCGAAGCAGATGGCGTCGGCCACCGGCACCCCGTCGACGTCCAGGGGCTCACGCCGGGTGCCGGAGAGCATGTCGCGGCCGACCTCGCGCAGCCGGTCGAAGAAGTTGTACTTCATGAAGACCGAGCGCAGCGGGATGTACTCCCCGAACGGCACCGGGTGCCACTTGGTGTAGCGCTCGCCGGCACCGGTCTGCGGGTCCCAGACGATGCCCTGGTTGAGCACCTGGTCGGGGCCGCCGTCGACGATCGCGCCGACCAGGATCGGCACGCCGATCGCCTCGCTGGCCGCCCGGATGCCGGCGTTCGTCTCCTCGTCGGCGAACGGGTCCACCGCGGTGGAGTTCTCGGGCCACAGGACCAGGTCCGGCCGCGGTGCGGTGCCGTCCTCGACCTGCTGGGCCAGCTCGATGGTGGCGTCGACGTGGTTCTGGGTGACCTGGCGGAAGTCGTAGAGGATGTCGTCGCCGTCGCCCGGGACGTCGCCCTGCACGGCGGCCACCGTGAGCTCCCCGTCGGCCTCCGCGTTCCAGGGCAGCAGCGACGGAACGGCGAGGAGCGCGACGAGCGCCGCCAGGCACAGCGCCGCCACTCGACGGCTCCCCTCCCCCGCCGCCGGCCCGGCCACCAGCCAGGCCAGCAGCGCGCCGAGCAGCGCCAGGGAGAAGCTCAGGCCCGTGGACCCGGCGTACGGCAGCCCCGCCGCGGCCGGGGTGTCGACGATGCCGAAGGCGAGCCGTCCCCAGGGCATGCCCCCCAGCGGCCAGCCGCTCCGCCAGACCTCGACGGCGGCCCAGGCCGCCGCGAACCAGAGCGGCCAGAGGCGGTGACGCTGGACGAGGGCCGACAGACCGCCCAGGAGCCCGTAGAACAGGGTCTCGAGCAGCGACAGGGCGATCCAGGCCGGGATGCCGACCGCCCGCATCCAGTAGATGTGGACGAAGTAGAACGCCGCACCGAAGCACAGGCCGACGACCAGCCCCCGGCGCACGGTCAGGCCGCGGGTGGCCAGGACGAAGCCGGCCACGGCGGCCGGGATCACCCAGGCCAGGGCCACCGGCTCGAAGGCCAGGGAGAGCACGAGGCCCGCTCCGGCGGCGAGCAGCGCCCTGGACCTCAGCACGCCCCCCAGTGAAGCAGAAGGGCGGAGGGGTCCCGCAGCCCTTCGGTCCAGCCCGGTCCACGACTGGCTGCCGGGGTCAGGCTGTTGTCTAGGGGGTGCGGGCCCCTCCGTGCCCTGCCCTCACGGTGAGGCCGGATCCAGGTCGGCGGGTCCCCAGGCGATGGCACGTCACCCTCGAACCCGGCTACCCGTGAACCGGCGCTCCTGCCGTGATCTGCATGAGCGGACGGCCGCAACCCAACCCGCTTGGACCGCCGTCGTCAACACCCCGCTGACCTGCACGAACACGAGAACGCGCAGGTCAGGGGCCATGCTGTGTTCACCGGCAGTTCACGACATTTCCAGCGCCGGATGGGCGTGTCGGCCACACCAGTCACACCAGGACCAGACCAGGACCAGAACACCGGCCCGAGGCCCTCAGTCGCTCGGCGGGACCACCACGGTGCCGGTCGCGGTGGTGGCCGGCAGGGGCTCGTCGAGCACCCGCGCCGCGCCCGGCCGGGCCTCGGTCGGCTCGCCCCGGGCCACCACGTGGACGGCCAGCTCGAGGGTGCGGGAGCGGGTGCCGACCCTGGTCAGCGTGCAGGTGATCTCGAGGACGTCGCCGGCCCGCACGGGGGCCAGGAACTGCACGTCGGAGTACGACGCGAACAGGCCCTCGTCGCCGTCGGTGCGGATGCACATCTCGGTGGCCACGTCGCCGAACAGCTTCAGGGAGTAGGCGCCGTCGACCAGGTGGCCGGCGTAGTGGGCGTCGGAGAAGGGCACGTAGCGGCGGTGCACCACCGTGGTGCCGACCTCGGCGCTCACGCGGCCGCCCCGACGGGGGCCAGGCGGTGGACGATGAACGACGCGACCTCGCCCGGGGTGGTGCCGCGGGTGAAGACGCGGTCCACGCCGAGCTCGGCGGCCATGGTCTCGTCGAACCGCGGACCGCCCACGACCAGCAGCGGCCGCCGGTCGGCCGGGTAGGCCTCGCGGAACGCCGCGGACATCTCGCGGGTGTTGAGCAGGTGCGCGTCGCGCTGGGTCACCACCTGGGAGACCAGCACGGCGTCGGCCTTCTCGGCCCGCGCGCGCTCGACCAGCTGCGGGACCGAGACCTGGGCGCCCAGGTTGACCACCTTGAGCTCGCGGTAGTACTCGAGCCCCTTCTCACCGGCAAACCCCTTGATGTTCATGATCGCATCGATGCCGACGGTGTGCGCGTCGGTGCCGATGCACCCGCCCACCACCACCAGGCGTCGCCGCAGCCCGCGCTTGACCGCCGCGTTGACCTCCTTGGGCGTCAGCAGCGGGTAGTCGCGCTCGACCACCTCCACGGTGCTGGTGTCGACGAGGTGGTTGACCCGGCCGTAGACCACGAAGAAGGTGAAGTCGGGACCCATCGGCTTGCTGTGCACCACCAGCGCCGGGTCCATGCCCATCTTGCCCGCCAGCTGAACCGCGGCGCCCTCGGCGACCTTGGAGTGCGGGACCGGCAGCGTGAAGCTCAGCTGCACCATGCCGTCGCCGGTGGTGTCGCCGTACGGGCGGACGATCGTCATGAACGGATTCCCTTCACGGTGGCTGAGGTGCGAGGAGCGCCAGCGACGAGCCTCGAAGCCTCGCAACTCCAGGCTGGTGCTCGACCGGCTCCGGTTCCAGCCCCAGCACACCAGGCTTCGAGGCTCGGCCGTGGACGGCCTCGCACCTCAGCCACCGGATTCCAGCAGCTCGCTGGCGGGGTTGTAGTAGAGGCTCGACTTCCGGGCCACGCCGTCCAGGCCGCGCCCGGCGTCCGCCGGCCGGCGCATCAGGCCGAAGGTGCCGTCGGCGATCGCCTCGAGGAGGGTGTCGTCGACGATCCGCTCCAGCAGGTCGACCGACTCCCCCAGCACCTGCTCGGCCCGGCTGGCGATGAACCCGCCGGGGGCCGGGTTGAAGTCCTCGTGCAGGTCGCCGGTGGCCTCGAGCACGTAGCGGACGTTCTGCAGCGCGATGTCGCGGTCGGAGATCCACGGCGTGACGACGGCCTCGGTCATCATCCCGACCAGCAGGATGCCCTGACCGGTGAGCGAGCCGATGAGGTTGAAGAAGCCGTCGAGCAGGTTGCCGCGGAACACGTCACCGGTCATGTGCCGCGTCGGCGGCATCCACTTCAGCGGCGCGTCCGGGAACAGCTCGCGGGCCAGCAGCGCGTGGGCCAGCTCCATGCGAAAGGAGTTCGGCAGGTCTGGGTCGATCTCGAACGCGTGCCCCAGGCCGAGCTGCCAGTCCTCGAGCCCCGCCTCCTTGGCGAAGTACTCGTTGAGCAGCTGGCTGGTCGTCACCGTGTGCGCGGCCTCGACGGCGTCCGCGGTGGTGAGGTAGTTGTCCTCGCCGGTGTTGATGATGATCCCGGCGCGGGCGTGGACCTGGCGGCTGAAGCGCTGGTCGACGAAGGTGCGGATGGGGTTGATGTCGCGGAAGAGGATCCCGTACATCGAGTCGTTGAGCATCATGTCGAGCCGCTCGAGGCCGGCCAGCGTCGCGATCTCGGGCATGCACAGCCCGGAGGCGTAGTTGGTCAGCCGCACATAGCGCCCGAGCTCGGCGCTCGACTCGTCGAGGGCGGCCCGCATCAGGCGGAAGTTCTCCTGCGTGGCGTAGGTGCCGGCGAAGCCCTCGCGGGTGGCGCCCTCGGGCACGTAGTCGAGCAGGCTCTGGCCGGTGGACCGGATCACCGCGATCACGTCGGCACCCTCGCGGGCCGCCTGCTGGGCCTGCGGGATGTCCTCCATGATGTCGCCGGTGGCGACGATGAGGTAGATCCACGGGGTGCGCGGGGCGTCGCCGTGCTTCTTGACCAGCCGCTCCCGCTCCCGGCGGCGCTGGTCGATGCGCTTGAGGCCGGCGCCCACCTGCTTGCGGGCCGCCGCCCGGGCCCGCACCGCGTCGCGGCCCTCGGGGACCCGGAACGTGATCGACCCGGCCCCGGCCTTCTGGGCCAGCGTGGTGAGGTCGTCGGCCTCGTGGCGCACCAGGGCGTCCCAGACCGGCAGGGCGACCCCGTGCTCGAGCCCGACGTCCGCGCGTACGACGTCCAGGAGCCGGTTGGCCCACGGGATGCCGTCGCCGTCGGCGCCCTGGAGCCCGGCCATGCGCAGCGTGGCGCGCTCGACGCTGACGGTCGTGTGCCGCTTGGCCAGGTCCACGATCGGGCGACCGGCCTTGCGGGCCAGGCTCCGGGCCTTGCGGACGGTCACCGGGTCGAGGTCGAGCTTGCCCTTCGGTCGGCGGCTCACGGCGCGACCACCAGTCGGCGCTCGAACAGCCCGCGGACGCCGGGCTGCTCGCGCAGCAGCTGCATCGCGTAGTCGGCGTGCCCCGGCACGTAGCCGTTGCCGACGAGCATCGTCACGTCGGCGGCCAGGCCCTCGGCGCCCAGGGCGGCTCCGGAGAACGACGTGGCCATCGAGAAGAAGATCAC